>CAYVFM010000009.1:4300-24498 GCA_964450995.1 uncultured Gemmatimonadota bacterium | reverse complement strand
TTCCGGCGGACCGACCGCAGCTTCGCCGACCTGATGAGCTGGTACCGGACCTTCCGCAAGGTGGTCTTCGGCCACGGCGGCGCCTGGACGGACGTCGCCGAAGCGGAGAACCGTCTGGAGGCCGGCATCACACCCGGCCGGGATCAGCAATCCGTGCGGGAAAGGCTCCTGGCCGCAGGGGTCCCGGGAGATCTCTTCGCGTTGCGAACGGCCGACCCCGTAAATGTGGCAGGAGCTCACCTGGACGACGAATTTCGGCCGGTCGTCGGAGGAGTGAACGTCGACTGCACGGTCGGCTTCAACGCGCGGCATTGGGAAGACGGACGAGGATTCGTCACGGCGGCCCACTGCACAGGTGAAGCCGGACAATTGAACGAGACGGAATTCTCGCAACCCAATCCAGGAGTTGCCGTCGGGACGGAGGTGATCGATCCGCCGTTCTTGACGTCCCTCGACGGCTGCACGTTCTCCGGCGGATGCCGGTACTCCGACGCCGCCTTCGTCGAGTACAACTCCAACGTTGCCGATTCCCTGGGCTATCTGGCCCGCCCGGAATGCAGGAACTGTGAATCCATCGTCATCGACATCGCCGGTCCCCACTTCCAGCTCATCGACGAGTATCACGGCCTCACGGACGGGTTGACGGTGTACTACGTCGGCCACCAGACGGGCTGGGAGACCGGCTCGATCATCCAGACGTGCGTCGATTACGAGCTCGACAACCTCATAGATCACAGCGACTACCCGGACGGGTCCGGTCTTCTCTGCCAGTTCAAAGTGGACAACGGGGACGGAGCGATCACGCCCGACAAGGGGGACAGCGGCTCGCCCGTGGTGGCGACTTTCTCGTCCTCGGAAGAGGTGAACACACGGCTAGCGGGCGTCGTGTGGGCCACAACCGTCGATAACGACGATGGCCACTGGTGGTTCAGCCCCATCACCGGCATTCGGGACGACCTGGATCCGAACACGAGCCTGAGTTGCGACGGCCTGGAGACCGTCGCCGGCGGCGGATGCGACGGCCCCGATGGGGACTTCAGCGACTGCACGGGTGACCGGGAGAGCTTCCAGTGTGAGTCGGACGGGGGTTTCTGATGGAACGCCTGCCAAGTGAAAGGGCGCGTCGCCCGCGGGCGACCGAGACGCTGGGAGCTGCTTTCACCCTGATCGTCTTGTCGTTCGTTCTCTCCGGCTGCGAATCGGGAGACGTGGCCGGTCATCCGGAGCCGGCGAACGTACGGGTGCAGGGCCAGGTTACCGATCCTTCCGGTGCCGCCGTGGCCGAGGCGGAGGTAACGCTGACCCTGCACGAGACCGACGACTGTGTCTCTCCGGTGCTCTCTTCCATCACGGGCACGACTGCCAGCGACGGCCGCTTCGACGCACTCCCCGGCGTGTCCGACACGGGCCCCGGATTCGAGCCCCGGCAGGTATGCCTGGAGGTCGAAGCCCGGCCGCCGGCCGATCGACCGGACCTGGGGCCCTCCGAGGTCCGGACCTTCGTGGTCACGCTTCGGAGACGGCTCAGCGGCGACGAGCCGATCGACGTCGTCGAGGTGGACCTAACGCTCCCGCCGGCCGGCGGAGGTTGACGAGCCCGGCTCCGTCCTCACAGCGAGCCGAGCCCCCGCCCACCCGTCGGAGCCACCCCCGTCGTCGGGTCGGGCCGCCTACGCCACCGCCGCGCACAGCCACGCCGCCCCGAACGCCGCGTAGTTCCCCACCGCGTAGCCCACCAGCGCCATCAGGATGCTCACCGGCACCAGCCGGTCGTCGTGGTAGGCCGCCACGATGGGGGCGCTCGCCGCCCCGCCGATGTTCGCCGCGCTGGCGATGGCCGCCGTGTGGACGTCACTCTTCAGCAGGCGCGAGGCCAGGACGATGAAGCCGCCGTGAATGAAGATCCACAGGTAGGCCCCCGCCACGAAGGGCAGGGCCTGTCCCGCCAGCCCCTCCACCGAGGCGCTGGCCCCCATCCGGGCCACGAAGAGGTAGACCAGCGCCATGGCCAGCTCGTGGCTGCCCGGGATCTCCCGCGCCGGCGTGAAGGAGAGGCCCAGCCCCATCGACGTCACGAGCAGGATCCGCCACGTGCTCTCGGTGAGCACCGGGCCGACCTCGGGAAGGGCGCCGGCGATCTGGCTCGCCACGTAGACGGTGCCGAAGCCGATGGCGATCAGGTAGACGACGTGCCGCATCGCCGGGGGCTCGTCGTCCTTCCCGCCGGCCAGCCCCTCGGCGCCCTCGGTGACCTGCTCCAGCCGCTCGGCCGTCACCCGGGTGAAGCGGTGGAAGGGTCCCGCCAGCTTCTTCGACTGGAGCAGGATCGGGAGCCAGACCAGGTACACCGCGTTGTCGGCGATCACGGCCAGGCCGAACTCCGTGCCGCCCGTGTCGATCCCCTCGGCCACCGCCGCCATGTTGCCGGTGCCGCCGATCCACGAGCCCGCCAGCGTCCCGAAGCCCTTCCAGGCCTCGGGACCCAGCCAGCCCTTCACGGCCATGAAGCCGATGGGGGCGCCGATCACCACCCCGGCCGTCCCGATCAGCATCACGCCCACGCCCCGCCCCATCACCCGCACCGTCGCGGGCACGTCCACGTCCAGCAGCAGGAGGACGAGGAAGAAGGGGAGGAGCACGTCGCCCATCCAGCCGTAGGCGGGCGACTCGTTGACGATGAGCCCGGTGTTGGAGAAGACCGCCGGCAGGACGTAGATGAAGATCAGCGGCGGGACGTACTCGAACATCGTCCAGCCGGTCTTCTTCTCGAGCCAGAACCACAGGGCGGCGTTGGCCGCGAGGACGAAGAGGAGGCCGGGCGTCGAGGAGATCAGCGCGTCGGGCATGACCCGGAGGATTTTGCGAGGTCGCGGCCGGCGCAAGGCGCGCCGACCGGCGCCCTCCCTCCTCGCCGTGTTCTTGCGTCGGCCGGGACGCGGCGGCAGGCTCCCTTCCCTCGGCCCGGGTCCGCCAGAATCGGACCTGGCTCACCTTCATATTCCACCCGGAGGACCGACAGCACGCATGCATCGATCCCACCTCGCCGCCGCGCTGGCCCTGGCCGCCGGGACGGCCTGTCTCCCGCTCCAGGGCCCGGCCCCTCTCTCCGCCCAGGCGGCCGCGGACAGCGCCGCGGCCCGCACCGGCCCCGGCCCCGTCCTGGAGGCCGTGCGGCGCTCCGGGCCCGTCGACGTGGACGGCCGGATCACCGAGGACGCCTGGAGGCGCGCCCCGGCGGCCACCGGATTCGTCCAGGGGGATCCGGTGGAGGGCGCCGAGCCCGCCCGGCCCACGGAGGTGCGGATCCTGTACGACGAGGAGGCGCTCTACGTCGGCGCCCGGATGCACGACGACCCCGCGTCGGTGGCCGACCAGCTGGTCCGACGGGACGAAGGCGGCCAGTACGACCACTTCGAAGTGCTGCTGGATCCGAACCTCGACCGGCAGACCGGCTACCTCTTCCGGGTGGGCGCATCGGGCGTCGAGTTCGACGCCTATCTCTTCCGCGACACGCGGGAGGACGTCGACTGGGACGCGGTCTGGAGCTCGGCCGTGCACCAGGACTCGGCCGGGTGGTCGGTGGAGATGCGGATCCCGCTCTCCCAGATCCGCTACGAGTCGCGCGACACCCCCCAGGCCTGGGGGGTGAATTTCAGCCGGCGGCGCCTCGCTTCCACCTCCACGAGCTTCTTCGCGCTGGTCTCCCGTACCGTCGAGGGCCGGGTGAGCCAGGCGGGCCGCCTCACCGGCCTCGTGCTCACCGAGACCGAGCCCCGGTTCGAGCTGGAGCCCTTCGTGGCCGGCGAGATCTTCACGGGACCGGCGGCGGCGGGGAACCCCTTCTTCGACGGATCCGAGGTGCAGGGGCGGGCCGGGCTCAACCTCCGCTACGGCGTGGGCTCCAACTTCAGCCTGGACGCCACGGTGAACCCGGACTTCGGGCAGGTCGAGGTCGACCCGGCGGTGGTGAACCTGTCGGCCTTCGAAACCTTCTTCCCCGAGCGGCGGCCCTTCTTCGTCCAGGACGCCCGGATCCTCGATTTCGACCTGGGCGGCCGGAACGCCCGGCTCTTCTTCAGCCGTCGGATCGGGAAGGCCCCCGAGCGAGCGGGCCTGGCGGGCGCCGCCTTCTCCGAGGTCCCCGACCGCACGACCATCCTGGGCGCGGCGAAGTTCACCGGGCGAACCGACGGCGGGCTCTCGCTGGGCGTGCTCGGGGCGGCCACCCAGGAGGAGACCGGTCGCGCCTTCTTCGAGGGCCCCGGCCGGACCGAGACCTTCGTCGCCGAGCCGGCGTCCCAGTACGGCGTGGCCCGCCTCCAGCAGGACTTCCGGGAAGGGGCCAGCCGCGTCGGGGCGATCCTGACCGCCATGCGGCGCGCGCTCCCGGCCGACGGCAGCCTGGCCGACCTCCCTTCGTCGGCCTTCACCGGGGGGATCGACTTCGAGCACGCCTGGGGAGGGCCGAGCGACCGCCGCTGGTCGCTCTCCGGCTACATCGCCGGGAGCCACGTCCGGGGCGATCCCGAGGCGATGGTGGCCATCCAGACCAACCCCCAGCACTACCACCAGCGGCCGGACGCGGACTATCTCTCGGTGGACTCCACGGCCACCAGCCTCACCGGGGTCAACTGGAACCTGGTCCTCGCCCGCCAGAGCGCCGAGCACTGGACCTGGTCTGCCTCGTTCGAGCACGTGGGGCGGAACCTGTCGGTCAACGACCTGGGCTTCTACGACCAGGGTCCCCAGCTCGACTTCACCGGGAACCTGACCTACCGGGAGATCGATCCCGGGCCCGTCTTCCGGAGCTGGTCGCTGGGATTGTTCACCTTCCACGAGCTCCGCACCGACATCTACGGCCGGCTGGCCTCGCCCGGCGAGTGGCCCCGCTCGTACAAGAACGGACAGGTCTCACTCAACGCCGACGCCGAGCTCCACAACAACTGGGGGCTCGACCTGGGCGTGGAGTTCGGCCCGAAGAGCCTGAGCGACACCGGGACCCGGGGCGGCCCGCTCATGACCGATCCGGGCTCGGTGGCGATCGAGGCCGGCCTTCGGACCGATCGCCGGAGGACGGTGAGCGTGGGACCGTCGGTGGGCTGGAGCGACCGGATCGACGCCGACGGCGGGAGCCTCGAGCTCGGGATGGACGTGGTCGTGCGGCCGAGCCCCGGGCTGGAGCTGAGCCTCGAGCCCGAGGTCTCTTTCGAGGACGATCCCTCGCAGTTCGTGGCGTCGACCGGAGCGGTGCCCTACGAGCCCACCTTCGGGACCCGTCACCTGTTCGCGGACCTCGACCGGACCGAGGTCTCCGTGGAGACTCGCCTCAGCGCGGCCTTCACGCCGGACCTGAGCCTCCAGCTCTTCCTCCAGCCGCTGATCTCCGCGGGCGACTTCGTCCGCTACAAGCAGCTCGCCCGTCCGGCCAGCTTCGATTTCCGGACTTTCGAGGAGGGAACGGCGACGAACGCCGGACCGGATGTCCGGTGCGCCGGCGGCGACATCTGCGAGAGGGAGGGCGAGCGATTCGTGGACTTCGACCGGGACGGGACCGCCGACTTCTCCTTCCCCGCCCGGGACTTCAACTTCCGATCGCTCCGCGGAAACGCCGTGCTCCGGTGGGAATACCGGCCGGGCTCGACGATCTTCCTGGTCTGGCAGCAGGACCGTCGAGACGAGGCCCGGGTGGGCGACTTCGAGCTGGGCCGGGACCTGGACGGGCTGTTCGGAGGCGGGGCCGAGAACACCTTCATCGTGAAGGTGAACCACTTCCTGGA
Organism: uncultured Gemmatimonadota bacterium; assembly: GCA_964450995.1. GTDB lineage: Bacteria > Gemmatimonadota > Gemmatimonadetes > Palauibacterales > Palauibacteraceae > CAYVFM01. The sequence continues at coordinate 18,721 of CAYVFM010000009.1, read as the reverse complement.
CCTGTAGACCGCCCGGCGGCGGAACGCGTCCCGGGCCCGGCCGCTACGGCACCGCCAGCCGCACCACCATCGGATCGTGGTCGCTGGCCGCCGCGGCCGCCGGCACGTCGGCGTTGAGGTGGACCAGGTCGGCGCCGGCGCCCGCACGGAGGCCCTCCGTCACGAAGACGTGGTCCAGGGTCTGGGAGTTGCCCTCGAAGTTGTAGCTGTAGCGCTCGGAGCGCGGGACCTCGCAGACCAGGTTCTCCAGGATCCCCTCGCCGGAGCCCGTCAGAAGCCGCGTCAGGTCGTCGGTGTGCTCGAAGGTGTTCAGGTCGCCCAGGACCACGACCCCTTCGCCGGCGTCCTCCGCCAGGAGGTGCTCGACGTAGTCGTGGACCGCACGGCTCTGGGCCTCCCGGGCCTCCTCGCCGGCCTGCTCGAAGGGATGGACCGCACCGAAGACCGGGGTGGAGCCGAAGCGCGAGCTGAAGTGGTTGTTCACCACCGTGAAGCGCCGCCCGCCGAAGGCGAACGTGGCGGCCAGCGGGTTCCTCCCTCCCTCGAAGGCGGCCGGATCCCGGGCCCCGACCGCCTCCAGCACCTCCGGGGTCACCGACGTCAGGTCGACCATCTCCACCCGGTCGGTACGCCAGAGGAAGGCGTTGCGGATGTTGCCCCCGGGGGCGCCGCCGGAGCTGTTGGGCTCGGGGGCGATGTCGGCGAACTCGTACGCCGGGCCGCCCGCCCGGGCGACGGCGTCGACGAGCTCCCGGAGGGTGGCGTCCGCGTCGGTCTCCGTGTCCCCCTGCCCGCCCCGGGTTCCGTTCTCGTCCTGGATCTCCTGCAGCGCCACCACGTCGGGGGCGCCGAGCGCTCCGGCGATCTGGCGACCGAGCCGGTCCATCCGGTCCGCCGTCTCCGGGAGGGGGTTCAGGTTGAGGACGTTGTAGGTCGCCACCGTCACCCGCCCCCCGTCGCCGACCAGCTCCGTGGCCTCGTCCACCGGGCCCGCGGGCTCGACGACCTCCACCGCGCCGGTCGAGACCACCCCGTAGTTCCCGAAAGCGTAGCTCAGCACGCCGATGACTTCGGACAGCTCCGCCCCCACCGACGTCTCCGGGACCTCGCCCGGCGTCGTGCCCGGCTCGATCCGGATCGCGATCCGCTCGGGATTGTGATCCCCCCGGTTGTCGGCATCCGTGGCCAGGAGGATCCCGCCCCGGTAGGTGCGGGCGTCGTCGGGCGTCACGTGCTCGCCGCGCTCCGCCAGGGTCCAGATCGTCGCCTCCCCGGATCCGAAGCGCTCCACCGGGGAGGTCGCGACGGGCCGGTCGACCCGGACCCGCATCGCCTCCAGCGACTCGTAGAAGTCGATTCCGTCCTCCCCGGGCTCGAAGGGGGTGGCCGCCGCCTCGTCCGGGTCGGCCAGATCGACGGGCAACTCGTCGGGATCGATCACCCGGAGCTCGGGCGGGAGCCGCCCCCCGTCGCCGAGCCGGACCGGCTCCGGGAGCGGGACTCCGGTTTCGAGCACTTCCGTCCCGGAGGCCCGGATCACCGTGACCGTCAGGTTCTCGTCCTCCGGCTCCCCGGGCCTGCGCTCGTCGACCGCGCCCGTCACACGGACCCGGTCGCCCACCGAGGGGGCGGCCCCGGCGCCGGTCACCAGGACCGCGTCCGAGGTGGCCGGGTCGCCGTCGCCCACCGGATCCTGCAGGTGGAACCCCGGGCCGCGCCGGGCGGTGACCACCCCGGTGACCTCCACGTCCCTGTCCAGCATCGGCGAGACGTGGGCGGAGCCCTGGAGGGCGGGGATCGACGTCGAGGCGGGCCCCGGCCCGGGCTCGCCCGGATCCGGCCCCGTGGCGGGCGGGGTGCCCGTCCCGCCGCAGGCGAGGACCACGGCCAGGACACCGGAGAGGATCGCGGGGAGACGGGAGCGGACGGTGTGGGTCATGGAGTCTTCCTGGATAACGGGAGGCGTCGAGAGGAGCGGGCACCTGAACATCGGTCTGACCGTGCTCGCGTCAACGCCGCCCCGGCCGCCGCCGTCTCCGGACGTCCCGGGCCCGGGAAGACCCGTCTCGCCGAAGGCGTCGGGGCCCGGCACGGTCCTTCCGTCTTTTCGCAAGGCCGACGCCCGGAGAACGACCCGACGCGGGGATCGGTGGAATCGCATCACCCCCGTTGAACGCTCCAGCGACCGCGGGTGTAGTTAGGGCGCCAAGGCGAAACGCTCGCTCGAGAACTCGTCCCGGCCGGCGGACGACGGAGAGTGCCGAGCCCTCCGGTCCCCCGGGAGGTTCGAGGATCGCCCCGACCCGAAGCGAGACACGAGGTTCCTGCCCATGACGCGCTCGAGCAACGACCCGACGCTGACGGCCCTCCTGGCTGCGCTGCTGTTCGCCGCCGGGCACCCGGCGGCGACGGCCGCCCAGGAGCTCGGCCCTCGCTCGTCCGACGGAGGGGACGCCCGGGTCGTCACGTACGACGAGGCCCTCCGGATAGCGGTCCAGCGGAGCACCCAGGTGCGGCGGGCCCGGAGCCAGGCCGACCTCCGGGGCCTGGAGTCCACGCAGCAGGTCCTGGAGTTCCTGCCGAGCGTCGAGATATCGTCGGCGGTCTCCCGAACCTTCGGCCGGAGCTTCAGCCAGCAGGAAGGGGAGATCCTCAGCCAGACGAGCAACTTCTTCGACGTCGGCGGCTCGGCCAGCCTCCAGCTCTTCAACGGCTTCGAGAAGTGGGCCTCCCTGGAGCAGGCCCAGCAGCAGCGGGCGGCCAGCCGCCTCCAGGTGGAGCGCGCCCGGCGGAACGCCGTCTTCCAGGTGGTGGACCGCTTCGCCACCCTCCTGCAGAACCAGGAGCTGACGCGGGTGAGGGAGCAGGAGCTGGAGGCCCAGACCGACCTCCTGGAGCAGGTGGAGGGCCTGGTGGAGGTGGGCCGTCGGCCCCGATCCGACCTCTACCAGCAGCAGGCGGCCCGCGCCGAGGCCCGGCAGGCCCTGGTCGAGGCCCGCCGGCAGGAGCGGCTGGCCGAGACCGAGCTGATCCGTCTCCTCCACCTGGACCCCATGGACGAGTACCGGTTCGAGGCGCCGACCTTCTCGGACACGGCGGCCGCCGAACCGGACAGCTTCCGCCTGGATTCGCTGCTGCGGACCGCCTTCGAGGAGCGAAGCGACCTGAAGGCCCTCCGGCGCACCGTCCGGGCCCAGCAGCAGGGCATTCGGGTGGCCGAGTCCGGCAAGTGGCCCAGCCTCAATTTGAGCTTCGACTACGGCAGCGACTGGTCGAGCAACGCCGTGCGCACGATCCCCGGCACCGGCTCCGATCCGCGCACCGTCACCCTCCAGCCCGACGACGGCGGGGACCCGGTGACGATCTCGGTGCCCGGCACCGGCGAGGATCCGCAGACCTTCCAGCCCGACTTCCTGGAGCAGATCCAGGACCGCCGCGGCGGGGGGATCAGCCTCTCGCTCAGTGTGCCGCTGTTCGACCAGTTCCAGACCAAGACCCAGATCCGGTCGGCCCGGGTCCAGCTCGACAACGCCCGCTACGACCTGAGCGACCAGCGCCAGACGGTGGCCTTCCAGGTCCGTCAGGCGCTGCTGGACCTGCGCTCGGCCCGAGCGCAGATAGACGCGACCGGCCAGCGGCTGGAGGCGGCGCGGCGGGCCCGGGAAGCCGCCCGCCGGCGCTACGAGCTCGGCGCCGCCACCTTCGTCGAGCTGAACCAGGCCATCGCCGGCTTCGTGGCCGCCCGGAGCGCCAACGTCCGGGCCCGCTACAACCGGGCGCGGGCGCGGAAGCTCGTGGACTACCAGGCCGGGACGCTGGACGTCCGTCCCGGCACCCAACCCTGACGGCGGGACAAACCCGATGAGGAAGTCCAGCCAGCATTCGTTCGCTCGCCCCATCCAGCTGGCCGTGGCCGCCGGCGCGGCGCTGGCCCTCGCCTGCGGCGGGGGGCAGGAAGGAGGCTCCGGCGACGGTCCGCCCGGGTCCGGCGCGGAGCAGGAGGTCACGACGCCCTCCGTCGAGGCGGTGCGGGCCCGGGAGGGGCGGCTGCCGCTCCGGAACCGCCTCACCGGCACGGTCCGGGCCGCCGGGCAGGTGGTCATCTCGCCCCAGGTCAGCGGTCCCATCGTCGAGGTGATGGCGCAGAACGGCGACCACGTCGAGTCCGGCGACCCGCTGGTCCGGATCCGGGCGGAGACCGGCCGGGCCCAGCTCCAGCAGGCCCGGGCGAGCCTCCAGAACGCGCGGGCCCAGGCCCAGCAGGCCCAAGCCGAGCTGCGACAGCTCGAGGCGCAGTTCCAGCGCACGCAGGCGCTGGCGGAGGACAGCCTGGTGAGCCAGGAGACGCTGGAGACCCAGCGGGCCCAGGTGGAAGGCGCCCGGGCCACGTACGAGCAGATGCAGGCGCAGGTGGAGGCGGCGCAGGCCACCGTCGAGGAACGCGAAGAGGCGCTGGATCAGACGGTGGTCCGGGCGCCCATCGACGGCCAGGTGGGCCAGCGCAACGTCGAGGTCGGGATGCGGGTCGACCCGAGCACCCCGCTCTACACGATCGGACGACTGGAGAACATGCAGGTGGAAGTGCCGGTCCCCCAGGAGCTCCTCACCGAGATCGACGTGGGGACGCCGGTGGAGATTCGGGCGAGCAGCCTGCCGGACACGCTCATCGAAGCCCAGGTGTCGCGGATCTCGCCCTTCCTCGAGCAGGGCAGCTTCACGGGCCGGGTCGAGATCGACGTCTCGAACCACTCGGGCCTGCTCCTGCCCGGGATGTTCGTCACCGTGGACATCCTCCACGGACAGACGGCCGCGACCACCATCGTCCCCAAGAGCTCCCTCTACGATCACCCGGGCACCGGCCAGCGCGGCGTCTACGTCGTGGACACCGGCGGGGCGGAGGTCCAGCTGGTCGAGAGCGACAGCGTGGGCCAGCTCACCTCTCCCATGGAGGCCACTTTCCGCGAGGCCCGGATCGGCGTCGAGGGACGCCAGCTCGTGGGCCTGGAGAACGTGGAGCCCGGCCAGTGGGTCGTGGTCGTCGGCCAGCACCTCCTGGCCGACCGGGCGGCCGAGGGCCCGATCGAGACCCGGATCCGTCCCGTGGGCTGGGAGCGCGTGGTGGACCTCCAGCGGCTCCAGCGCCAGGACCTGGTCCGACAGTTCATGCAGCGCCAGCAGCGGATGGCCCGCCGCTGGCGCGACTCGCTCCGGCGGGACAGCGTCGGCCCCGCCGGCGAGTCGTCGCTGTGATCCCCGTCCGGCCCGCCCGGGGCTCGATGCCCGCCCCGGGACCCATCGGCGCGGCGAGCGCGAACCCCATCGCGGGAGGCACGCACGATGTCGCTCTCTGATCTCTCGATCCGGCGCCCCGTGGCGACGGCCATGGTCTTCCTCATCGCCATCACGGTGGGCGTCGTCGGCTTCCGCTACCTACCGGTGGACCTCCTCCCCCGCATCGAGTACACGCAGCTCGCCGTGTACGTGAACTATCCGAACGTCGGGCCGGAGGAGATGGAGAGCATCGTCACGGACCCGCTGGAGAACGCCCTCTCGGGGGTCCCCAACATGGAGCGGATGACTTCGTCGTCCGAGGAGGGTCGGAGCCTCGTCTTCCTGGAGTTCTCCCGGGGGACCAACATCTCGGAGGCCGCCAACGACGTTCGGGCGGCCCTGGACCAGCTCCGGGACGAGCTGCCCCGGGAGGCCTCAGCCCCCGGCATCTGGAAGTTCGATCCCAACAGCCAGGAGATCGTCACCATCTCCGCCCAGTCGACGATGAGCCTCCAGGAGCTCACCCGGACTCTGGAGCGCGAGATCACCCAGCGCTTCGAGCAGATCTCCGGTGTGGGCTCCATCAGCATCGGCGGGGGGATCTACCGCGAGGTCCAGGTGGAGCTGCTGCGTGACCGCCTCAAGGCCGCCGGCCTCACGGCCGCCGAGGTCCAGCAGGCCATCGCCTCCGAGAACGTGGAGATGCCCGGAGGCAACGTGTCCGAGGGGATCCGGGAGCTCTACGTCCAGACCGAGGGCGAGTACGAATCGCTGGACCAGATCGCCAGCACGGTCATCACCAACCGGGCCGGGAATCCCATACGGGTACGGGACGTGGCGCGGGTCCAGAACGGGTTCGAGGACGTCGAGGACCTGGCCGAGCTGAACGGCATGCCGGTGGTCCGCCTGGAGATCCAGAAGCAGAGCGACGCCAACACGGTCCAGGTCGCCGACCGGGTGCACGAGGAGGTCGAGCGGATCAACGCCGGCCGCGAAGACCTCCAGCTCACGGTCATCAGCGACCAGAGCACCTTCATCGAGCAGTCCATCGGAGCGGTCCAGAACGCAGCGCTCTGGGGCGGCCTCCTGGCGGTCTTCATCCTCTACCTATTCCTGCGCAACGGATCGACCACGTTCATCATCGCGCTGTCGATCCCGATCTCCATCATCACCACGTTCGGCGTCCTCTACTTCGCCGACCTGACGCTGAACCAGATGACGTTCGGCGGGCTGGCGCTGGGGATCGGGCTCATCGTCGACAACGCCATCGTCGTCCTGGAGAACATCGTCAGACGGCGGGAGAACGGGGAGGAGCGGCGGGCGGCCGCCAGCGTCGGCACCAGCGAGGTGGGTGGGGCCATCGTGGCGTCCACGCTCACCACGTCGGTGATCTTCCTCCCCGTGGTCTTCATGCGCACCACCAGCGGTCAGCTCTTCCAGTCCCTGGCGCTGGTGGTCGTCATCGCGCTGGCCGCCTCCCTCCTGGTGGCGCTGACCCTCGTGCCGATGCTGGCGAGCCGGTTCCTGACGATCCTGCCGCGGTCAGAGCGCGCGGACGAGGATCCCTGGTTCGAGCGGATGTTCCGGCGGCTCGAAGACTGGTACGCCGGCCACCTGGGCAGCGCCTTCGAGCATCGGAAGGCGGTCTTCGGCGTGACGGCCGGGACCGTGGCGCTGACCGTGGTCCTCTGGCCCCTCATCCCGGTGGAGCTGGCGCCCGAGATGGAGACGAGGAACATCGACGTCGAGATGGAGATGGGCCGGGGCACCAACATGGCCGTGGTCCGGCGGTACCTGGACGACCTGGAGAGTCTCGTCCGGCCGCTGATCCCCGAGGACGGCGTCGAGACCGTGGCCACCGAGGTGCGGGGCACCGACGCCGAGGTCGAGATCCGGCTGGCGCCGGCGAGCGAGCGCTCCATGGATCCGTCGCAGCTGGCCGACCGTCTCCGCGAGGCGGTCCGGGGTCAGATCCCGGGGGCGGACATCGAGGTCCAGGCGCAGTCGGGGCTGTGGATCCTCCAGCGCATCTTCAGCGGCGGCGGCAGCAACGACGACGTCGAGATCGAGCTCCGGGGCTACGACGTCGAGGAGGCCCGACGGCTGGCCCGGGAGATCCGAAACCGGGCCCAGCGGGCCGAGGGCGTGGTGGAGGTTCAGGTCCAGCAGGAGGCAGGGCGTCCCGAGGAGAACATCCACTTCGACCGGGACAAGATCTACGACCTGGGGCTCTCGGTGCAGGACGTGGCCCGGGCCATCCAGATCTCGGTGGGCGGGAGCCAGGCCGGCTACTTCCGCGAGGGGGGCGACCAGTTCCCCATCACCGTCCGCCTCCGGCCGGAGGATCGGTTGACCACCCAGGACCTGGACAACATCTCGGTGCGGACCCCGGACGGCGAGACGGTGCCCGTCTCGTCGCTGGTGACCCGGGACATGGGACGGGGCCCCGTGGAGATCCGCCACATCAACGGCCAGCGGGTCACCTACATCACCGCCAACCTGGCCAGCGGGGTGGCGCTGGGCGACGCCGTCGAGCGGATCCGGTCCAGGCTCCAGGGGCTGGACATGCCGGACGGGTTCTCGGTGGTCTTCGGCGGCGCCTACCGTGAGCAGCAGCGGGCCCAGCGGGACTTCGTCATCGCGATCCTGATGGCGCTGGCCCTGGTCTACATGGTCATGGCCGCCCAGTTCGAGCGCTTCCTGGATCCGCTGGTGGTCATGTTCAGCGTGCCGGTGGCCCTGGTGGGCGTCGTCCCCACGCTCCTCCTCACCGGGACCACCGTGAACGTGCAGAGCATCATGGGACTGGTGATGCTCATCGGCATCGTGGTGAACAACGCCATCGTGCTGGTGGACTACCTGAACCTGATGCGGCGCGACCGGGACATGCCCCTGGTGGAGGCCGCCGTCGAGGCGGGCCGCCTGCGCCTGCGCCCGATCCTGATGACGACGCTCACCACGGTGCTGGGGCTGTTCCCCCTGGCCCTGGGGCTGGGCACGGGGGCCAGCTTCCAGGCGGCCCTGGCCCGGGTGGTGATCGGCGGGCTGCTGGCGTCCACCTTCATCACCCTGGTGCTGATCCCCACGCTCTACGTCAGCTCGCACCAGTGGGTGGCGAGCCTCCGGGAGGCGATCTCCGAGCGCCTGGGCGGCGCCGAAGCCGAGTCGGTGGCCCGGCCGGCCGGCTCCTGACCCGGTCCGTCGTCAGTACGCCCCCCACGGCTGGTCGCCCGGGATCCAGAAGCTGGGCAGCACGAAGCGCAGGGCCCGGGCGAAGGACCGGGCCCGCTCCACCCGCTCCTCGGACTCGGCCCGCATCCGCTCGAGCTCGTCGCCGAACATCCTCCGGTACTCCTCGGCGGCGGCCTCCTCCCGGGCCTCCTCGTCCTCGAACTGCCGCCGGACCTCGCCCAGCTCGCCCGCGTCCAGCCAGACGCCGCCGCAGGTCGGGCACTCGTCGATCTCCACCTCGCGCTTCACGGTGAAGAAGTATCGGCGCATCACCGCCTCCCGGCAGTCGGGACAGGCCCGACGGCGGTCGGGGTCGACCTCGACCGCCGGGTCCCGCTCGACGTCCAGCAGGGCCTCCCCCGCCGACTCGTGCCGCTCGTCCACCTTCTCCAGCTCGTAATTGTCGAACCAGATGCCGCCGCAGCCGCCGCGGCAGACCTCCAGCGACAGGTCGGCGATCTCGGTCGTCGTCAGCGCGGCGCCGCAGGCGGGACAGTCCATGGAATCGCTCCGGGTCGGGGGTCGCGGGCAGGGCGAGGGACGAGAGGCACCCTGAACATCACGCTTCGCGCACGGACGTCAATGCCGGGGGGGTGAGCGGGGACGGTTCCCTCCCGCTCGCACGGGCCGTGCGCGCACCTGTTCACGGCCCTCCGGGTCCGATCCCCGAGACACGACCGTTCAGAGCGGAAGGGGAAGCTCCCCATCGAGACGCTCCTCCGGCTGGCGGCCGGCGTCGCCCTGATCCTGGCGAACGGCTTCTTCGTCACCACCGAGTTCGCCCTCACCCGCCTGCGGCAGTTCTCGCGCGAGGAGCTGGAGGGCTCCGAGCGGCTGGTCCGGGCCTGGGAGATGACCGAGCGGCTGGAGATCTACCTCACGGGCTGCCAGCTCGGCATCACCGCCTCCAGCATCCTGCTGGGCATCGTGGCCGAGCCCGCCGTCACCGCGCTGCTGGAGACGGCGGTGGGGCTGGCGGGGCTCCCGGCCGGGGCGAGCCACGCGATCTCCATCACCGCCGCGGTGGTGCTCATCAACCTGGTCCACAAGGTCTGGGGGGAGCAGGCCCCCACCTACCTCGGCGTGGAGCGGCCGCTGGAGGTGCTGGAGCGGCTGGCCCCGGCCCTCTGGTGGTGGACCCGGATCATGAAGCCGGTGATCCTCCTGGGCGACGGCATCGCCAAGGCGACCCTGGGGCTGTTCGGGGTCGAGATCAGCCGCTCCTGGACCGAGGCCGAGGCGGACGAGGGCCCGATCACCAGCTTCCTGGAGCTGCGGCAGCGGCTCCGGGGGCTGCTGAGCCGCGGCGAGGACCTGGACCGGGAACGCCGGCGGGAGGTGCTCCGGGCGCTGGAGATCCAGGACATCCCGGTCCGCGAGGTGATGGTGCCCCGTGAGGAGGTGAAGGCGCTCTCCACCGGGCGGCAGCTGGAGGAGAACCTCCGGGCCGTCGCCGACCTCCGCTACCTCCGGTTCCCCCTCGTGGGCGAGGACCTGGACGACGTCCGGGGGACCGTCTACCTGACCTCGGTCTTCGCGGCCCTGGACGAGCTGCGCTCCGGGGAGACGTCGCTGGAGGCGATCGCCGTCGAGCCGATGCGGATGGAGGCCGATCTCTCGGTGAGCGACGCCATCGACCGGTTCCAGGAGGCCCGACAGGAGCTGGCCTTCGTGATGGACGGGGACCGCGTGGCCGGCATCGTCACCTCCACCGACGCCCTCGAGGCCATCGCCGGCGAGCTGAGGGACCCGTTCGACAGCGAGCCGGACTGAGCTCCGCCCGCCCGCCCCCGCGCCGGACCTTTCGTTACAGCTTTCTTTATAACATCTTTCCTGACGTTCGTCGGCCCTCCTTCCAGGGGAGGCAGCCCGTGACCTCTCTGTTGTCCGAGGACCGTCCCCTCCGGATCCTCCTGGTGGAGGACAACCCCGGCGACGCCCGGCTCGTGGAGGCCCATCTCCGCGACGGCCTGGACGAGGACTTCGAGCTGCACCGGGCCGGCCGGCTCGAGGAGGGGCTGCGCCTTTTCCGGGAGCACCCGCCGGACCTGGTGCTGCTGGACCTGAACCTCCCCGACGCCGCGGGGCTGGAGACCGTCCGCCGTTTCCAGGCCGCCATCGCCGACGAGCCCATCGTCGTCCTCACCGGGCTCGACGACGAGGAGGTCGCCCTCGAGGCCCTCCGGGTAGGCGCCCAGGACTACCTCGCCAAGGACCGCCTGGACGCCGACGTCCTCCGTCGATCGATCCGCTACGGCCTGGAGCGCCACCGCACGTCCCGGCAGCTGGAGGAGGTCCGGGAGGCCCGGATGCGCCTGGCCGGCATCATCGAGGTCACCCCGGACTTCGTGGGGCTGGCGGACACGGAAGGGCGGATCCACTGGGTGAACGGCCCGGGGAAGAAGATGATCGGGCTCCCGGAGGACGAGACCCTGGAGGGCGAGCCCATCGAGCGCCTGCACCCGGAGTGGGTCCACGCCACGATCCGGGAGGAGGCCATCCCCGCGGCCCTCGAGGAAGGCCTCTGGCAGGGCGGGACCGCGCTGTTGAGCAGCGACGGCGAAGAGATCCCGGTCAGCCAGACCATCGTGGCGCACCGCGGCGAGGACGGCGAGGTACGCCACCTCTCCACCGTCATGCGGGACGTCTCCGAGGCCCGGGAGCGCGAGGCGAAGCTCCGCCGGAGCGAGCGGCGGCTCCAGCGCGTCCTGGAGACGCTCGTCGAGGGCGTCTGCATCACCGACGCCGACGGCCGGGTCCTCTTCGCCAACCGGGGCGCCGAGGAGATCCTGGAGCGGCCGGCCGACGAGCTGCTGGGTCAGCAAATCGCCGATGGCACCCTGGGCGGCGGACGGTGGCGGCTCCGGGACGAAGAGGGCGACCCCCGGGAGGACGAGGAGCTCGCGGTCTCGAAGGTCCTGGCCTCGGGCGAGGCGGTCCACGGCGTCGAGCACGTCCTCCATCGCCCGGGCCGGAAGCCGAAGGTCGTCTCCGTGAACGCCGCGCCCCTCGACGACGAGGACGGCCAGCGGGAGGGCGTCGTGGCCTCGCTCCGGGACGTGACCCGCCAGTGGGAAGCCGAGCGGGAACTGGAGCGGCAGGCGCTCCACGACCGGCTCACCGGCCTGCCGAACCGCACGCTCTTCTTCGACCGCCTGGAGCGGGCCAGCGCCCGGGCGCAGCGATCGCGCGGCAGCTTCGCCGTCCTCTTCATCGACCTGGACGGCTTCAAGGCGGTGAACGACACCCTCGGCCACGCCGCCGGCGACCAGGTCCTCGAGCGCGTGGCCGACCGGATCCAGGAGTGCCTGCGCGGGGAGGACACGGTGGCCCGGATCGGGGGCGACGAGTTCACGATCCTCCTGGAGGACTTCGACACCCCCGGCGACGTCCGCATCGTAGTCGACCGGCTCCTGGAGAGCCTCGAGCCGCCCCACCAGGTCCAGGGCGAGTCGTTCCGCGTGGCGGCCAGCATCGGGGTGGCCCTGGCCGGGGACGAGACGGACCCGGAACGGCTCGTCCGGCAGGCCGACCAGGCCATGTACCGGGCGAAGCAGGGGGGAGGCGGCGGGTTCCACCTGTTCGATCCGGAGGAGGAGAAGAGGGACCCGCGGAGGCTCCGCCGCGAGGCGCGGATCCGGGACGGGCTCCGGGAGGACGAGTTCGTCCTCCGGTACCATCCCGTGGTGGAGCTGGCCACGGGTGAAGTCCGGGGCGTCGAGGCGCTGGCCCGGTGGCGTCACCCGGAGCGCGGTCTCCTCCCCCCGTCGGACTTCATCGACCTGGCCGAGGAGACCGGTCTCATGGTCGAGCTGGGCGAGCGTCTGATCCCCCGTGCCCTGCGGGACGCCGCCCGGTGGCAGCAGGCGCCGACCCCTCTCTTCCTCAACCTCTCCGCGACCCAGATCGGTTGGGACGGGCTGGAGGACACCCTGGACGAGGCGCTGGGCGACGTCGGGCTCGCGCCCGAGCTCCTCCGCCTGGAGGTGGCGGAGCGGCTCCTCATCCGGTCCCCGGATTGCCTGGCCGGCATCGGAGCTTTCGGGATGGATCTCTACATCGACGACTTCGGGGTCGACGTCTTCTCGCTCGCCCGTCTTCGCGACCTCCCCGTCGACGGGCTGAAGCTCGACCCGTCCCTCGCCGCCGGGCTCGGCCGCTCCGAGGAGGACGAGGCCCTGATCGACACGATCGTCTCCCTGGGCGAGACACGCGGCCTCGAGGTCGTGGCCGAGGGCGTCGAGCGGGAAGACCAGCGGCGCCGGCTCGTCGATCTGGGCTGCCGGATGGGGCAGGGCTTCCTCCTGGCCGAGCCCATGGACGCCGGGGGGACGGAAGCCTGGCTGGAGGAGCGGCGGAGCTGACGACGCGGCCGCCGGCGCGAGCGGCCGGTGGGCGAGGGGAGGGATGACCCCGGACGGATTCGAACCGTCGACCTCGGGATTAGGAATCCCGCGCTCTCTCCTGCTGAGCTACGGGGCCGCGCGGGCCGGAGCCGTCAGTCGCCCCCGGACAGCAGATTGAGGACGACCGTCAGGAGCACGCTGAGGACGATCATCCAGCCCAGGGGAACATACACCGTCCAGTTCTCGCCCTGCCAGACGAGGTCCCCGGGCATCCGTTCCAGCCCGAGGCGGCCGGCCAGCAGGAGCGCCAGCCCCGCCCCGGCCACGACCAGGCCGGCGACCAGCAGGAAACGGCCGATCTTCAGGCCGCCTCCTCCCGCCCCAGCGGCTCGAAGCGGAGCCGGTAGTCCGCGTCCACCCGGAAGACCGTCGCCTCCGGCACCTCCCGCCAGTCCTCGCCGGTGATCCGCTCCGAGGCCACCACCGCCGCCCGGTAGTCCTCCTCCTCGAAGATCGCCGGGTCCGGGTGGAGGTCGCCGCACACGAACCCGCCGTGGGGACGGTCCCGCTCCAGGTACCAGAGCGCCCGGCCCAGCCGGGAGCCCACCAGCTCCCCGTCCACCGCCCACAGGACGTTGAGCGCCGCCTCCGCGCCCGGGTCGGCCGCGGCCACCATCTGCGAGACGTCGCGGACGGCCTCCCGGAGGACGGTCTCCGGCGGACGGTCGGGCGCCCGGGCCCGGCGGGAGAGCAGGAAGTGGAAGAAGTGCTCGGTGTCGGTGGTCCCGGTGACGGCCTCCCTGTGCACGGGCTCCATCCCGGCCATCAGCTCCTCCCGCACCCGGTCGAAGGCACCGATGTGGCCGTTGTGGACCAGCAGGGAGCGTCCGTGCCGGAAGGGATGGGTGTTCTCGAGGGAGGCCTGGCCGACGGTGGCGCGACGGACGTGAGCCAGGGCGGTGGTGGCCGAGACCTTCGCGGCGTCCCGGCGGTAACCCGCGCTCTCGGCAGCGGGGCCGACCTCGCGCTCCAGGCCGATCTCTCCCTCGTGGACGTAGCCCAGGCCCCACCCGTGATCGTTGACCAGGCCGCGGGCGTCCTCCTGGCTCTGGCGGATCAGGGCGTTCTGCGCCACGTGGAGCGCGCAGTCGACCTGCGTGGGGTGGCTGGCCCTCATCCCGTAGAGTCGGCACACGAGGTCCTCCCGGCTGCGAGGAGGCTTGCCGCCGGCGGCGCGTCGGGGGCCAAGGTCCCGCCCCCCCGGGAGACCGTCAAGCGTCGGGGGGCTCCGCCCCGACCAGCCCCAGCGCCTCGAAGCGGAACCTCAGGTCGCCGTCCAGGCGAAAGACCGTTTCCTCGGGGACCTCCTTCCACGCCTCGTCGGTGATCGGCTCGGAGGCCACGAGGGCGGCCCGGTAGTTCTCCGGATCCACGCGTCCGGGGTCGGGGTGGTCCTGCCCGCACCGCTCGCAGCGGTGGGGCGCGTCGCGCTCCTGGTACCAGAGCGATCGGCCCAGGCGGGAGCCCACCATCTCCTCGTCCACCGTCCAGAGGACGTTCAGGGCCACCTCCC
>CAYVFM010000009.1:0-4200 GCA_964450995.1 uncultured Gemmatimonadota bacterium | reverse complement strand
CGGGAGCCCACCATCTCCTCGTCCACCGTCCAGAGGACGTTCAGGGCCACCTCCCGCTCCGGGTCGACCTCGCGGACCATCCCGGCCACGTCGCGGATCGTCTCCCGGAGGACCTCCACCATCGGTTCGCCGGGGTTGCGCGCCCGCCGCGAGAGGAGGAGGTGGAAGAAGTGCTCGCTGTCGGTGGTCCCCCGGACGGCGTCGCGCTCCTCGGGCCGCATCTCGGCCAGCAGGGCGTCCCGGACCCGGTCGAAGGCGCCGATGTGGCCGTTGTGGGCCAGCATCGAGCGGCCGTGCCGGAAGGGATGGGTGTTGACGCGGTCGGCGCCGCCCACCGTGGCGCGGCGGACGTGGGCCAGCACGGTGGTGGCCCGGACCCGAGCTGCGTCCCGGCGGTACGCCTCGCTCCCGGCGGCCGGGCCCACCTCGCGCTCGCAGTGGAGCTCCCCGTCCCGGACGTAGCCGATGCCCCAGCCGTCTTCGTTGACCAGCCCGCGCTCGTCCTTCTCGCTCTGGCGGATGAGCGCGTTCTGCGCCTCCAGGAGGCCGCAGTCCACTTTCGTCGGATGGCTGGCTCGCATGCCGAAGAGGCGACACATGGCTCCTCAATCCCCGGTGGCCCGCTCCCGGAGCCAGGCCTCCATCTCCTCCGGCTCCAGCGGGGGCGTGAACAGGTAGCCCTGGCCGAAGGGGCAGCCCAGCCGGCGGAGGTTGTCGAGCTGCAGCTCGGTCTCGATCCCCTCCGCGATGGACCGGAGCTCCAGGGCGTCCGCGAGCTGGAGGATCGTCCGCACCAGGGCGTCGTCCGGCGGGTCCCGGTCCAGGTCGAGGACGAAGGACCGATCGACCTTGAGGTAATCCACTTCCAGCGTCTCGAGGTACGCCAGGGAGGAGTAGCCGGTTCCGAAGTCGTCCACGCCCACGTGGACCCCCTTCTCCCGGAGCTCCCGGACCCGCTCCCGGCCCTGGACGATGGCGCTCTCGGTGATCTCCACCAGGAAATGATGCGGCGGGATCCCGTGCTCCTCCAGCGTCGCCGCCACCCGCTCGGGGAGGTCCGGGTCCCGAAACTCCCGGGGCGAGAGGTTCACGCTCATCCTCAGCTCCGGCGGGAGCCCGTCCGTCTTCCGCCACGCTCCGACCTGGCGGGCGGCCTCGGCGAGCACCTGCCGCCCCAGCTCGCCGATCAGCCCCGCGTCCTCGGCCAGGGGGACGAACTCGCCCGGCGGGACCGACCCCCGCTCGGGATGGCGCCACCGGGCCAGCGCCTCCACGCCGACCACCCCGCCGTTCGTCAGCTGCAGGATCGGCTGGTAGACGACGAAGATCTGTCCCTCCTCCAGGGCGCGGCGCAGCTCGTTCTCCCGGTGCAGGCGCCGCATGGCGCTGGTGTCGACGTCCGGGTCGAAGACCGCCCAGCCGACGTCCTCCTCCCGGGCCCGGCGCATGGCCACGTGGGCCGACCGGAGGACGTCCTCGGGCCGCTCCTCCCCGTCGGACGAGAGCGCGATGCCCACGCACGGCTCCAGGCTCACCGGCACCCCCTTCACCTCGAAGGGCGCCGAGAGCGCCTCCACGACCCGCCCGGCGCCGCGCTCGGCCTCCGCCGGCTCGCCCACCCCATGCAGGAGGACCGCGAACTCGTCCCCCCCGACCCGGGCCACGGTGTCTTCCCGCCGAAAGCGATCCTCCAGCCGGGCGGCGATCTGCTCCAGCACCCGGTCGCCCTCGCCGTAGCCCAGGGTGTCGTTCACCCGCCGGAAGTCGGTCAGGTCGAGATAGAGCACCCCCACCGCGGTCTCCTCCCGGTCGGCCCGGGCGAGCGCCTGCCGCAGCCGGTCCACGAAGAGGTGCCGGTTGGGGAGGCCGGTGAGGCCGTCGTACAGGGCCTGGTGCCGGAGCTCGGCCTCGAACCGCTTCCGCTCGGTGATGTCGTGCACGGCGGTCACCAGGCAGGTCCGGCCCTGCAAGTCGATCTTCTCGCCCGAGAAGAGCACGTGGAGCTCCGCTCCCGCCCGGGTCCGGAAGCGGGTCTCGAAGTCGCGGACGGTCCCGCGCCCCTGCACCCGCGTGACGACCTCCTCGCGGTCGGCCGGGTCCGCCCACAGCTCCAGCTCGGCGGCGGTCCGCCCCACCGCTTCCTCCCGCTCCCAGCCGTACAGCTCCTCGAAGCCCTCGTTGACCTCCAGGAACCGGCCCTCCTCCAGCGTGGTGATGGAGACCGCCAGCGGGGTGACTTCGAAGACCTTGGAGAACTTCTCCTCGGAGGTCCGCAGCGCCGCCTCGGCCCGCTTGCGGTCCCGGATGTCGCGGGCCACCACCACCGAGCCCACCCGCTCGCCCTCCGCCACCAGGGGCGAGACCGAGACCGACGTCGCCACGGGCTCCCCGGCCGCCGCCCGGAAGGTGATCTCGCGGTCCCGGACCGTCTCCGACCGCAGCATCCTCCCGAGCGCCGCCCGCCGCTCGGGGTCCTCCGGCAGGAGCGTCTGCAGGTGACGCCCCTCCAGCTCCCGGGGGGCGTGGCCGAGCACCTCCTCGACCGCCGGGTTCGCCAGACGGATCCGTCCGCCGGCGTCGCAGACCAGCAGGGGGTCGCCGATGGTCCGGAGGATCGACCCGGCGGCGAAGGCAGGGGTCAGGTCCACCAGCCGGTAGCGGAGCACCGTCCACCCGGTGACGGCCACGAAGGCCAGGACGAAGAGGGGGGACAGGGGCGGGACCGGGACGCCGGTGGCGGGCAGCAGGTCGAGCAGGGCACCCGAGGCCACCGCGAACGCGACCAGGAACCACCGGGTCCGCTCGCGCTCGGGCCCCTCCGGCGCCCGGAGCCAGGCACGAAGGAACTCCCGGACAGCCGCCCCCATGGCCAGCACCAGGTAGAGCCCCATCACCTTCCCGACGAGGCCGTACCGGGGGAACCAGCCCCAGCCGTAGCGCCGCATCTCCTCCACCCCGAAGCCGGTGACGAAGAGGACGGCGAAGGTCCCGGCGCAGCTCCAGATCGCCGTCTGGATCGCGGCCCGGCGGGGGTCCTCCAGGCCCAGCAGCTCGACGGTGAAGTGGTAGACGAAGGCCGGGATCACCGGCAGGGCGACGTAGGAGGCCTGGGCCCAGGTCCGGGCGTCGATCCGGGTGGGGGAGGCGTACATCAGGGCGGTGGGCACGAGCCAGAGCACCGCCGAGAGGCAGACCAGGTAGAAGTAGTGGGCCTCGCGCTCCCGCCGCTCGGCCACCACCACGTAGAGGCCCGCAGCCAGCATGGCGGCGCCCGCCGCCAGCGTGGCCCCCGAGAGGACGTTGATGCCGTACGGGCCGACCTCGGCGACGATCTGATTCATCGTCCTGTAAGGATACGGGGCGGCCCGGGACGCCGGAAAGGCCGATCCGACCGACCTCCTCGTGGCCGGATCGTACGGTGGGAGTCGTCGTCGGGCCCGCCGTCAGGCCGTCAGAGAGATCAGAGGGAGATGCGCACCGCGGCCCGGATCGGGAAGCTGGTCAGGCCGTCGAACCCCTCGGTGGTCTGGTCGTTCAGGCCCGTTTCCGGGGAGGCCTCGGCCGCCACCCAGCGCACGTCCGCGCGGAGGAGCAGGTCGACGATGGGCAGCGGGTCGAAGCCCACCGCCACGCCGCCGCCCAGCGTGAAGGCGTCGTCCATCAGCTCCACCCGGGCCGGCGGCGCCTCGGGGATGCGGCCCACGGGATCCACCTCGTAGAAGGTCCCGCCCGCCACCGCCTCGGCGGAGAGGGAGAAGGGGAGGATCAGGGTGGGCACGTCCAGCCGCAGGCCGCCCAGGGCCCGCCAGGCCCGGGCCTCGCCGACGTCGGCGCTCCAGTCCTGCATCTCGCCCTCAAACACCACCTCCAGGGGACCGGCGATGTCGTAGCCCAACGCCGCTCCCAGCGAGACGCCCGGGTCCACGAATTCGTTCAGCTCGCCGGTGGGGATCCCCAGGCCCGCCCGGCCCTCCAGCGACAGCGGCGTCTGGGCGGCGGCCGGAACGGCGACGGAGGCGGCGAGCGAGAGGGCGAGCAGGGGTGCGGCGATCCGACGGGCGAGCTTCACGGGACACCTCCAGGGGCGGTCGGTTCAGGGAGCTCGGGGTGCGCGCCGGCCCCCCGATCGGGGGGCGAGGCCGAGAGCGGGCGACCGGTTTCGAACCGGCGACCTCGAGCTTGGAAGGCTCGCGCTCTGCC
>CAYVFM010000008.1:0-26160 GCA_964450995.1 uncultured Gemmatimonadota bacterium | reverse complement strand
TGGGCCGCGATGGTCGGATCCCGGACCACGACCTCGTCCTCACAGGCCGGGAGCAGGAGAACGAAGGACACCAGTGCCACGAGGATCCTGCATCTTCTCATTTGGACCCCGGAGTTCGAGGGAGAATCGCAGGGACGCCCACCACGTTATTACGAAGATAAACGTAGACAGGGGCCGGGCAAAACGGGCCGACGAGCGCCGCCCGAGCGCGGGGAGCGCGAAAAGAAAGGAGACGGACGAGTCTCAGCCCTCGGCGCCGTCGCTCCCCTGCTCCGCTCCGGCGCTCCCGGCTCCGGCTCCGGAGGCCAGCCGCGCCTGGAGCTGGCCGAGCCGGATGCGGTAGCGGTCGGCTTCCTCGCCCTCGGCCTCCTCCGCGAGCCCCTCGTAGACGGAGAGGGCCTCCCGGAGCTCGCCACGGGCGGCCAGCAGCTCGGCGCGCTCGGCGGCCGCCTGGCGACGCTGGAAGCCGAAGCGGGCGTCGGACGTCAGGCCCTCGAGGGTCGCCAGCGCCCCGGCCGTGTCACCGTCGGCCACCTGGGCTTCGGCCAGGATGCGCCGGGTCGCATAGCCGGTCGGCGTGCCGGGCTCGGTGGCGTCCACCACGGACCGTACCGTCGCGATGGCCTCGCCAGGCTGTCCGCGGGCGATCTGCTCGCGGGCGAGCATGATCCGGGCGCGCCGGGCCGGACGCGTGTCGCCGAAGCTCTCCAGGTAGCCCTGCAGCGCCTGGACGAGCCCGGTGTCGCCCGCCGCGGCCCGCGCCTCCACCGACTGGAGGCTGGTCGCCGCCCGGGTCTCCAGGTTCTGCCGATAGGACCGGTACCAGAAGAAGCCGCCCACCACCACGGCGACCAGGACCGCCCCGACCACGACCGTCGCGGTGTTCTGCGCGGCCCAGGCCCAGGCCCGGTTGATGGCGCGGATGAAGGCGTCGTCCTCCTCGGGGGGAGGCTTGCGGCCCTTCGTGGGTCGGGCGACGGATCCGGATCCTGGAGTCGGCATCGGCAGGCAGTCCTCTCGTGGGTGAGACGCGCGGTGTCGTCAGCTGATGCGAAGAATAAGATCGAACGCTACAACTCGATCATACGCATGAGGTTATAGTCGTCAAGATCGTCCGCCCCGGACCGCCCGCTCGAGGAGGCTCCGGCCCGGCCGGCCGTGTCGGCCACCACGACGATCCCGACCACCGGGCCGACGGCCGCCTCCAGCGCCCGGGCGGCCGCCCGGATCTGTCCGCCATCCCCGGGGACCGTCGCGACGAGGAGGGCCCGGGCGCCCTCGCCCGTCGGCCCGCCGGCCACCCCGGTCTCGCCGCCCTCGCCGGGATCCGCCTCCGTCCGGACGGCGGCCAGCGGCGCCCCGGCACGGTCGGCCAGGGCCGCCCCGACGATCCGTCCGCCGGGGCCGACCGCGGCCACCGTGTCGGCGTCCCGGTCCCGGAGCTGCCGCTCCATCGCCCCGAGCACCTCGTCCGCCAGCTCCGGATCGCGGAAGAGCGCCAGGGCGCAACCCTCCTCGTCCCGGGGATCGAGATCCCCCGCCGCGGCCAGGAGGCGCTCCCCGAGCCCCTCGGATCGCGCTCGTTGCTCCTCAGCGGGACCGGGCACGTAGATCCGGGGCGGCCAGGGCCCCTCGTCCGCGGGCTCTTGCTCCCCCGGGGACGGGCGGCCGGGCACGTAGGTCTCCGGCGCTCCCCTCACGGGCGTCCTCCTGTGCGGGTGCGGCGTCGCCACCACCCGGGAGACACCGGGCGGTCGGGCGGAAGCGGCCCCCAACCTACCCGCCGCCGGATCGGCGCGTCAACGCGGGGCGCGGCGCGGATCAGACGAGCCACTGGACCGCCACGAAGCCCAGGACCACCAGGGCCGCCAGCAGGATCGTCAGGAGGTTGAACCAGCGGTCGATGAAGGCCCGGATCGGCTCGCCGAAGATCCTCAACAGGCCCGCCACCAGGAAGAAGCGGGCGGCGCGGCTCACGGCCGAGACCACCAGGAACGGCACCAGCGGGACCCGGAAGCCGCCGGCCGCCAGGGTGAAGACCTTGAAGGGGATCGGCGTGAAGCCGGCGGCGCCCAGGGTGGCCACCAGGTTGTCGCGGTAGAGACGGCCCACGCGGGCGTAGACGTCGTGATAGCCGTAGAGCTCCAGGATCGGCCGGGCCACCGAGTCGTAGAGAGCGCTCCCGCACCAGTAGCCCACCGCGGCGCCGGCCACCGAGCCCGCCGTGCACAGCAGGGCGAACCGCAGCGACCGCTTCGGACGGCCCAGGCACAGGGGGATGAGCAGCACGTCCGGGGGGATGGGGAAGAAGACGGCCTCGGCCGCGGCCAGCCCGGTGAGGGCGACCGGCCCGGAGGGGCGGTCGGCCCAGCCCACCACCCAGTCGTAGAGCCGCCGGACCGCGTTGGGCCGGCCGGAGGAGCCCTCCCCCCTCTCCTCCCCGCCCCTCACCAGCCCTCCTCGCCCAGCAGCGGGACGAAGCGGGCCTGGTCGACGGCCGATTCCTCCCATCCCCCGGGCTCGCGGCGCACCAGGCGCAGCTCCTGCTCGCCCCCCTCCCCGACCGGCACCAGGAGGCGTCCCCCGGGCGCGAGCTGCTCCCGGAGCGCCTCCGGGACCTCCGGCGCCGCCGCCCCCACCAGGATGACGTCGAAGGGGGCCTCCTCCGGCCAGCCCCGGCTGCCGTCTCCGATCCGCAGCGTGACGTTGCGCACCCCCGCGTCGGCCAGGCGGTCGCGGGCCCGCTCGGCCAGCTCGGGCACCCGCTCCACCGAGAAGACCTCCCGGCAGAGCCGGGCCAGCAGGGCCGTCTGGAACCCGGAGCCCGTGCCGATCTCCAGCACCCGCTCCTCCCCCTCCAGATCGGCCAGGCTGAGGTGGAGGGCGTGGACGGCGGGACGGGAGATGGTCTGACCGTGGCCGATGGGGAGAGCGGCGTCCTCGTAGGCCCGCCGCCGGAGCGCCTCGGGGACGAAGCGATGCCGGGGCACCGCGTCGAAGGCGTGGAGAACGGCCAGGTCGGAGACCCCCGCCGAGCGGAGCCGCTCCACCAGCCGCCTCCGGTCCCGCCGGTGCGCTTCCCCGCTCACGTCCCGGCGTCGAGGCGCCAGGAGCGCACCCGCTCCATGAGCTCGAAGTTGGTCAGGTCCAGGTGGAGGGGCGTCACGGAGATGTAGCCCGCCTGGACCGCCCGGAAGTCCGAGTCCTCGCGTCCCGTCCAGTGGGACTGCCCGCCGCCGATCCAGAAGTACTCCCGGCCGTGCGGATCCTCGTTGCGGGTGAGCGAGTCCGAGTACACCCGCCGTCCCAGGGCCGTCACCCGGACGCCCTGCACCTCGTCGGCGGGGATCGGGGGCAGGTTCACGTTGAAGAAGGTCTCCTCCGGGAAGTCGTCCCGGTCGGTGAGAGCGGCCAGCAGGTCCCGGATCCTGGACCCGTAGTGCCGGAGGCGGTCCTCCCGCTTGCCGGCGAAGGAGAACGCGATGGAGGGGATGCCCAGGATGGTGGCCTCCATGGCCGCCGCGACCGTCCCCGAGTAGAGGACGTCCTCTCCCATGTTGGGCCCGTGGTTGACCCCGGAGACGACGAAGTCGGGCGTCCGGTCCAGCAGCTCGTTGACGGCCAGCAGGACGCAGTCGGTGGGCGTGCCGTCCAGCACGAAGCCGCCGCTCTCGCTCCGGGTGACCCGGAGGGGACGGTGCATGGTCAGGCTGTGGCTGGTGGCGCTCTGTTCGCGATCCGGCGCCGCCACCTCCACCCGACCCAGCTCGCCGGCCGCCTCCGCCAGCAGCCGGAGCCCCCGGGCGTGGATGCCGTCGTCGTTGGTGACCAGGAACCGGATCTCCGCCCCGGCTCCCGCCTCTTCCTCCGACCCGGCCTCCGGACGCCCGCTGGTGGCCTCCCCCGCTCCGCTCATCCGTCCGGGCTCAGGAGCTCCACCAGCTCGTCCGCCTCGCGCCGAAGGTCCCGGACCGTGTGGCGGTCCCAGGCCACGCGGGAGGCCCTGGCGAGCTTCCCCTCCCGCCGGAGCTGGTTGAGCTTCTCGGAGGCCCCCTCGATCGTGTACTTCTCCGTGTACAGGAGGTGGCGGAGGAGCTGGACCAGCTTGATCTCCTTGCGCCGGTAGACCCGGTTGCCGGCCTGGTTCTTCGACGGGTTCAGGGCGCTGAACTGGGTCTCCCAGTAGCGCAGCACGTGGGGCTTGAGCCCCGTGATCTCGCACACCTCGCCGATGGAGTAGTACTCCTTGGGGGCGATGCGATCGTCGCTCACGTCAGCTCCACCGCTCGGGCTTCGGGTCTCGGGCCATCAGCTCGGCCAGGGCCTCCCGCGGCCCCACCTCCTCGAACAGGATGGAGTATACGGCGTCCACGATCGGCATCTCCACCCCGTGGCGGCGGGCGAGCCGGCGGGCGGCCCGGGTCGTGGGCACCCCCTCCACCACCATCTCGACCTCCTCCAGCGCCTCCTCCCGGCCGGCGCCCCGCCCCATGGCCAGGCCGGCCCTCCGGTTCCGGCTCAGATCCCCCGTGCAGGTGAGGATCAGGTCGCCGGCGCCGGCCAGCCCCGAGAGGGTGGCCTCCTCGCCGCCCAGCGCCACCGTGAGGCGACCCAGCTCGGCCAGGCCCCTGGTGATGAGCGCCGCCCGGGCGTTGTTGCCCAGCTCCAGGCCGTCGCTGATCCCCGCCGCCAGGGCGATGATGTTCTTCAGCGAGCCGCCGAGCTCGGTGCCCACGACGTCGGTCTGCGTGTAGACCCGGAGGTGGTCGTTCTGAAAGAGCGACTGGCAGGCGCGGGCGTCCTCCGCCGCCTCCGCGGCGGCCGCCACCGCCGTGGGCAGGCCCCGGATCATCTCCGCCGCGAAGCTGGGCCCGGAGAAGACCACGAGCCGCTCGCCCCGCTCCCCCAGGACGTCCCGCATCACCTGGCTCATCCGGAGGCCGGAATCGATCTCGATCCCCTTCGAGCCGCTGACGATCAGCGCGTCGTCGGGAAAGGACGCCCTGGCCTCCTCGAAGACCTCCCGGACGGCGTGCGAGGGCGTGGCCGAGACGACCACCCCGGCCCCCTCCAGCGCCTCGGCCATCGCGGCACGGGCCTCCAGCGCCGGTGCCAGGTCGACGCCCGGCAGGTACTTCTCGTTCGTCGACCGGGTGCGGATCTCCTCGGCCACGGCGGGATCGTGGGCCCAGATCGTGACCACGTGCCCGTTGCGCGACAGGACGTGGCCCAGGGCCGTGCCCCAGCTCCCGCCTCCCAGCACGCAGACCCGTCGTCCCTTCGTCACCGTCGCCCCCCTCCTCTCCTCACGTCCCCTCGGGCTCCCCGACGTCGGTCTCCCCCGCAGCGCCGAACCGCAGCTCCTCGCCCCGCGCCAGGCGGCCGACGTTCTCCCGGTGCGTCCACCAGACGAAGGCGGCCAGCCCGGCGGTGAAGACGACCTTCTCCGGCTGGGCGTCGAGCAGCCAGGCCGCCACGGGGAGCGTGGTGGCGGCCGAGAGCGACGCCACCGAGACGATCCGGGTGAGGAGGACCAGGGAGACCCAGATCAGCGCGCCCACGGCCGTCGCCACCGGTGCCAGCGCCAGGAGGACGCCCCCGGCCGTGGCGACGCCCTTCCCTCCCTCGAAGCGGAGGAAGACCGACCAGACGTGGCCGGCCACGGCCGCCAGACCGTAGGCGAGGGCGAGCTGGGGGACGCCGACGGCGTCCAGGCCGGCGAAGAACCAGGCCGGCACGAAGCCCTTGCCCACGTCCACCAGGACCACCGGGAGGGCCCACTTCCAGCCCAGGACCCGGAAGACGTTGGTGCCCCCCAGGTTGCCGCTCCCGCGCCGGGTCAGGTCGACCCCGGCCGCCCGTCCCGCGATCCAGCTCGAGGGGACCGAGCCCAGCAGGTAGGCCGCCGCCACCAGCAGCGCCACCTGGATCACGGTCCGCCGCCCCCCCGCTCCCGGACCTTCATCCGGATCGGCACCCCCTCGAAGTTCCAGGCCTCCCGGAAGCCGTTCTCCAGGTACCGGACGTAATGGCCCTTCAGCTCCTCGGGCCGGTTGCAGAAGAGGACGAACAGGGGCGGGACGGTGCCGGCCTGGGTGCCGTAGTAGATCCGCACGTCCCCGCTCGGGCCCTGGGGCGGCTGGCGGCGCTCCACCAGCGCCCGTAGCACCTCGTTCACCTCGGCGGTGGCGATCCGTCGGTGGCGGTTCTCCTGCACCTCCAGCGCCAGGTCCAGCGCCTTCCGCACCCGCTTCCCGGTCTTCGCCGACGCGGTGAGCACCGGCACCCGCCGGAGGTAGGCCGCCCGATCACGCAGGGCCTCGACGAACTCGTCCACGACCCCGGGGCCGCTGTCCTCGATCAGGTCCCACTTGTTCGCCACGAAGACGAGCCCGCATCCCTCGTCCCAGGCCTGCTGGCCGATGGCGAAGTCCTGGTTGGAGACCCCGCTGTCGCTGTCCGTGATCAGCAGACACACGTCGGCGCGCTCGATGGCCGCCACCGTCCGCAGGCGGCTGTAGAACTCGACCTCGTCGTTCACCTTGGAGCCCCGGCGCAGGCCCGCCGTGTCGATCAGGCAGAGCGTCCGGTCCCCGTACTCGAGGTAGGTGTCGATGGCGTCGCGGGTGGTCCCGGCCTCGCGGTGGACGATCACCCGATCCTCGCCCAGCAGCCGATTCACGAAGCTCGACTTGCCCACGTTGGGCTTCCCCACCACGGCCAGTCGCAGATCGGCGGCCGGGGCGTCGGAGGGCTCCCGGGGCTCGGGCAGCGCGTCGACCACCCGGTCCAGGAGGTCTCCGCTCCCCTTCCCGTTCAGCGCCGAGAGGGGAGTCGGGTCGCCCAGCCCCAGTCGGTAGAAGTCGAGCTCCGAGCGGTCGCCCACCGGCTCGTCCACCTTGTTGACCGCCAGCACCACCGGGCGATCCGACCGCCGCAGCAGCTGGGCCACGTGCTCGTCCACCGGGTGGACGCCGGTCCGGGCGTCCACCACGAGCAGCACCGCATCGGCCCGCTCGATGGCGATCATCACCTGGTCGCGGACCGCGTCCTCCATGGGGCGATCGGGATCGTGGACCAGCCCGCCCGTGTCCACCAGCACGAAGGGCGTGCCCGCCCAGTCGGAGGTGGCGAACTGGCGATCGCGGGTGACCCCCGGCCGCTCGGCCACGATGGCCTGCCGGCGCCCGATGATCCGGTTGAAGAGGGTGGACTTGCCCACGTTGGGCCGGCCCACGATGGCCACCACCGGCAGCCGCTCGGCCGCTCCGGGGCCCGGCCCCCGGTGGGGGGGCGCCGTCGACCGGCCGGACGCGGGGGAGGCGGTCGAGCCCTCGCTCAGGAGCCGCCTCCCACCTCGCCGTAGCGGAAGCCGGCGATGGGCTGATCCGACTGCACCTGGAGCTGGAACGCCTGCGTCTGCCCCTCGCCGGGCAGCGTGACCGTGGCCTCCTCCGTGGTCACCACCTCCCCCTGCGCGTCGAAGAACTCGAAGGGGAGGGTCACCTCCTGGCCGGCCATGCCCCGTCCCGTGACCTGCCCCCGGACGAAGTAGGTGCCCTCGGACTGCTGGATCATGTTCAGCTGCGGGAACTCCAGCGGCATCTGCTGCATCCGGGGCAGGATCCGCTGCACCGCCTCGGTGTTGCCCTGCCGGTCGAGGGCCTGCATCAGGGCCCGGAAGAGCCCCTTCTGATAGGGGTACCAGTCGACCAGGCTGTCGGCGAGGCTGGCGGCCCGCCCGAAGTTCCGTGCGCCCAGGTTGGCCTGCACCAGGTTCTCCATGGACGACTTGTCGAACGGCCGGGCCGAGCGGGCCTGCTGGAAGGCCCGGATGGCGCCCTGGTAGGAGTTCGAATCCATCAGACCCAGCCCCACGTTGAACCACTGCCGGAAGCCCAGGTCGTCGCGCTCCAGCAGCGTCTGGAAGACGGCCTGGGCGCTGTCCTCTTGACCGGCCGTCCGCAGGCCCACGGCGTAGTTGATGGTGGCCGTCACGTCGCCGGGATTGTCCTGCAGGTAGCTCTGGTAGATGGCGAGCGCGGAGTCGGTCTGCCCCTGGTTCCGGAGCAGCTCGGCCAGGTTGATGGCCGCCGCCCGGAGCTGCTCGGTCATCTCCGCGATCTCCATGGAGCGCCGGTACAGCTCCTCGGCCCGCTCCGTCTGGCCGGCCCGCTGTCTCAGCAGGGCGGCGTTGTTGAGCGACCGCGGGTCGCCCTGGATCCGGTTGGCCCGCTCGAACCGCTCCAGCGCGGTCGAGTCCTCCCCGGCCTGGTAGGCCCGGATGCCCGAGTTGTAGGCCTGGGCCCAGGCCGCCTGGCGCTCGCGCTGCGCCACCTGCCGGCAGGGCTCCTGGGGCAGGAGCACGGTGAAGCGATCCAGCATCGAATCGGCCGCCGCGTAGTCGTCCAGGCCGATGTGGGCCCGGCTGGCCAGCAGGTGGGCCGTGGCGTCCGAGCTGTCCTGCTTGAGCGCGAGCCGGAGCCGGGTGAGGGCCTCGCGGTAGTTGCGCCGGGCCTGGTCCGGAGAGATCGAGTCGATCTTGCTCGCCTGGACCAGCATGTCACGGGCCTGGCGGGTGATCTCCTTCCCCTGGAGGGGACACTCCGGCCC
The DNA here is from genome assembly GCA_964450995.1 of uncultured Gemmatimonadota bacterium. Lineage (GTDB taxonomy): Bacteria > Gemmatimonadota > Gemmatimonadetes > Palauibacterales > Palauibacteraceae > CAYVFM01. Next base: position 17,547 of record CAYVFM010000008.1, on the reverse strand, counting down.
TTCGCCGCCCTCCGCTTCCCCTTCCCCTTGCCCTTCCTGCGCCCGCAGGAGGACCGGGGCCATCGCCAGCATCGTGCCCGCCAGGAAGAGGATTCCCCCGGCGCGAACCGTTCGTTTCACCACGTCTCGCTCCCTTTTCGCTGATCGGCTGTCATCGTCGGTCCGACTTCGCACCGGCCGGGAGCCCGCCGGGCCCCCCGCTTCGGCCCCCTTCCTACCCGAAGCCCCCGGCCACGGTCCGGGTCCGGGCGCTCAGTAGACCAGCCCGTGAGCGGTGTTGAAGAGGACGACGCGCTCCCCTTCCCCGATCTCCCCCGAGCGGGCCAGCGCCCGGGCCGCCGCCAGGGTCGCCCCTCCCTCCACCGAGGCGTGGACGCCGGCCCGCGAGCCCAGCTCCCGGACGCCCGCCCGCATCGCCTCGTCGGGGACCGCCACCGCCCCGCCGCCGGAGTCGCGGAGGGCCCGGAGGACGAGGAAGTCGCCCAGGGCCGACGGGACTCGCAGGCCCCAGGCCTCCGTCTCCGGGGCCTCCCAGGGCCGGGCCTCCTCGCGCCCCTCGCGCCACGCGCGCACCACCGGGGCGCACCCCTCCCCCTGCACCGCGTAGAGGCGGGTCCGCGTCCCGTCCAGGACGCCGAGGTCCGCCAGCTCGCCCAGCACCTTCCAGGTGGCGATGAGGCCCGTCCCGCCCCCGGTCGGATAGACCACGGCGTCGGGCGGCCGCCATCCCGAGGCCTCCAGGATCTCCAGCATCATCGTCTTCTTCCCCTCCACCCGGTACGGCTCCCGGAGGGTCGAGACGTCGAAGGCGCCCGTCCCCTCTGCATGCTCGGCGGCCCGCCGGCCGCACTCGTCGATGAGGCCGTCCACCTCCACCACCTCGGACCCGAAGTCCCGGCAGCGACGCCGGACCCCTTCCGGCGTGTCGGCGGGGAGGTAGACGCGGGCCGGGAGGCCGGCCCGGGCGGCGTAGGCGGAGAGAGCCGCCCCGGCGTTGCCGGCGCTGGGGATGACGAAAGCGCCGGCGCCGTCCCGGGCGGCCCGGGTCACGGCCGCCGAGAGGCCCCGGTCCTTGAAGCTCCCGGTGGGGTTCCGGCCCTCGTCCTTCACCAGCAGGTCGATCCCCTCCAGCTCGCCGCCCGGATCGGGGTATGGGACCAGCGGGGTCGAGCCCTCGCCCAGCGTCACCGGCCGCTCGCCCTCCCGGAGGGGCAGGAGCTCCCGGAACCGCCACATGCCCCCCGACCGGCCGCTCCAGGCCTCCACCAGCCCGCCGGGATCGACCCCCGCGTCCGTGGCGTATCGGGCCAGGAGGGGCTTCCCGCACGCTCCGCAGACCGTGGCGCCCGGGGCGGCCTCCTCCCGCCGCCCGCACGCGCCGCACGCCAGCTCGCCCGTGAACATCTCTTCAGCTTCTCCCCTGTTCCGTTCGCTCCTCCGACCGCCCGCTCGCCCGGGCGAGCCGCCCCAGCGTCCGCTCCCGGCCCAGCAGCCAGGCGACGTCGCCCAGGTCGGGCCCCTCCACTCGCCCCGTCAGCGCCGCCCGGATCGGGTGGTAGAAGGCCGCCCCGCCGGTCGGCGACGCCTCCCGGGCCCGGGCCAGGGCCTCCCGCACCGCCTCCCGCTCCCACGCCGGCACGGAGGACCAGGACGAGCTCGCGGCGGCCAGCACCTCGCCGGCCTCCGGCGCCGCCAGGGCCCGTGACGCCTCCCCCGTGGGCTCGGGCTCGGCCATCAGCTCCCGGGCCTCCTCCACGGCCCGCCCCAGGAGCTGGACCCGGTCCCGGGCCAGGCCGGCCAGCGCCCGGCGCTCCCGGTCGTCCAGCTCCAGGCCGGCCGCCTCCAGGTGGGGCCGGAGGCGCTCGGCCAGACGATCCACGGGCTCGGCGGCGATGTGCCGGCCCGAGAGCCAGCGCATCTTGTCGACGTCCAGCTCCGTGGCCGCCGCCCCGACCCGATCCAGGTCCGCTTCCTCCACGATCCGCTCCCGGGACAGGAACTCGTCCCCGGACTCGCTGGACCAGCCCAGCAGGGACAGGTAGTTGACCACCGCGTCGGGATGGTATCCCTCCCTCCGGTAGGCCTCCAGGCTCCGCGCGCCGGTCCGCTTCGAGAGCGGCTCCCCGCCGGGGGCCAGGACCAGGGGCACGTGGGCGAAAGCCGGCGGATCGGCCTCCAGGGCCCGGTAGAGGAGCACCTGCTTGGGGGTGTTGGAGAGGTGGCCGGCGCCCCGAATCACGTGGCTGATCTCCATCAGCAGGTCGTCCACCACCACCGCGAAGTTGTAGGTGGGCCGGCCGTCCGACCGGAGGATGACGAAGTCGCCGAAGTCGGCGGCGTCCACCGCGATCTCCCCCCGCACCCGGTCCCGGAAGCGGACCTCCCCCGGCTTCGCGCGAAAGCGGATGCTCGCCTCCCTGCCCTCGGCCCGGAGCCGGCGGCGGTCGTCGGCGTCCAGCTCCCGACAGCGCCCGTCGTAGCCGGACGCCTCGCCCGTCTCCCGGGCGGCGGCCCGGCGGGCCTCGAGCTCCGCGGGGGTGCAGAAGCACCGGTAGGCCCGGTCCCGCTCCAGCAGCCGCTCGGCGTGGTCGCGATAGAGGGTGTCCCGCTCGCTCTGGCGGTACGGTCCCCGGGGTCCGCCCCGGTCCGGCCCCTCGTCGTGCTCCAGGCCGAGCCAGGAGAGCCCCTCGAGGATCGCCGCCTCCGCGCCCCGGTCCTCCCGGGAGAGGTCGGTGTCCTCGATCCTGAGGACGAACGCACCCCCGTGCCGCCGGGCGAGAGCCCAGTTGAGGACCGCCGTCCGGGCGTTGCCCAGGTGCAGGGCCCCCGAGGGGCTGGGCGCGAACCGCGTCCGGACCGTCACCGCGACGGCGCCCCCGCCGCGGCGATCAGGCGTCCTCCGCCACGAGCTCCTCCCGGATCCGTCGGGCCGTGGCGGCCCCGACGCCGGGCGTCTCCTCGAGCTCCTCGGACGAGGCACGCCGGACGGCGTCCAGGCTGCCGAACTTCCTGAGGAGCGCCTGCTCCCGCGAAGGCCCGACCCCCTCGACCTCGGAGAGACGGGACCGGAGCGTCCTCCGGCGCCGGAGCTTCCGATTGTACGCCAGCGCGAAGCGGTGGGCCTCGTCGCGGACCCGCTGGAGCCAGTGGAGCCCCGGATCGCCCCGATCCAGCCGCACGGTCGCCCCACCCCCCGGCCGGTGGATCTCCTCCTCCTTCTTGGCCAGCGCGACCAGGGGAAGGTCCGAGACCCCGGCGGCCTCCATGGCCTGGCGGGCGGCGCCGAGCTGGCCCTTTCCACCGTCCACCACCACCAGATCGGGCAGGGACTCCCCCTCTCGCACCCGGCGCTCGAAGTAGCGTCCCACGATCTCCTGCATCATCGCGTAGTCGTCGGATCGGCCCTCCTCGGTGCCCCGGATCCGGAAGCGTCGGTACTCGTCCTTGTTCGGTCGTCCCTCCGAGAGCCAGACGGCGCTCCCCACCGACTCGGCGCCCTGCAGGGTGGAGACGTCGAAGCAGACCAGCTCCAGGGGCGGGACGTCCAGCTCCAGCGCCGAGGCCAGCGACCGGGCGGCACGGGGCGCCCCGGCGGGCGAAGCCGGGCCTCCCTCCCGCTCCCCCCCCTCTTCCGACGCGGCCGTCCGGCCCTCCTGCTCCAGGAGGTGGGCGGCGTTCTCCCGGGCGAGCTCCACCAGGCGTCGCTTACGGCCCCGCTGCGGCACCCGGACCCGGAAGGGCCCGTCCCGCCGCACCGAGAGGTACTCCTCCACCAGCCCCCGCTCCTCGAAGTCCGCCGGGACGTAGAGCTCCGGAGGCAGGTCGTCCTGGCGTAGGTAGAAGCCCTTGACGAAGGCCCCCGCGGCCGCCCCTTCGTCACCCTCCTCTTCGAGTTGCCGGAGGAAGTGGACCTCGCGGCCCAGGAGCCGGCCGTCCCGGACGCGGAGCACCACGCCGCAGGCCAGGCCCCCGCCCCGGGCCACGCCCAGGACGTCGCGGTCCCCGCCCCGGAAGTCCACGGCCGTCCGCTGGCGCTCCATGGAGACGAGCCCGTCCAGGACGTCCCTGAGCTCGGCGGCCCGCTCGAAGTCCAGCTCGTCGGCCGCCCGCTCCATCCGCTCGCGGACCTCCGCCTTGACCTCCTCGGTCCGGCCCGAGAGGACCCGGACGATCTCGTCGATCATCGACCGGTACGCCTCCCGGCTCTGGTGCCCGGCACAGGGGGCCTCGCAGCGGCCGATGTGGTAGTCGAGGCAGGGCCGGTCGGGCAGCTCCTCCGGCATGTCGTAGTGGCAGCTCCGGACGGGATAGAGCTTCTTGAGCATCCGGAGGGCGCTCCGCATGCCGCCCACGTCGGTGAAGGGCCCGAAGTACCGGGAGCCGTCCCTCTCGAGCCGACGCGTCACCAGGACCCGCGGGAAAGGCTCCTGGACGGTGACCTTCACGTAGGGATAGCTCTTGTCGTCCCGCAGCTCGACGTTGAAGCGCGGCTCGTGCTCCTTGATGAGGTTCCACTCCAGGAGCAGCGCCTCGCCCTCGGCGTCGACCACGAAGGTCTCCAGGTCGTCCACCCGGCGGACCAGCTCGCGGGTCTTCACCGAGCGGCTCGCGTCCGCCCGGAAGTAGCTCCGGACCCGGGAGCGGAGGGACTTGGCCTTGCCGACGTAGAGGACGTCGCCGTCGGCGTCACGGAAGACGTAGACCCCGGGCCGGTCCGGCAGATCGGACGCCTCGGACCTGAGCCGCTCGATCCTGTCGGTCGGGGTCTGGGTCATCGGGCTGTGGGGGGAGGGGATCAGCCTTCCGGGGCGCCCCGGGGCGGCGTCCCGGCGATCAGCAGGTATGGTACCCCCGCGGCCAGGAGCGTTCCGGCCAGGACCGCGGCCCGCCCCACCAGGTCGTCCGGGGGGAGCCGGGCCGAGAGCCAGCCCCGCGCCAGGTGTCCGACCCCGCCGGCCACCGCGGCGGCCAGGGCGACCCGGGCCACCCGGATCAGCTCCCCGCGGCCGAAGACCGCGCCCACCTCGCGGCGGAGGCCCTGCCACAGCAGGAGGAGGTTGGTCCAGCCGCCGAGGGCGCCTCCGGCCATCAGCCCCGCCACGGCCACCGCCCCGAGCCCCCGGGCCCGGAGCCAGAACATCAGCGCCGCCCCGCTCCCCACCCCCAGCACGACCGAGACGGCGGCGTACTTCAGCGGCGTCACGGTGTCCTTCATGGCGTGGAACCCGCTGGCGAAGAGCTTCACCGAGCTGGTGGCCACCAGCCCCAGGGCGTAGGCCATCAGGATCGTGGCGACCAGCGCCGTGCTCTCCGCCCCGAAGGCCCCGCGCTGGAAGAGGAGCGCCGTGATCAGGTCGCCGAAGAGGATGAGCGCCACCGAGGACGGGAGGACGAACCAGAGGATCTGGAAGAAGCCCGCCCGGAGACGGGCCCGGAGCGCCGGCGCTGCCGTGTCCCGGGACATCTCGGGCAGCGAGGCCGTGGCCACCGAGACCCCGAAGAGGCTCAGCGGCAGGTAGGCGAGCCGCTGGGCGTAGTAGAGCCCGGCCACCGCGGCGGTGGGCAGCACGCTGGCCAGCATCAAATCCAGGAGGCTCGAGATCTGGAAGACGCCCTGGCTCGAGATCACCGGCACGGCGTTGCGGACCACGGTGCGGAGGCGCTCACCGTCCCACCGCCAGGAGGGTCGGATCCGGCCCGCCAGCCGCGCCACCGAGGGCAGCTGGACGGCGAGCTGGAGGCCGCTCCCGACCAGCGTCGACCAGGCCAGGACCTCCACCAGCGGATCCCATCCGGCCCACTCCCCCGCGAAGAGGCCGGCGACCTGGGCCAGGTTCCAGAGGACGGGCGCCGCGAAGGGGAGGAAGAAGCGGCGGTGGCTGTTCAGGACGCCCAGCGCCCAGGCCGCCACGATCATGACCCCGGCCATCGGGAACAGGATCCGGACCAGGGACGTCGTCAGCGCCGCCGCCTCGGCCCCCCAGCCCGGCACCACCAGCCGGGTCAGCAGGGGCGCCGCCAGCACCCCCGCCGCGCTCAGGAGCCCGGCCAGGCCGATGACCGCGCCGAGCACCTCGCGGGCCAGCCGGCGCGCCCCCTCGGGGTCCTCCTCCAGCAGCTCGCTGTAGACGGGGACGAAGGACGCCGAGAGCGTGCCCTCTCCCAGCAAGTGCCGCACGAGGTTCGGGATCCGGAGGGCCGCGTTGTAGGCGGAGGCCGCCAGGCCGGTGCCGAAGAAGGCGCCGATGACCACGTCCCGGGCGAACCCCGAGATCCGGCTCAGCAGGATGCCGCCCCCCACGGAGACCGCCGACCGGCCCACCGAGGGGGGCTCCGGCACGTTACTCATCCCGGTCCCCACGGAGCCTCTCCCGCGTCGCCTCCTCCAGCGCCCGGACGAAGCCGCTCCCGTAGCGGGCCAGGTGGTAGAGGGGGGAGAGCACCCGCTCCTGCGGCCGGCCGTCCGGCCAGAGGTGCGCCGACGCCTTCCGGATCTGCTCCAGGACGACGGCGTGCCGCTCGTCCACGCGGTCGTCCACCGCCGAGGCCAGCTCGTCCAGCACCTCGAAGGCGCGGTGCCGGGCCTTGCCCACGGCCGATCGGATGCCCGGCAGCTCCCGGCCCACCGCCTCCTCGACCCCGTCCAGGGCCCGGGCCAGCTCGGTCCGGGCCTCCGAGAGGGCCTCGTCCACGGCCCCCGGTCGGCCCTCCTCCCGGACCCGCCCGGCCAGCGCCTCTCCGCCGTCCCGGAAGTCGTCCGGCCCGGCGTCGAGCTTCTCCAACACCTTCGCGTTCTTGTCCTCCAGCACCGTCCAGCCGTCCCGGAGCCGGAGCCGGGGGAACGGCACCCCGGCCCACGCGAACAGCCCGGGGAGCTGGGCCCAGTACGCCATCTCGGAGGGCCCCAGCACCGTGACCGCCGTGGGCAGCAGCCGGCACGAGGCCACGGGGCGGAGGCTCACGTCGGGGCTGAAGCGCTCGGGGGCCTCCTCGAGCTCGCCGAGCAGGCGGTCCCGTGCCACCCGCTCCCCTTCCCGGCCGACGCGGAAGCCCTCCCCGGCCCGGTGGACGCGCCGCCGTCCCCCGGGCGTGTCCACGAAGAGGGGCAACGCGCCCGCCTCCCGCTCCACCTGCGGCTCCCAGCCGGCCGACCGGACCCGCTCGCTCCCCCGCTCCAGCCGCTCTTCCACCGCGCCCGGCTCCTCCAGCACGCGGCGGAAGAGGGGAGCCTCCGCCCGCCGGAGGGCCGGATCGGAGGCGTCGACCCAGGCCAGCGGGCGGTCCGCCAGCAGGCCCTCCAGGGTCCGCCCGAACGCCTCCGAGAAGCTCCGGCCGGGCGTCCATGCACCTCGAAGAAGCTCGAGGTAACCCTCTACAAACTCTGATTGTGGAAGATGTTGCTCCATCTCGTCGATCCGGTCCGCGATCCGGTCCGGGAGCGGGCTCGGGCCCACCGCCCGGCCGGACCGGTCGGGGTCCGGCTCCAGCCGGAGCTCCCGCAGGCGGTTGCCGGTGTCCAGGATCCGGGTCCGGCCGACCTCGTCCCAGTCGTGGTCGTCGCCGGCCACCCAGAAGAGGGCCACCGCCGGGGTGCCGGCCCGTTCCAGCGCTTCGGCCACGGCCACCGCGGTGAGGGCCTTGTAGAGGACGTACAGGGGGCCGCCCAGGAGGAGCGGCTGCTGGCCCGTGGTGACGAAGGCGCCCTCCCCCGCCAGCGCCGCCTCCGCCCGCTCGCGTGCGTCGGGGCCGGGGGCCCGGATCGCGCCCGGCGGCAGCGTCCCGCTCGGGGGGAGCGGCGGCAGATCCCCGGGATCGGCCGCGGCCGGGCCCGGGGCCGCCCGGCCCTCGGGGAGCAGGGCCCGAGCGTCCCCGTCTCCCCGGACCAGAGCCTCGGCCAGGCTGCCCGGCTCCGCGGGGCTCCGGGGCAGGAAGCGCGGGAGGCCGGGGCTCACGTCGCCGCCCCCACCAGGACCAGCCGCCGGGCCTCCTCCCGGAAGGGCGACCCGTCGTAGTCGCCGAACCGGTCCCGGACCCGGAGGCCCGCCTCCCCCAGCATCGCCTCCAGCTCCCCGGGCTCGTAAAGACGAACGCGCTCGTGGTACACGTCGGGCTCCCCCCCGTCGTCGGGCTCGATCTCGATGCGCTTCACCACCGTCCCCTCCTCCAGCCAGCGGCGCTGGCGGATCCTGCGCCCGTCCACCACCCGCTCGTCGCGCGGGACCAGCTCCTCCCGGACCCGGCGGGCGTTGAGGAAGTCCAGGAGGAACGCGCCGCCGGACCGCAGCACCCGCCGGACCTCGTCCAGAACCCTCCGGTCCTCGGATCGCCGCTCGAAGTAGCCGAAGGAGGTGAAGAACTGCACGGCGGCGTCCACGCTGGCGTCGGCCAGGGGCAGGGCCCGCATGTCCCCCCGGATCAGCGGACCCTCGTGGGCCCGGGCCGCACGGCGCAGGAGCGGGTCCGAGAGGTCGAGGCCCACGGGGCGGAAGCCGGCGGCCGCCAGCGGGCCCAGGTGCCGGCCGGCGCCGCAGGCCAGGTCCAGCACCCGGGCCCCGGATCCCGGGGAGGCCTCCCGGCGGAACAGCTCCACCGCCCGCTCGGCCTCGGCCCGGTCGCGGTGCGGATACACCTCCAGGTACGCCTCCCCGAACCACTCGCGGAACCAGGGTCGGTCGGACGAGGGTCCGCTCATCCGTCCCCCCGGTGGTAGGGCTCGCCCCGGGCGATGGTTCCCGCGCGGTACAGCTGCTCCGCCAGGACCAGGCGGGCCAGGCCGTGAGGCAGGGTCATCGGCGAGAGGGACAGCCGGTGGTCGGCCGCCGCCAGGGTCGCCTCGTCCAGGCCCCGGGCGCCCCCCACCAGGAAGGCGACCCCCGCCCGCCCGTAGGTGGCCGTCCGCTCCAGGTGGCGGGCCAGCCCGCCGGACGTCAGGCCCTTCCCGTCCCGGGTCAGGGCGAAGCTCTCCAGCTCTCCCGGGAGCCGCTCCCGGAGGGCCTCGCCCTCACGCCGGCGGCCCTCGGCGTCCCCGAGGCCGCCGGACGCCGGACGCACCTCGACCACCTCCAGGTCGAAGTACCGGCCCGCCCGCTCCTCGTAGGCCCGGACGGCCCCGGCCAGGCCCGGCCCGCCCGGCGTCCCCACCGCCAGCACCAGCACACGCACGCGGCCCTCCTCAGCGGGCCAGCACGGTGTCGCGGAGGTGGGCCTCGTTGTCCCGGCGGGGGTGGCTCTCGGTGTAGTGCAGCCCCCGGCTCTCCCGGCGTCGGAGGGCGCACCGGACCACCAGGGTCGCCACCTTCGTCAGGAACGCCACCTCCCGGGAGCGGAGGGCCGAGACGGACGTCCCGTCGCGCTCCAGCGGGAGCCCCGCCAGCTCGGACAGCCGGTCCCGGGCCCGCTCCAGCCGATCGTCGGAACGGACGATGCCCACCTCCTCCCACATCAGGTCGCGGATCTCCTCCTCCACCGCCTCCGGCGCCTCGCCGTCCGACGAGAGCCGGGGCGGCCGGACCGGACGACCCGGGGCCGGGGTGAGGTCGCGGAGATCCTCCTCCATCCGGCGGGCCGCGCGGTGGGCGAAGACCACGGCCTCCAGGAGAGAGTTGGACGCCAGGCGGTTGGCCCCGTGCACGCCCGTGCAGGCCACCTCCCCGGCGGCGTAGAGGCCCCGCAGCGAGGTGCGCCCGTCCCAGTCGGTGAGGACGCCCCCGCACTGGTAATGGGCCGCCGGGACGACCGGGATCGGGTCTCCGGGCAGGTCGATGCCGCGCTCGCCGCACACCTCGCGGATGTTCGGGAACCGCTCCCGAACCGTCTCCGGGGCGATGCCGGAGAGGTCCAGGAGGACGTGGGGATCGCTGGTCCGCTTCATCTCGGCGTCGGTGGCCCGGGCCACCACGTCCCGGGGGGCCAGCGACCCGGCCGGGTGGTGCTCCTCCATGTACGCCTCCCCGTCCCGGGTCCGGAGGACGGCCCCTTCGCCCCGCACCGCCTCCGAGATCAGGAAAGCGTGGGTGCCGGCCGGGTGGAGCGCCGTGGGATGGAACTGGACGAACTCGAGGTTCGCCACGGCCGCCCCGGCGTCGTAGGCGGCCGCGACCCCGTCGCCGCAGGCGATGGCCGGGTTGGTGGTGTGCCGGTAGAGCCGCCCGGAGCCCCCGGTGGCCAGCAGGACCGACCGGGCCCGGATCTCCCGCCAGCCGCCGCCCTCCACGTCCAGCGCCAGGGCCCCGGCGCACCGGGCCCTCCAGGTGACGGGATCGGCCGCCGTGCGCAGGGACCAGACGAAGTGGTCCTCGAGCAGGCGGATCCGGGGCGATTCGGAGACGGCCTCCAGGAGGGCCCGCTCGATCTCGCGGCCGGTGAGGTCGGCGGCGTGGACGATGCGCCGGCGGCTGTGGCCCGCCTCCCGGCCGAGGGCCAGCTCGCCGTCGCTCCGGCTGAAGCGGACGCCCCACTCCATCAGCTCCCGGACTCGCTCCGGTCCCTCCCGGACCAGCTCCTCCACCGCCCGGGTGTGACAGAGGCCCGCGCCGGCGGCCAGCGTGTCGCGCCGGTGCAGGTCCGGGGAATCCTCGTCGCTCACGACGGCCGCCACGCCGCCCTGGGCGTAGTTGGTGTTGGTGTCGGCCCGGTCCTTCTTGGTCAGGAGCAGCACCTCGGCGTACTCCGACGCCTTGAGCGCGAAGGTGAGGCCGGCGATGCCGCTCCCCACGACCAGGATGTCCGTCTCCACGGTGTCGAGCTGGCTCACGCGGTCTCCTCCAGGATTCGCTCGATGCGGTCCAGCAGCGCCGATCGCCCGACGGTCCACGCCACCTCGTCCCGCAGGTGCCAGAGGGGCGTGGCCTCGCCCACCGCCTCCTCGAGCTTCACCACGTCCTTCAGGGTCCCGACGATCCCCCGGTCGCCCGCTCGCTCCATCAGCGCCTCGAGACGATCGGCGTCCGGCCGGCCGTGGTCGGGGAGCCGGACCCGGACCTCAGGCGCCAGCCCCCGCTCCTCCAGCGCCCGGAAGAAGGGCTCCGGATGCATGACCGACGCCAGCGCCGCCGCCGGATCCGGCGCGGACACCTCCCGGGCCGCCCGGTTCGCCGGTGCCACTCCCGCCGGCCGGATCTCGCAGGCCGCGGCGAGCGTGTCCGGGAGCCGCTCGCCGAGCCAGTCCCCCGCGCCCGGGAGCAGGTCCGGGTCGCCGGTCCGACGGGTCAGGACCACCGCGTCGGCCCGGCCCAGGGCGGCCCAGCCCTCCCGCAGGGGTCCGGCGGGCAGGCGGGCCCGGGCCCGCAGGTCCCGGGTCCCGAGCGCCACCACCTCCGCGGCCCGGGCCAGGCGCCGGTGCTGGAGGCCGCTGTCCACCACCGCCACCCCGGCGCCGGAGGCGGCTGCCCGCTCCACCGCGTCGACCCGGTCGGCCCCGCCCTCCACCGGCCGCCCCGGGCCGAGCCGCCGGTGCACCTCGAGCTCGTCCTCGTAGCCGTGCGTCACCACGCCCGGCCGCCGGCCCCGCTCCTCCAGCCCGTCGGCCAGGGCCGCCGCCAGCGGCGTCTTCCCGCTCCCCCCCACCGTCAGGCCGCCCACCGAGACCACCGGGATCGAGGTCCGTCGGGGCCGCAGCACCCCGGCGTCCCAGAGGAAGCCCCGGAGGCCGGCGGCCGTCCCGTACGCCAGGCTCGCCGCGCCCAGGAGCGGGCCGGCGCCACGCCGCCAGGCCCGCCGCAGCCGGCGCTCGGCCGCCGAACGCAGGTCGACGTCCTCCCCGGGCCGGGCCCCGGGACCGGGCCGCCCGCTCACGCCCCGCTCCCCCGTCCGGCCGCCGCCTCGCAGCGCCGCCGCTCGGCCTCCAGCGCCCGCTCCACCCGACGGGTCCATCGCCGGAGGAGGTCCCCGCCTCCGTCCGATTCGGCGACCTCCTCGGGCACGGCCATCGGCTCCCCGCGGGAGACGAAGACCTCCGCGGTCGGCGCCGGGACCAGGAAGCGGTCCCAGCTCTCCAGGCGCCGGAAGCGCGAGGCGGCGGCCCCCAGGGGGATCACCGGCAGCCCGGTCTCGGCCGCCGCCCGGACCACGCCCGGCTTGCAGCGTCGGGCCGGCCCCCGCGGACCGTCGGGGGTGAACGCCAGGGGACGCCCTTCCCTCCCCGCCCGGACCATCTCCCGCAGGCCCTCCTCGCCGCCCCGGGTGCTGGAGCCGCGGGCCGCTTCCACGTCGAGGCCGTCCAGCACCCGCGTCAGGATCTCCCCGTCCCGGTGTTCGCTCACCAGCGCCACCGCGCCCTGGCCGCGGTGGGCCATGGTCAGCGGGAGAAGGTGCTCGTGCCAGAGGGCGTGGACGGCCCGGTCCAGCGGAAGCGGCGGCCGGACCGACCGGACCTCTTCGTCGGCCTCCACCCGCCGCCAGCGCCAGGTGGCGGCCAGGGCCCGGGCCGTCCCGGCCGCCAGGGGCGCCCCGAGCGCCGGCGGCACCTTCACGCCGCCCCCTCCACCAGGGCCATCGCCTCGTCCGCCACCCGCCGCGTGCAGCCCGAATCCCCCAGGGCCTCGCGGATCTCGGCCAGCCCGCGGAGCATGCGGCGGCGCGGCCCCGAGCCCGGCTCCAGGAGCGGACGCGCCTCCTCCACCAGCCGGTCGGGGGTCAGCTCGTCCTGGATCAGCTCGGGCACCACCTCGCGTCCGGCCACCAGGTTCACCAGCGCGACGTGATCGACGCTCACCAGGCGGCGGGCCAGGAAGAAGGTGAGCGCGTTGACCCGGTAGCCCACGACCATGGGCACGCCGACCAGGGCGAGCTGGAGGGTGACGGTGCCCGACTTGGTCAGGGCCGCGCGGGCCGCCGCCGCCACCTCGTCCGGGGGCGCCAGCCGTCCCGGGGGGTCGCCGTAGAGCTCGCGCGGGAGATCCGGGGCCCGGGCCACCCGGACCTCCAGCCCCGGCCGCTCGTCCCGGAGCCGGCGGGCCGCCTCGCCCAGGGAGGGCAGGATGCGCTCGACCTCCTGGGCCCGGGAGCCGGGGAAGAGGCCGAGCACGGGCGGCGCGTCCCCGTGCTCCCGGTCTCCCTGCCCGTCCCCCCCGTGGCGGTCCGGATCGTCCAGGAGCGGGTGCCCGACGAAGCGGGCGTCGGCCCCATGCTCCGAGAGGAAGTCCTCCTCGAAGGGGAGGACGACGCAGACCCGGTCGGTGCACCGGGCCAGCTTCCGGGCCCGCTTCGGCCGCCAGGCCCACACCTGGGGCGCGATGTAGTACAGGACGGGGACGTCCAGGGACGAGGCGTGGCAGGCCAGCGAGAGGTTGAAGCCCGGGTAGTCGATGGGGATCACCAGGTCGGGCCGCTCGCGCTCGATCCAGCGCCGGACCCGCCACCGGACCCCGATCAGGGCCGGGAGGCTGCGGAGGACTTCGGCGAAGCCCATCACCGCGAGGGTGTCGAGGTCCTCGAGCAGCTCGACCCCGGCCGAGCGCATCCTGCTGCCGCCGAGCCCCACGAGCCGGAGGTCCGGATCCCGGCGCCGGAGCTCCCGGGCCAGGCGGGCGCCGTGCAGGTCGCCGGAGCTCTCCCCGGCCGAGAGGAAGACCGTCCGACCGCCGCGGCCGGCGGCCGTCACGTCGCGACGGCGTCCAGGACCCAGATCAGGACCAGGACCAGGACCAGCAGGAGGACCAGCACCCGGGTCTTGGGAGCCTTGCCCTTGCGGCTCCCCAGGCGCTTGCGCTGCTCCCGGATCTCCCAGAGGCTCACGATGTCCCTCCGGTTCGGGGTGTCTCCCGGCCGTCCCGGCCCCGGCGGCCGTCAGCCGACCGGCGTGCCGGCCGAGAACTGCTCGATCTCGCGGCCGATCCGGTGGGCGATCTCCAGGGCCGCCCGCCCCTCTCGTGCCGAGACGACGCGGGAGGCCTCGCCCCGGACGGCGCCCAGGAACGCCTCCAGCTCGAGCTTCAGCGGCTCGCGGCCGTCGCCCCGGAGCGGGACGCGCTCCACGACGTCCTCCAGGCTCGCCGCGCCGTCGGGGCGGGGGCTCGCGTCGCCGGGGCGGCCGTTCCTGCGCCGGAGGAACTCGCCGTGCCCCGCCGCCAGGTCCAGCCGCAGGTACCCGGTGGCCTGGAAGACCCGGAGCGTACGGGTCTGTTCCTCCGAGACCCGGCTCGCCGTGATCTCGGCCACGGTGCCGTCCTCGAAGACCAGCCGGGCGTTGGCGATGTCCACCGAGTCGGTGAGCACCGGCGTCCCGACGGCGTGCAGGCTGTCCAGCGGGCTCTCCACCAGCCCCAGGACCAGGTCGATGTCGTGGATCATCAGGTCCAGGACCACGGTGACGTCGGTGCCCCGGGGCTGGAAGGGGGCCAGCCGAAGCGACTCGATGAAGCGGGGGCGGTCCAGGTGGGGCGCCGAGGCCCGCACGGCGTCGTTGAAGCGCTCCACGTGGCCGACCCGGAGCTCCAGGTCCCGCTCCTCGGCCATCCGGATCAGATCGTCGGCCTCCTCCAGCGTGGTCGCGAACGGCTTCTCCACCAGCACGTGGCAGCCCGCCTCCAGGGCCCGGCGAGCCACCGGGTGGTGGTCGGAGGTGGGCACGGCGACCACCACCGCCTCCGCCGCCTCCAGCAGCTCCTCCAGGGAGCCGAAATGCCGGGTGGCGCGCTCTCGGGCCACCCGCTCCCCCGTCCCGGGATCGGCGTCGTGGACCCCCACGAGCCGGGCCTCCGGCAGCCCGGCCAGGATCCTGGCGTGCTCCCGCCCCAGCCGTCCGACCCCGATCACGGCCGACGCCAGGGCGCTCACGTGGTGACGCCCCGCTCGCTGGCCCGGATGAACTCGATGACCTCCCGGACCTCCTCGGTATCGGGGCCCTCCTCGGCCAGCCGGTCCACCGCGTCCCCCAGGTTCAGGTCGGAGCGGAAGAGGGACCGGTAGGCCGCCCGGAGCGTCTTGATCCGCTCGTCGTCGAAGCCGCGACGGCGGAGCCCCGTGGTGTTGATCCCGTAGGCGGCGCAGGGGTTGCCGGACACCGTGGTGAAAGGGACCACGTCCTGGGGCAGGCGGCTCGCGCCCCCGACGAACGCGTGGTCTCCGATGCGGACGAACTGGTGGATGGCGGTGAGTCCCCCGACGATGACCCAGTCCCCGATCTCCACGTGGCCGCCCATGTTCACGCTGTTCGAGAGGATCACGTGGTCGCCCAGCCGGCAGTCGTGGGCCACGTGGGCGTAGGCCATGATCAGGCAGTCGCCCCCCACCACGGTGGCGCCCGAGGCGGCGGTGCCCCGGTTCAGCGTCGCGTACTCGCGAATCACCGTCCGGGGACCGATCTCCAGGGTGCTGGGCTCCCCCTCGTACTTCAGGTCCTGGGGGTCGGTGCCCACGACGGCCCCGTGGTGGATCTCGCAGCCCGCGCCCAGCCGGGTGTCCCGCTCCACGAGCGCGTGCGAGCCCACCCGGACGTCCGGCCCGAGCTCCACGCCGGGGCCGATCACCGCGAAGGGGCCTACGCTGCAGGAGGGGTCGAGCTCGGCCTCGTCGTCCACCACGGCCGACGGGTGCACGACCCCCGGCTCCTCCCAGAGGGTCCGGCTGGCCCCGGCCCGGGCGTGGCCGGCACCGCCGCCCGTCCCGGACGCTCCGCCGAAGCGGTCCCGGGCGGCCTCCGCGTCCCCGCTCATCGGTCCATCACCCGGGCCAGCAGCTTCGCCTCGGCCACCACCTCGTCGTCCACCCGCCCGACGCCCTGCATGCGGCACACGCGGCCGCGGAACTGGACCATCTCCAGCTCGAAGATGAGCTGGTCGCCGGGCACCACGGGCCGCCGGAACTTGACGTCGTCCAGCGACATCAGGTAGACGACCTTGTCCTCCGGGTCCTCGAACTCGTTCATCAGGAGGAGCCCGCCCGCCTGGGCCATGGCCTCCACCACCAGCACGCCCGGCATGATCGGATGATCCGGGAAGTGGCCCGTGAAGAAGGGCTCGTTGATGGTGACGTTCTTCAGGCCCACGATCCGGCGGCCGGCCTCGAAATCCAGGACCCGGTCCACAAGAAGGAACGGATACCGGTGAGGCATGTGCTCCAGGATGTCCTGGATGTCCAGGACCGGCGGGCCGCTCCGACCCGCCTTCCGCGCCAGGCGGCGGGCGAGCTCGACGTTCCCGCGGTGGCCGGGGCGCTCGGCCAGGACGTGCGCCCGGAGCCGACCCGGGAGCAGCACCAGGTCCCCGACCAGGTCCAGGAGCTTGTGCCGCGCGAACTCGTCGGGGAAGCGGAGCTCGGCACCCTCGGCCAGTCCGTCCTCGGTGAGCACGATGGTGTTCTCGTGGCTCGCGCCCAGCGCCAGGCCCTGCTCCCGCAGGGGCTCGCGCCAGGCCTCGAACCCGAAGGTCCGCGCCGGGGCCACCTCCCGGCAGAAGCTCGGCTCGCCCGGCGAGGCGCTCACGTACTGCCGGCCCACCAGGGGATGGTCGAACACGATCTCCGACGAGACCCGATAGCCGTCGTAGGGCAGGACGCTGTAGCGCGAGTCCCCGACCTCGAGGCGCACCGGCTCCTGGAGCTCCAGGAGCCGCGCCGGAGCGTCCTGTTCCCGGACGCCCGTCTCCCGGATCAGCTCGCACCAGGGGGCGGCGCTCCCGTCCAGCGCCGGCGGCTCCTCGCCGTAGAGGCGGACCTCGGCGTTGTCCACGCCGTGCGCCGCCAGGGCCGCGAGCAGGTGCTCCACGGTGCGCACGCTGACGTCGCCCTTCGAGAGCACCGTCTCCCACTCCACCCGGCTGACGTGCTCCAGGCGGGCCGGGACCTCCGGCTCGCCCTCCAGGTCCGTCCGGACGAAGACGATCCCCCGGTCCTCGTCGGCCGGGCCGACGGCGGCCTTGACCGGCTGGCCGCCGTGCAGGCCCGTGCCCTCGAGCTCCGCCGTCGCGGCCAGGGTCCGCTGGCGGGGAGCCTCCTCGCCCCCGGCGCTCACGCCTCCTCCCCTTCCTCGTCGCCGAGGCGCCGCTCCAGCTCGCGGACGCGCCGCACCAGGTCGGGCAGACGGAAGAGGGCCGCGCTGGCCCGCATGGCTTCCCCGTGGGGACGGGCGGGATAGCCGGAGTAGGTGGCGTTCTCGGGCACGTCCCCGATGACGCCCGCCTGGGCGGCGATCCGGGCCCCGTCCCCGATGGAGAGGTGCCCCGCGATCCCGGCCTGGCCGGCCACCTGGACCCGGTCGCCCACCTCCACGCTGCCGGCGATCCCCACCTGGGCCACGATCATGCAGTCCTCTCCGATCCGGACGTTATGTCCAATGTGGACGAGGTTGTCGATCTTCGTCCGGGCGCCGATCACCGTGTCGCCCAGGGCCCCCCGGTCCACCGTCACGTTGGCCCCGATCTCCACGTCTTCGTCGATCTCGACCCCGCCGATCTGGGGGAAGTGGACGGCTCCCCGCGCCTCCTCGGCATAACCGAACCCCTCGGTCCCGAGGCGGGCCCCCGTGAGCACGCGCACGCGGTCGGCCATGACGACCGGCCCGAGAATGGAGCAGCCGGCGCCGATCTCGCAACCTTCCCCGATCCGGGCGCC
>CAYVFM010000007.1:19867-26994 GCA_964450995.1 uncultured Gemmatimonadota bacterium | reverse complement strand
CGCGGTACGCGGACCAGGAGGGCGGCTACACGCGCGTCCTCAAGCTCGGCGCCCGGAAGGGCGACGGGGCGGAGCTGGCGCTGATCGAGCTCACCCGCCGGGGCGACGGGTAGCGCCCGGCCGCCGGCGAACGGAAAGGGACGGGACTCATGGCGGGATCGTCGGGCTTTCGGGGGACCTCTTCGCTCCTGATGGTCGTGGCCGTGGCGGCCATGGCCGGCTTCCTCTGGTGGGTCTATCAGGAGGCCCAGTCGGTCGAGTCGTCGCTGACGGCGACGCCGGACTCGGCCCAGGTGGAGGAAGAGCGAGCCGTCACGCCGGCCACGCTGGCCGAGGATCCCTCCTCCGCCATCGGCCGCAACGCGGTCTTCGACTCGGTGGAGGTGGGGGCGAGCCTGGGCCGCGGCGTCTTCACCGTGGCCCTGAACGACTCGGTCGCCATTCCGGTGCTGCTGAATCCCCAGATGCTGCAGCAGGGGGCCACCGTCTACGGGGGTGACAGGGTGACCGTCGGCGGACGCTTCTACACCCTCAACGACTCCATCCGTGACGCCTGGGTGGGCCGCGGGGCGGTGGACTCGGCGCAAGCCGGCGACCTTCCGTCCACCGCGGCCTTCCTGCTGCTCGACTCGCTGGACATCCAGAGCTGATCCGGCGCCGCGGGCCACGGGGCCCGGGGATCCCGGTAGAACGCGCGAGGAAAGATGGCCAACTTCTGCTACGTCTGCGACAAGGGGCCGCGTTCCGGCAACAACGTGAGTCCGGCGAACAACCGGACGAAGCGTCGGAGCCTCCCCAACCTCCAGAAGATCCAGATCCTGGAGAACGGCTCCAAGAAGCGCGTCAAGGTCTGCACCCGCTGCATCAAGGCGGGGAAGGTCACGAAGGCGCCCTGACGGCGAGCCGGGCAGCCCGATCCGGGCCTCGCGAGGGCCCGGGACCCCCTCCCGGAGCCTCCCGCCGAGTACCCGGTCCCGCCAGCCGTCGCCGCTTGGCCGGCCGGATGGACGGTCCTATATTCGCCGCCGATGATCAGCCTCTTCCCTCACCCGCCCCGCCGCGGCCCGTGACCGACCGTCCCCTGGAGGGACGCACGGTCGTGGTCACCCGCCCCCGGCACCAGGCCGGGCCGTTCTGCGACGCCCTGCGACAGCTAGGCGCGGAGCCGGTGGCTTTCCCGACCATCGCGATCCGACCCCCGGACGACCCCGGGCCGCTGCGGGACGCCGTGGCCTCCCTGGACCGCTACGATTGGGCGATCCTCACCAGCGTCAACGGGGTGCGGCGGGTGCTGGACGCCCTGGAGGAGGCGGGTCGGCGACCGGCCGAGGCCTTCGAGGGGGTCCGGGTCGCCGCCATCGGTCCCTCCACCGCCGACGCGCTGCGGGAGGCCGGGGTGGCGGTGGAGGTCGTGCCGGAGGAGTACCGGGCCGAGGGACTCCTGGAGGCCCTGTCGGAGGCGGCGCGCCTGGACGGTGCCCGGGTGCTCCTGGCCCGGGCGGAGGAGGCGAGGGAGCTGCTGCCGCGGGAGCTGCGCGAGGCCGGAGCGAGGGTGGACGAGGTGACCGCCTACCGCACGGAGGTCGCGAACCCCGACGCCGGGGATCTGGCCGCACGTCTCCGGGCCGGCGAGATCGACTGGCTCACCTTCACGGCCTCCTCCACGGTCAGGAACTTCGTGCGGCTGGTGGGCCGCGACCCCGGCTCGGCCCGGGTCGCGGCCATCGGTCCGATCACGGCCGACACCGCGGAGGAGCTGGACCTTCCCCCGGACACCGTGGCCGAGGAGTACACGATCCCCGGCCTCGTCCGGGCGCTGGTGGAGGCCGAGAAGGCCCGGGCGGGAGGCCCGGAATGACCCGCGCGGAACGCCCCCCCGGCTCGTTTCCCGCGGTCCGACCCCGGCGCCTGCGGCGCGAGGGCCTGCGCGAGCTGGTGCGGGAGACCCGGGTGGCCCCGTCGGACTTCGTCCTCCCGCTCTTCGTCCGGGCCGGCTCCGGGGTCCGGGAGCCGGTCCCCTCGATGCCGGGCGTCGAGCGGTTCTCGCCCGACACCGTCGCGGAGGAGGCGGCCGCGGCCCGCGAGGACGGCGTCCGCGCCGTTCTCCTCTTCGGTGTTCCGCGGGAGGAGGACAGGGACCCCCGGGGCAGCCGCGCCTGGGCCGAGGACGGGGTGGTGCAGGAGGCGGTGCGTCGCCTGAAGGAGACGGTTCCGTCCCTGGTGGTGATCACGGACGTTTGCCTGTGCGAGTACACCGATCACGGCCACTGCGGGGTGGTCGAGGAGGGGCGGGTGCTGAACGACCCCACCCTTGAGCTGCTGGCCCGGCAGGCCGTCAGCCACGCCCGCTCGGGCGCCGACGTGGTGGCGCCCTCCGACATGATGGACGGGCGCGTGGGGGCGATCCGCCGGGCCCTGGACGAGGAGGGCCTCGAGCACACCGCGCTCCTCTCCTACGCCGCCAAGTACGCCAGCGCCTTCTACGGGCCCTTCCGGGACGCGGCCGGGTCCGCGCCCTCGTTCGGGGATCGCCGTGGCTACCAGATGGATCCCGCCAACGGGGACGAGGCCCTGCGCGAGGTGGCGCTGGACGTCGAGGAGGGAGCCGACCTGGTCATGGTGAAGCCGGCGCTGCCGTACCTGGACGTCCTGCGCCGGGTCACGGAGAGCTTCGCGCTCCCGACGGCCGCCTACATGGTGAGCGGCGAGTACGCCATGGTGCGGGCGGCGGCGGAGCGGGGCTGGATCGACGGCGACGCGGCCCTGCGAGAGGCAGCCCTCTCGATCCGGCGGGCAGGGGCCGACCTGGTGGTGACCTACGCCGCCCGGCCCCTGGCACGGTGGGCGGCCGACGGCGGAGGCGGGGCGTGACCGTCCGGACGCTGGTCACCGGGGCCGACGGCTTCGTGGGAGAGCACCTGCTGACCCACCTGCTGGAGCGGGGCGTCGAGGTGTCGGCCTCGGCGCTGACCCTCCCCCCGACCCGGAGCACGCTCAGCCCCGCCCAGCTCGCGGCCGTGGACTGGAAGGCGGCGGACGTCCGGGATCACGACGCCCTCTTCCGGGTCCTGGCGGCCACCCGGCCCGACCGCATCTACCACCTGGCGGGCTTCGCCTCCGGGGCCCTGGCGCGCCAGCAGGCGGAGGAGGCGATGCGCGTCAACGCCGGCGGCACGGTGAACCTCTGCGAGGCCGTGCTGAGCGTCCGGGAAGAGTTCCCCGACTTCGACCCCCGGATCCTGGTGATGGGCTCGGGCGACGCGTACGGCGACGCCGGGGTCCCGGACGAGCCGCTCGGAGAGGACCTGCACCTCCGACCCTCCAACGTCTACGGGCTCTCGAAGGCGTGCCAGGAGATGGCCGCCCACACCTATCGCCGGGCGGACGGGATCCGGGCGATGGTGGCCCGGGGGTTCAACCTCATCGGCCCGGGACAGCAGCCCCACTTCGTGGTGCCCGACTTCTGCCGTCAGGTGGCGGCCATCGCGCGGGGGGACGAGCCTCCCCGGATGAAGGTGGGCAACCTGGACGTGGAGCGGGACTTCACCGACGTCCGGGACGGCGTGCGCGCCTTCGGCCTGATGATGGAGCTGGACGAGCCCGACGCCGCCTACAACGTCTGCTCGGGCCGGGCCGTGCGGATCCGGGAGATCCTGGAATGGGTCCTGGACGAGGCGGCCCTCGACGCGGACGTGGAGGTCGAGGTCGAGGACGACCGGGTCCGGGAGGACGAAGTGTCGCGGCGGGTCGGGGACGCCCGCCGCCTGCGCGAGGCCACCGGCTGGGAGCCCATCCACGACGTCGAGGAGACCGTCCGGGAGGTCTACCGGTCGGTCGCGGGATGAGGGGCGGGGGTCGCCGTGGCTGACGACGGCCGGCTCGGCCAGCGCCTGCTCGAGTCGGGGCTCATCGACGAGGATCAGCTCGAGGAGGGCCTCCGGCGACAGGAGTCCTCCGGCCAGCTCCTGGGACAGATCCTCGTGGACATGGGCGCCGTGGGGCACGAGGAGGTCCAGCGGATCCTGGCCGACATGTTCGGGATCCCGGAGGTGTCCGGCGAGGATCTGCACCCGGAGCCCGGGGCGCTGGACCTGGTCTCCCGGGAGGTGGCTCGACGCCTTTCCGTCTTCCCCATCCGCCGGTCGCCCACCACGGTGGCCATCGCCACCCCGGAGCCGCTGGACGCGGAGCTCCGCGACGAGCTGCAGCGGCGGACCGGCCGCATCGTCGAGATGACCTGGGCCGCCGAGGGCGACGTCCAGGAGGCCATCGAGCGGCACTATCCGGAGGACGAGGAGATCCACCGGGCCGAGGGCCGGATCCAGGAGCTGGTGGAGGCGTCGGTGCAGCAGGTCCGTCAGCGGGAGGGGGGCGAGGCGGAGCTGTCGGAGGCCGCGCCGGTGGTGGAGCTGATCGACGAGCTGCTCCGGCTGGCGGTGCAGCGGCGGGCGTCCGACCTGCACGTGGAGCCGCGGGAGAACGAGGTCCACACCCGTTACCGGGTAGACGGCGTGCTCCGCCCGGGGCCCCGCATTCCCAAGGAGCTCCAGTCGGTGGTCACGACCCGCCTGAAGATCATCGGGGACATGGACATCTCGGAGAGCCGCCTTCCCCAGGACGGACGATCGATGGTCCGGGTGGACGGCGACGAGCTGGACATCCGCCTCTCCTCCTTCCCCGTCGTCCACGGCGAGAGCGTGGTGGCCAGGCTCCTCCAGAAGGACCGCCTGGTCCGCGGGCTCGAGGAGCTGGGCATGACGTCGGACCAGCTCAAGGCCTACCGGGAGGACGTCAAGAATCCGCACGGCATCCTCCTGGTCACCGGTCCGACCGGGAGCGGCAAGACCACGACCCTCTACTCCACGCTCACGGAGCTGGACAACCGGGAGCGGAACGTCATGACCATCGAGGATCCCGTCGAGTATGAGCTGGCCGGGATCCGCCAGTCGCAGATCAACGTCAAGGCGGGCTTGACCTTCGCCGTGGGGCTGCGATCCATCCTCCGGCAGGATCCCGACGTGATCCTGGTGGGCGAGATCCGGGACGCCGAGACGATGGAGATCGCCGTCCGCTCGGCCCTCACCGGCCACCTGGTCTTCAGCACCCTCCACACCAACGACGCGGCCGGGGCCATCCCCCGGCTCCTCAACATGGGAGCGGAGCCCTTTCTGCTGAGCTCCTCGCTGGTGGGCGTGCTGGCCCAGCGCCTGGTCCGGCTCCTCTGCACCTCGTGCCGGGAGCCCGCCGAGCTGAGCGAGGGCACGCGGGCGGACCTGCTTCGACACGGCGTTCCCGAGGAGGCCCTGGAGGAGGCCGACCTCTACCGGGCCGTGGGCTGTCGGCGCTGCGGCGACACCGGCTTCCAGGGCCGGGTGGGCATCTTCGAGTACCTCCGGGTCACCCACCCGATCCAGGAACGAATCCTCCGCGGGGCGGACGCGAGCCAGATCCGCGAGGCCGCGGTGGAGGAAGGGATGTCCACCATGCTCCGGGAGGGGCTCCGGCGGGCCTTCGACGGGGAGACCACGGTGGACGAGGTGCTCCGGGTGGCGGTCTGACCGACCGATGCCGAGCTACCGCTTCCGCGCCCGGGACCTCGAGGGCGAGATGCACCAGGGCCAGGTCACCGCGCCGAGCCGGGAGGCCGCCGAGGAGCAGCTCCGCGACCAGGGACAGTTCGTCCTGGAGCTGGAGGAGGCCGGGCCGGAGCGGCAGCGGTCCTCCTTCTTCCTCGGCTCGGTCAAGCGCCAGGACCTCATCCTCTTCACCCTGCAGCTCTCCACCTCGCTGGACGCCGGCATCGGCATCCTGCAGTCCCTCTCGGGGCTGGAGGAGACGATGCCGGATCGTATGCTGCCCATCGTCCGGGATCTCCGGGAGCGGGTCCGGGCCGGGTCCTCGCTCTCGGACGCCCTCGCGCATCACGAGGACGTCTTCGGGGAGCTCTACGTGAACATGGTCGGGGCGGGGGAGGAGACCGGCACCGTGGAGGAGGTCCTGCTCGACCTGGCCTCCTACATGGAGTGGCAGGACGAGCTGATCAACGACATCCGCCAGCTCACCATCTACCCGACCATCGTCCTCAGCGGGGTGGGCATCCTGGTGGTGATCCTCTTCAACTTCGTGCTCCCCCGGCTGCTCGGGACCGTCCGGGAGCTCGGGGTGGAGCTGTCCGCTCCCACCCGCTTCCTGATGCTGCTCAGCGACGCCTTCTCGACCTGGTGGCCCGTGATGGCGGGGCTGGTCGTGGCCGCGGTGATCGGCTTCGTGGTGGCCCGGCGAACCGAGCGGGGGCGCTACGCGCTGGACTGGATGCTCCTCAAGGCGCCGGTGGTCGGCGACGTGCACCGGAAGGTCGCGCTGAGCCGTTTCGCCCACAACCTGGCCACCCTCTACGCCGCCGGGGTAGGGATCATGCGGGCCCTGGAGCTGGTCGAATCGGTCGTGGACAACGCCGTCCTGGAGCGGCACCTCCGCGAGGCCCGGGAGCAGGTCGGCATGGGAGCGACCCTGACCGAGGCGCTGGAGGACGCCGACGAGTTCTCGGGGCTCGTCCTGCAGATGATCTCGGTGGGTGAGCGGACGGGCTCGCTGGATCGAAGCCTCGAGAAGGTCCGGGAGTTCTACGACCGGGAAGTCCCCCGGACGGTGGACCGCCTCTTCTCGGTCATGGAGCCAGCGGTGATCCTGCTCCTGGGCGGGCTGATCGCCCTCGTGGCGCTCGGCGTCTACCTGCCGATCTACTCCGTCATCCAGCAGATCGGGACCTGAGCCGTGGGCGACGTGAGGCTGGGGATCCAGCTCGCCGAGGGAGGGGCGCGCGGCGTCGCCCTGGAGGCGGTCGGGGGGGGATGGCGGCTCCGGTGGCGGGGCGAGGTGGAGGGGGGCGGGCGGGAGACGCTCGCGAGCAGCGTGGCCCGGGAGCTGGACGCGGCCGGCGTCGTCCCGGACTCCGTGGCCCTCGCCCTGCCGGCGTCCCCGGGATCGGTCTACCAGACCCTCCAGCTCCCCCCTCTCCGGGGGGAGGAGCTCGCCACCGTGGCGGGGAACGAGCTGCAGCGCGAGATGGGGGCGGACACCGTCGAGGGGCTCGAGGTGCGGGCCTGGCAGTTCGGCGGCCGGGAGGG
>CAYVFM010000007.1:0-19767 GCA_964450995.1 uncultured Gemmatimonadota bacterium | reverse complement strand
CCGAGGGCCTGCTGCGGGAGGTGAAGCAGTCGTTCACCTTCCTCCGCTCACGGGCCCCGGACGCCGACCTGGACCGGATGATCCTCGCCGGCCCCGGCCTGGGCGGCGACGATCTCCCTTCCCGCCTGGAGCAGGAGCTGGCCGGGGCCCGGGTGGAGACCTTCTCCTTCCCCGCCTCCCTCGACCTGGAGGGCATGCCGCACGGGACGGAGTTCCTGCGCCGGCAGGGCGACCACGCGGTCGCCCTGCTCCTGGCGGCCCGGCCGGAGGCCTCGCCGCTGGACTTCCTGCCCCTCTCGGCGAAGCTGCCCCGGATCCGTCGACGCTTCCTCAGGGGCGCGGCCGCGGCGGTGGGGGCGGGCCTCCTCGCCGCGGCCCTCCACGCCGGGCTGACCTGGAGCTCGCTCTCGAGCGCCCAGGAGCGGCTGGAGCGGGTGGAGGAGGAGCTGTCGGCGCTGGGACCCCGGCTGGAGAGGCTCCGGCAGGAGCGGACGCGCGAGCGCTCGGCCCGCGCGTCCCTGCACCTGGCCGAGCTGGCCGACCAGCAGTCGCTCCTGGGGCCGGCGGCCCTGCGGCGCCTGAGCCGGGCGGTGCGGGAGGGGATCACCGTCGACTCGCTCGCCTGGGACGCCGGTGCCGGGGGCTGGACCCTCCGGCTGGAGGGGCGCGCCACGGGGGCCAGCGCCTCCCAGGCCAGCCGGCGGGTGAGCGAGATGCTGGCCGATCTCCAGGGCTCGCCGGTCTTCCTGGACGTGAACTCGGGCGACCAGGAGATCAGCCGTCTCCCCGAGGGCGCGTTCCAGGTCCGCTTCGGGATCGAGGCCACCCTGCTGGATGGCTCTCCCCGGGGAGGGGGCTGACGTGGACAGCCTGCTTCTCCGGCTGACCGAGCAGCGTCCGGCGGTGCGCGTCGCCCTGGCCGTCGTGGCGGCCCTGCTGGTGTACGGGCTGGGACGGCTGGTGGTCGTGGGGCCGCTGCAGGAGCGGGCGGCGGAGGTCCGGACGGAAGCGGACCGGACGTCGGAGCGCCTGGAGGTCGAGCGGCGACGTCTGCAGGGCTTCGAGCCGGCGCCAGACTCCCTGACGGCGGCGGCGGACTCGCTCCGCGCCCGGCTCCGGCGCGCCTCCGCGGAAGCGCCGGGCGGTCTCCGGTCGGGTCTGCTGACCGTGCTCTCCTCCTCGGCCGAGGAGGCCGGGTCCGGCTCGCCCCTGTTCAACCGGCGCGGCGCGCCCTCGGACGGCGGCGTGCTGGGCGACCTGCGGGTCTTCACCGTGGAAGGGGACCTCCAGGCCGGCACGCGCCCGGTGGCGTCCTTCCTCGAGCGCCTCGGCGACCTGCCGGTGCCCGTGGTCGTGGACTCCCTGCATCTCCATCGGCAGGTGCCCGAGAATCGCGCGTTCCTCCGCCTCCGGATCCTGGCGCCCGAGCGGGAGGAGTGAGCCGATGCTGAAGAACAAGTGGTTCATCGCGGCGGTGGCCGTGCTCCTGACGGCGGCGGTCGTCTACGACGTGTGGTACTTCTTCCTCCGCGACGAGGAGCCGGCCGGCCAGGTGGTGGGCGCCACCGCGGGCGCAGGGGGAGGGGAGGGCGGTGAGCCGGCCGACGGGGGAGACGCCGGCGCGAGCGGCGGGGCCGAGGCCGACAGCGCCACGGCGCCGGCGTCACCGCTGGTGGAGGCTGCCGCGGAAGGCCGTCCGGTGCTCCGGGACCCGGCCGTGCTCGACCGGGTCCGAGCGGGGTCGGACGGGAGCGGGTGGGGCCGGGAGCCGCTGGCCCGGAGCGGGATCCTGGCGGGCGATCCGGAGCCGGATCCGGACCCTCCGGCCCAGGAGGTCCAGCCACCGGACTGGGAGCTCTCGGCCGTGATGGTGGGCCGCGACCGCCGCGCGGCCGTCGTGGACGGGCGCGTCGTCCGGGTGGGCGACACGGTCCGGGGCGGGGGGGAGGTGGTGGAGATCCGCCGGGGCGAGGTCGTCGTCCGGTGGCGGGGGCGCCGCCTCGTCGTCCAGCTCCCGATGCCGAACTGAGAACCGCCCGGCCCCGTCCCCCTACTGGGTGGTGAAGCTCATCACGGAGCCGTCGCTCCACTCGATGGTGAAGTCCACACCGGTCATGTTCACCGGCTGCCCCTGTCCCTGGCTGTTCGACCGGAAATCCCGCAGGATGATCGTGGCGGCCGCCTCCTCGCCGATGTCGCTCTCGCCGGCCTCGGCCAGCAGGAGGGAGTCCAGGACGATGAGGGGCCCGTCCACCAGGACCACGCGCGAGAGGGGCGAGACCTGGCTCTCGATGGTCTGGCCCACGGGCGGGATGGTGTCGAACTCGGTGAAGCTCACCAGGTCGCCGCTGCCGGGCCATGGCCCCCCGACGGCCTGGGCATCGAAGAGGTCCTTCTGCGCCTGGCCCGGCTGCTCGCTCTTCACCCAGCGGTAGAACGCCGTGGTGTTGTAGGTGGCCCGGACGCTGGTGATCACCACCTCGGTGTCGCCGGGGTTGAAGATCTCGAACTGCACCGTCCTGTCACCCTGGATGGTCGTCTCGAGGACGCTGCCGGGCACCAGCTCCAGCCGTCCCCCGCCTTCGGAGCCGCCACTCCCGGTTCCCAGCCGGACCAGCGATCGGCCCAGGGGCACGTTGCGGAAAGTGAAGCGGCCGGCGTTGTCGGTGAAGACGGTCGTGTCCACCAGGGCGCCGTCCCGGCGCAGGGTGAGGCTGACGGCGCGGTTGGGGAGCGGCTCCCCGGCGGTGTCGGCCACCACCCCACGGACGGTGTCCGAGAGGACCTCGGTCCGGAGCACCGGCACCACCACGTCGTCCCCGGTGTCGAAATCGCCGTCCTCGCCGGCGCTCCGCAGCCACCCGGTCCAGACCGAGCCGTCCACCACGCTGTCCCGGGTGGTCCAGCGGAGGGGACGACCCCAGGCGTCCCGGTGGATCCGCGCGGTGTCGTTGAGCGTCTCCGGCAGCAGGTAGGGGCCCTGCCACCCCGCCCCCAGCCGGCGGTCGGTCCGCACGCCGAACGCCGACTGGCCGAAGGGGTGGAGGAGCTGGGGCAGGCTGTCCGGGAGGCGGCCGAAATCGCCCACGTAGCCGAAGGCGGTCCGGTCCAGGCCCCTCTGGACCTCCCGGTCGCCCACCATGGCCGCCTTCAGCCGCCGGAGCTGGTCCTCGGTGCGCGCGGTCCTCTCGATCCCCAGGAGCTGGGAGGTGAGGGGGATCAGGAGGCCGGCGGCCAGGGCCCCCAGCGCCAGCAGGAGGACGACCTGGACGAGGGTGAAGCCCCTCGCGTCCGGCCGGTCCGGTGCGTCCGCCGGGCCGATCACTGGGTCGGGACGGTGAAAGTCATGGTGCTGCCGTCGCTGAACTGGACCGTGAGCTGGAGACCGGCGACGCTCACCGGGTTGCCGTCGGAGTCGGTCCAATTCAGCAGCTCCACCAGGGCCTCGCCCCGACCCCGCCGACCGGCCTCGCCGGCGACCACCAGCTCGGGGGCCACCAGGGACGGCCGGTCGAGCTCGAAGCGCCGCTCGGTGACCGAGGCGCCGAAGGCGGCGCCCGCCGGGACCCGGACCGGCACGGTGAAGGTCAGGGTCTCGCCGCTGCAAGTCCGGTTCGTGCCGCCGCCCGACACGTCCACCCCGCCGAAGCGCCCGTCCGTGTAGCAGCCCGTGGTGGCCGACGGGTTCCAGGTGACCGTGTAGCTGGTGACGACCACGTCGTCGTCGGTCACGTTCACCACCCGGAAGGAGACGTCCTCGAAGGAGGAGCCGGAGACCCGGTCGAGGCCGCGGACGTGGCCGAGTCGCGGGCCCCCGCCGGGCGCGCCGGTGGTTACCACCGCCGGGCCGAAGACGTGCTCGGGGCCCTGCCAGCGGCCCAGGGTGTCGGTCGCCAGCGAGTCCACCACCACCTGCCCCTCGACCCTCCGGGCGTAGGAGAGGGGGGCGCTCCCGACGGGCTGGCCGGAGCCGTGGCGGAGGAAGCCGGTGGCCGAGCCCTTCACCTCGTCGGCCGGGAGCGGCACGGTGAGGTCGTCGGCGGTGCCCCGCTCCCGGTCGGGCCCGCTGCTCCGGAGGAAGCCCGCCCAGAGCACCCCGTCCACCGTGGTGTCCTTCTTCGCCCATCGGATGGGGCGTCCGAAGGGATCCCGGAAGGCCTCGGTCGGCTCGTCCGCCGAGCCGGTGGAGAGGTAGGGCCCCCGCCAGCCCGCGCCCAGCCCGAAGTCGTCGGTCGCCGCGAAGGCGGGCAGCGTGTCCCGGACGACGAGCTGGATCAGCGTGTCCGGGAGGGCCCCCAGGTCGCCTGCGAAGCCGAAGGTGCCGGGCAGCTCGCCTCCCGGCGGGCCGCCCTGGCGGCGCCCCCCGACCCGGGAGGGATCGCTGCCCTGCATCGCCGCCCGGATCCGGAGGAGCTGCTCCCGGGCGGCGTCCTCCCGACGGTTCTCCAGGATCTGGAACCCCAGCGGCACCAGGATCCCGGCCAGCGCCGCGACGACGCCCAGGACCACCACGGCCTCCAGGATCGTGAAGCCGGCCTCGAAGCGGGATCGGCGCGTCACTGGGGCACCTCGAAGGTCAGGGTGATCTCGTTCCCGCCGTTGAACTGGACGGTCAGCTCGATCCCCCGCATGTCGGCCCGGGGACCCGAGCCGTTGCTCACCCGCCAGTCGTTCAGCTCGATCAGCGCCGTGCCGGTGGCGCCGCCGGTCTCGCCCCCCAGCCCGAGCTCCGGCGCCACGACCGTCGGTGCGTCCAGGGCGGCCTCGCGGCGAGAGGCGCCGCGTCCGGAGGCGGAGCCGGCCTCCAGCGTCACCGGGCTGACGAAGACGAGCTGCTCCCCGTGGCACCGGATGTTGGAGCCCCCCCCGGTGGGGAGGATCTGGTCGCCGTTGACGGCGAACTCCCGGTAGCAGCGGTCCCGGAACCCGTCCTCGACGAAGACGGTGACCGAGGTCAGCGTCGCGGGGCTCGACGAGACGTTGGCGATCTCGAACGAGACGTTGGCGAACTGGTTCCCCGAGACGGTCTGGGAGCCCTGCACGAAGCCGGTTTTCTGGCCGCCCGTGTTCCGTGCAGCCCGGACCACCACGGGCCCCTGGGCCAGCCCGTCGACGCGGTAGAGCCCCGTGCTGTCGGTCGCGACCACGGTGTCGACCACGACGCCCTCGCGGCGGAAGGCGACCGAGACGGGGGCGCCCTCGAAGACCCGCCCGGGACCGCTGGTGAGGAAGCCCCGCAGGTCGGCCCGGACCTCGGCCGCCAGCAGGGGCGCCACCAGGTCGTCGGCGGTCCGGTGCGCCCCGTCGGGGCCCGCGCTCCGGATCCAGCCCACCCAGGCGGTCCCGTCCACCACGGTGTCGCGGGCGGCGTAGCGGAGGGGACGGCCGAAGGCGTCGCGGTCCACCGGCGCCTCCCGGTCGGTGAGCCGGCTCGGGAGGTAGGGCCCCCGCCACCCGGCGCCCAGGCCGGCGACCGGGTCCACGCCGAAGACGGGGAGCCCGTCGGGCACGACGAGCTGCTCCAGGCTGTCCGGGAGCTGGCCCAGGTCGCCCACGAAGCCGTAGCTTCGCTCGGAGGCCGCCTCGGAGGGGGTCCGCCGCCCGACGATGGCCTCCTTGAGCGCCCGGAGCTGCCGGTCGGTCTCCTCGGCCCGGTCCCGCTTTCGCGTGTCGAAGAGCAGCGGGACCAGCGCCCCGGCCAGGATGCCCACGATCGCCAGCACCACCAGCGCCTCGAGGATGGTGTAGCCCGGGGCCGCGCCGGGTCGCGGGGCGGGCTCCACCGGGGGGATCACCGGATCCGGACGAGGACGTCGTCCCCGGCCGGCGCCACGTTCCCCCCCGTCCGGTCCAGGTCGAAGTCCGTCTGCACCGTCCCGTCCGGGCCGGCCGAGAGGACGAAGGCCGCGTCCCCCTGGGCGGGCCGCAGGTTCTCGGCGTTCACCAGGTAGGCGGTCCCCCAGGGGTCCGCGGAGGGCTCCTCGACGTACGGGCCGCGCCAGGCGAAGCGTCCCTCCGTCGGATAGCCGGGGGCGTTGGACACGAGCTGGTCGGCGAGCTGGTCCGCGTCGCTCCCCCCGTCGTGGGCGGTCGACCAGCCGGCCCCGGCGAAGGAGGGGACCCGTCCGGGCCCCAGCAGGACGTCGAAGGTGGACGGATCGTCCAGCGTCCGGGCCGAGGGGGAGCCGTCGACGAAGATCGGGAAATCCCCGAGGTCCCGCTGGGCCTGGAGCAGGGCGTCGGCCAGGGTGCCCGCGTCGGATCGGGCCCGCTGGAGCCGGGCGTCTTCCAGGTAGCCGGAGACGATGGGGGTCAGCACGGCCGCCAGGGTGGCCACGACGGCGAGGACGACGACGATCTCGAGCAGGGTCATGCCGCTTGACATCGAGGGTTTCCTGGCACCATTATACAGTCCATATTGGGCTTGTCCTGCCCCATCCGCATGGAGAGTCCGTCGTTCCGGCGTCTCCGGAGCGGCCGTACGTCGTGCCGAGAGCCGCGGATCGCCGGCCTGTTCGCCTGTTTCGGGGACGCGCCGGGGGTCCTGCAAGCGAGGGACTGACATGCGGAAAACGTATCCGACATCGGGCGGGGCGGCCAGCCTCGCCGCGTGCCTGACCGTGGGCGCGTTCCTCCTCGCCGGCCTTGCCGGCTGCGCCAGCAGCCGGACCGCCCCCGACCAGGGCGAGCCCTCCCCTCCGCCGGAGCTGCCGGAGGAGCTGGCGTATGAGGAGGAGCGGCCCGCCCCCCGGGACACCCTTCCCGACCTCCCGGTCCGCCGGACGACCGACGCGGCGTCCGACACCCTGCCCGCCGCCCTCACGCAGGAGCAGATCAGCTTCTCGGGCACGAACGTGGCCGTTCGGCCCCTGCTCCGGACCCTCTCCCTGGAGAGCGGGATCAACTTCGTGATCGATCCCGCCGTCACGGGCACGGTCACCGTGGACTTCCAGGGCGTCAGCCTGACCCGGGCCCTGGATTACGTCCTCACGCCACTGGGCTACGGCTATGAGTACCGGCGCGGGGCCGTCTGGGTGCAGAAGCAGCGCCTGGAGACCCGGGTCTTCCCCTTCAACTACGCCGTCACCGGCCGGCAGGGCTTCAAGACGCTCACCGTGGGCGCCGGGAGCCTCACCGGGGGGGGCGGAGGCGCCGGGACCGGTCGGCTGGGCGGGGGCGTCACGGCGGGGGGCAACCAGGCCGGGGCACAGGGAGGCGCCGGCCTGGACGGCGTAGGTGGCGTGGGCGGCGTGGCCGGCGGCCGCGGCGGCCTGGGCGGAGGTGCCGGCGGCTTCGGCGGCGGAGGCCTCGGAGCCGGCACCAGCACCATCAGCTCCTCCAGCACCGGCGAGGTCTTCCAGGACCTCACCGACGGGCTGGAGTCCATCGTCTTCGGCCGGGCATCGGGGGACGACCGCGAGAACGGGGGCGGGGGACAGCGGACCGGGCTGGCGCCCGGCCTCGGCACCGGGGCGCGGTCCGGCGACTCCCAGGCCTTCACCCGCTCCGACAGCGCCGGCCGGCGGCTGGTGGTGAACCCGTTCGCGGGCCTGATCATGGTCACGGCCACGCCGGAGGAGCTGGACCAGGTGGAGCGTTACATGGACGCGGTGCAGGGCGCGGTGGAGCGCCAGGTCCTCATCGAGGCGGAGATCGTCGAGGTCCAGCTCAGCGACGAGTCGCGCTTCGGCCTCGACTGGAACGCCCTGTTGGGCGACGTCTCCATCGACCAGGCGGTCCTGGGCGGCCAGGAGAACAACGACTTCGCGGTCAACGTGACGGGCACCGACGTGGACGCCATCCTCCGGGCGCTCTCGAAGGAGAACGACGTCCGGACCCTCTCCAGCCCGCGGACGTCGACGCTGAACAACCAGAAGGCCGTCCTCCAGGCCACCACCCAGGAGGTCTTCTTCTCGTCGGTCCAGAGCCAGCCGATCGTCTCGGACGGCACGGTGGTGCCGAGCGAGCGCCAGTTCATCCCGAACGTCATCCCGGTGGGCGTGGTCATCGACGTGACCCCGCAGGTGGCGAGGGACGGGTCCATCATGATGGACGTCCGGCCCAGCGTGACCGAGATCCAGGGCGTGGCGGAGTCGCCGGCCGGGGACCGGCAGCCGATCCTGGACGTCCGGACCATCGACACGATGGTCAAGGTGAAGAGCGGCCAGACCATCGTCATCGGCGGGCTGATCCAGGAGAAGAACCGGCGGCAGGAGCAGGGGGTCCCGGTCCTGAAGGACATCCCGCTGCTGGGCGGGCTCTTCTCCAACTCCAGCAGCTCGGATTCCCGGAGTCAGCTCGTGATCTTCATCACCACCCACCTGCAGGGCGGTTCGGACGCCGACGAGCGGGCGGCCCAGCGGCGGATGGACCTCCAGCGCATGTGGCAGCCGGGTGAAGGGGGAGGCTAGGTGCACTACCTGAACTTCTATGGCCTGGAAGAGAAGCCCTTCGAGCTGACCCCCAATCCGAAGTACCTCTACCTCAGCGACGATTATCGCCGGGCCTATGAGCACCTCCTGTTCGGGATCCGGGGACGCGAGGGATTCGTCGTCATCACCGGGGAAGTGGGGACGGGGAAGACCACCCTGCTCCGCGCCGTGCTGAACTCGCTCCGCGAGGAGGACTGCGAGACGGCGTTCGTCTTCAACCCCAGCGTCTCCGCCCAGGAGCTGCTGGAGACGGTGCTGGACGAGTTCGGGCTGGACACGTCCGGGGCCACCACCAAGAAGGAGATGACCGACCGGCTGAACCAGTTCCTGCTGGACCAGCTCCGGGAGGGATCCCACGCCGTCCTCCTGATCGACGAGGCGCAGAACCTGGCGCCCGAGGTGCTGGAGGAGGTCCGGCTCCTGACGAACCTGGAGACGGAGACCCAGAAGCTCCTGCAGGTGGTCCTCGTCGGCCAGCCGGAGCTCCGGGACATGCTCGAGCTGCCCCACCTCCGCCAGCTCAACCAGCGGGTGGCGATCCGCTACCACCTCACCCCCCTGGCGCGGGACCAGGTCCCGGGCTACGTACGCCATCGTCTCTCCATCGCGGGGGGCGGCGGGCAGGTGAACTTCAGCCGAGGGGCCATCGCCGCCATCCACCGGTATTCCGGCGGCGTCCCGCGGCTGATCAACAAGGCGTGCGACAAGGCGCTGCTGGCAGGCTACGCCGAGGGCACCCGGAAGATCGACCGCGACGTGGTCCGGGAGGGGATCCGGACGGTGGAGGGCGAGGCCCCGCGGAAGCGTTTCCTGATGTGGGGCGTCTGAAGGAGATCCCGGCGTGAGCGCCATCGAGGACGCCCTGCGGACGGCCGAGGCGGAGGCCGAGAAGAAGCGGCTTGAGGACGAGGGCTACCCCGGCCTGTCGGGCATGCTCGATCTCCCCCGGCGGGGCGAGAAGCGGGTGCCGCCCCGGGCCGCGGCGGCCGCCGGCATCGCGCTGGCCGTAGCCGTGGGCGGCGGCTGGCTCGCCTGGGACGGCCTGGCGGGGGGCGGGTCGGCCACCTCCGGGGGATCCGGGGCTTCGGGCCGGACGGCGGCCGCGGCAGGGCTCGATTCCGTGGCCCCGTCCGGATCCTCGACGGTCGCGTCGGCCTCGGCGGGTGGCGGCGGTGAACGCTCGGGCGGGGCGGATACGCGGGCGGCGCCGCGGTCGGACGCCCGGACATCGGAGCGTTCGTCCCGCCCGGGCGGACCGGCCGCCGAGGATTCCTCCGGGTCCGCTCCGGTTCGGGCCGGTTCCGATCGGGCCGCGGTAGAAAGCGGCGAAGAGGACGCGTCGGGCCAAGGGACGCACGCGACCGGACGGGGCGAGTCGCCGGATTCGCCCGCGACCGAACGGTCCGGGACGCAAGGTCGA
The DNA here is from genome assembly GCA_964450995.1 of uncultured Gemmatimonadota bacterium. Classification (GTDB taxonomy): domain Bacteria; phylum Gemmatimonadota; class Gemmatimonadetes; order Palauibacterales; family Palauibacteraceae; genus CAYVFM01. Next base: position 9,915 of record CAYVFM010000007.1, on the reverse strand, counting down.
GTTGAACCGGAGGAGGCTTCCCGTGAGCCTTCCTGGCCTGTCGCGGAGCCGGAGCCGCTGGAGCGGGATTCTCTCGAAGCCCTGGCCCTACGCGCGGCCCGGGAGTACGAGCTGGATCCAGCGCTCGTGGCCGCCCTGGTGTCGGTCGAGAGCAACTGGAATCCGGCCGCCGTCTCCTCGGCCGGCGCCCTGGGTCTCACCCAGATGATGCCCGAGACGGCCCGTCTCGCTTTCGGCCTGGAGGACCCGAGTCGGCTGCACGATCCCGAGACGAGCCTCCAGCTGGGGGCCGCCCACCTCCGGGATCTGTTCGAGAGGTTCTGCTCGCCACGGGACGCCCTGTGGGCCTGGCACGCCGGAGCGGGACGGGTCGACCCGAAGGCCGACCGGATCTCCCCGACCGAGTCTCGCCAATTCGTGCAGCGGGTCCTCGGGCGATACTGGGTGAGGAAGGCGGGTCGGTCGTCCTCCCCCTCGGCACGCTTCCCGGCCGAGCGATGCCCCGGTGGCGATGAGGGCGGGGGGCTCGACGGGGGCTCGCGGCAGGTGGCCGTGGACCTCGGAGACGACCAGGCCGCCAGCCAGGCTCCTTCGTCGGCCCGGACGGGAGGCGGGGCCTCCGGAGTCTCACCGGAGAGCGTGCAGTCCGAGGAGGCCCGGCGTTACTTCGGCCAGGCGGTCCGTCTCTCGGACGCCGGCGACCTGGAGGGGGCGGTGGCCCGCTACCGGCGGGCGCTGGCGGCGGACTCGAGCTACGTTGAGGCGTGGAACAACCTGGGCATCGTCCTGCACCAGCTCGATCGGCCGGCCGAAGCCGAGGAGGCGCTGCGCGAGGCGCTGGCCCGTCGGTCCGACTACCCTTCCGCCCGGACGAACCTGGGGATCGTGCTCCTGGAACAGGACCGGCCGGAGGCGGCGGTGGAGACGTTCCGCGAGGTGCTCGTATCCGGCGAGGCTTCCTTCGAGGCCTACGCGAACATGGGCGTCGCGTACCGGAAGATGGGGCGCCTGACGTCGGCCCGACGGGCCCTGGAGCGGGCCCTGGAGGTGGCCCCGGGCGAGCCGCTGGCCCACTACCACCTGGCCCGGGTGCTGGAGGCGGCCGGCCAGCGGATGGAGGCCGTGGATCACTACCGGGCCTTCCTCGAGGCCGACGCCGGGTCGCCGGACCTGAGGGTGCAGATCCGGCGCCATGTCGAGCGTCTCCGGCGGAACCCGGGCGGGGGCTGACCCCGACCCTCCCGTGGGCAACGGAAAGCGGGACCCGGAAGAGGGCCGGCGGCGAGCCGGCCATCTCCGCCTGGCCGTCGGCGTTCCGGTCACCCTCACCTTCGTGGCCCTGGCCGCCGGGATCGGCGCCATCAACCTCCTGGTCTACCTCAACCCAGCCGCCGACGCGACCCGTGCCCGCTTCTGGGCGACTCTGGTGGTGGTCGGCTTCAGCCTGGCGGCGGGGGGCTTCGGCTGGTGGTTCGTCCACGTCCTCCAGCAGCCGCTGGAGGACCTCACCCGGGAGCTGGAGGAGCGGCTGGGGGAGATGCGCGCCTCGCTCCCCCACAAGGATCGCCTCCCCGTGCGCCGGGACCGTGAACGCGAGACGGCGGGCCCGGTCTCGCCGGCCGAGGAAGTCGCCGCCGCCCACCGGACCATCGAGGAATACCTGGCGGTGCTGGACGAGGTGCGCCTGGACGCCGCCCTCCTGGAAGAGATGGAGCAGGCCGTTGTGGGCCTGGACGCGTCCGGCCGGATCCTGCACGCCAACGGGCGAGCCCGAGCGATGCTGGCGGGCGGCGACGACTTGAAGGGACGCTCGGTGGACGACCTCCCGGGCGGGGGGGCGGCCAACGTGGAGCTGCGAGCGATGGTGCGCCGCTGTCTGGAGGAGGTGGATGCCGCCGGGCCGGGCGATCGGCGGACGGTCGTCACCGAGGAGCTGGCGGTGGACGTCCCCGACGGGGGCGAGGTTCCGGTGCGGGCTCGGGCCCACGCGTCCCCGTCGGGCTTCTCGCTGGCCGGGATCCGTGCGGACGAGGGGCCTGTGGTGCTCCTGACCCTCCAGCCCGCCGATCGGGCCGAGTCGCGGGAGATGTTGCTGGAGCGGCGCGACCGGCTGGCCGCGCTGGGCACCCTGGTGGCGGAAGTGGCCCACGAGGTCCGCAATCCGCTGGGTTCGCTCCGGAGCCTGGCGGAGCTGATCGCCCATCGCCTGCCTGAGGACGATCCGAAGCGGGAGGGGCTCGAGGAGGTCACCGACCGGGTGGACAGGGTGGTGGGCTACCTGGACGAGGTGCTGGACTACGCCCAGCCCCGTCGGCTGGAGCGCGAGGAGGTGACGGTGGCGTCGATGGTGGCCCGGGCGAGGTCTGCGGTGGAGGCCGAGGCGGCGAGCCGGGGCGTGGAGCTTCGAACCGAGCGCGGGGAGGAGGTGCCGGAGCGGATCTCCGTGGACCCGGACCGGCTGGGTCAGGTGCTGGAGAACCTCGTCCGCAACGGCGCCGAGCACGCCGACGAGGGCGGGCGGGTCACCCTCCGGAGCGAGCGGGGCCCCGGAGGGGAGCTGGTCCTCGAGGTCCACAACACCGGCTCCTATATCCCGGAAGAGGAGCGGGCGAGGATCTTCCGGCCCTTCGAGAGCGGCCGGGCCGGCGGCACCGGGCTGGGACTCACGCTCTCACGGTACCTGGTGCGCCTCCACGGGGGGCGGATCGAGGTGGAGAGCGACCGTGTGGCCGGCACGACCTTCCGGGTCCTCCTGCCGGCGGGGTGAGACGTGGCGCGCATCCTGGTGGTCGACGACGAGAAGCCGATGCGCCTGGTCCTCCGGGAGACGCTGGAGGAGGAAGGCCACGAGGTGGTGGAGGCCGCCACGGCCCGGGAGGCCCTGGAGCGGGCCGTGGCCGAGGAGCCCGACGTGGTGGTGCTGGACATCCGGCTGCCCGACGGGAGCGGGCTCGACGTGCTGGACCGGCTGGGCGCGTCCGATCCCGAGCTCCCCGTGGTGATGATCACGGGGGACGGCTCCCGGGACCTGGGGCTGGAGGCCGTGGAGCGGGGCGCCTACGACTTCTTCACCAAGCCGTTCCGCAACGCCGAGCTCCGGGTGGTGGTGGAGCGGGCGCTGGAGCGCCAGCGGCTTGCCCGGGAGGTCCGGCGGCTCCGGTCCGACCGGGTGGAGGAGGAGAGCTACGGGGAGCTGGTGGGCCGGAGTCCCGCGATGCGGGAGGTCTTCCGGAGCATCGAGCGGGTGGCGAGAACCGACCTGCCGGTGCTGCTGGAAGGGGAGAGCGGGACGGGCAAGGAGCTGGTGGTCCGGGAGATCCACCGCCGGAGCGGCCGCTCGGACGGCCCCCTGGTGGAGGTCAACTGCATCGCCATCCCCGAGGGCCTGATGGAGTCGGAGCTCTTCGGCCACGAGGAGGGGGCCTTCACGGGCGCGACCTCCCGCCGGAAGGGGAAGTTCGAGCAGGCCGACGGGGGGACCCTCTTCCTGGACGAGGTGGGCGACCTGCCCCGGGAGCTGCAGGGGAAGCTGCTCCGGGTGCTCCAGGAGCAGGCCTTCGAGCGGGTGGGCGGCTCGGAGACGATCACCACCGACGTCCGTATCCTGGCGGCCACGAACAAGCGTCTCCAGCACGAGGTGGACGAGGGACGTTTCCGGGAGGACCTCTTCTACCGCCTCAACGTCTTCCCCCTCCGCCTGCCGGCCCTCCGGGAGCGCCGCGAGGACGTGCCCTCCCTGGTGACGGCGTTCCTGGAGCAGCTGCGCGCGGAGGACGACCTGGGGGTCCGGGGAGTCTCGTCGGAGGCGATGGCGGAGCTGCTGGCCCACGACTGGCCAGGCAACGTCCGGGAGCTCCGGAACGCCCTGCGGAGCGCTGCTGTCCGGGCCGGGAACGGGACGATCCGGCCGACAGACCTGCCCGACGCGGTGCGATCGGTCCCGGCGCCGGAGGGACAGGAGGGGGCCGACGGGGTGGCGCCTCCGGCGCAGGAGGCGAGCGAGGAGGGCGAGAGGAAGGAGGCGTCGTCGCTGGACGAGATGCTGGCCTCGGTGGAGGAGTCGCTCATCCGGCGAGCCCTGGCCCGGCACGAGGGCGTGCAGGCCCGGGCGGCCGAGAGTCTGGACATCGCCGAGCGCAGCCTCTGGTACCGGGTCAAGAAGTACGGGATCGATCCGGACGACTACCGTCCCGACGGCGGGGAGGGGGAGTCCGGACGGGACGAGGGCTGATGCTTCCCCTCCTCCACGTCCTGTAGCTCGCCGCACCCCGGCGCCCGCCTCCAACCTACAAAAATTGTAGGCCGTGGGGCCCCTCTCGCTTTGTCAGCGCTCCGTTCCGGAGTTCTCGGAAATTGCCAGGGACGTGTAACTCCCTGTTTTACCTTGATATGAAGGATCGTACTCGTCCCCGCGTCGGACCTACGCCCGCCAGCCCGGGCTCTGGCACGGGACGTGCCCTTTCATGAGCCGTCGGTCGGGACCGTCCCGGCACGGCCAGATCCGGAAGGAGAACGAGAGGAAGATGGACCAACGCGACTCCGGCCGATCCCGCAGCGGCTTCACCCTGATCGAGGTCGTCGTCGTCCTGGCGGTGGTGGCATCGCTGGCGGCCATCCTGACCCCGATGGTGGTCCGGTACGTCGAGGACGCCCGCAACTCCCGGGCGCGTTCGGACGTCAAGGTGATCGGGTCGGCCATCAACCAGTTCTACCGAGACGTCGGCGTGGGCCCGGTCTTCTCGAGCACCTCCGCGTTCGACGACCGGAACCCGAACCTCGAAGTGCTGGTGGGGCCGGGATCCGAGCCGACGGCTACGGGCGCGGGCTGGCCGTCGCTCGTTGCCAGCGGCACGCCCGAGGTCGGCACCCTCGCCGGTCAGCTCATCAGCAACGGGGGCGGGGGCTCGATCTATTCGACCGATCCGCCTTCGGGAGTTCGCCGCGGACAGGGCCTGTTCTGGCAGGGCCCCTACATCGAGACGGTGGACGCCGACCCGTGGGGCAACCGGTACGTGGTGGACGTGAAGGGCTTCCACACCGGGAGCAGCACCGCGGTCTTCGCCGTCTCGGCCGGGCCCAACGGCGAGCTGGAGACCGACGCGGGCCAGCAACGCGTGGGCGAGCTGACGGTCGCCGGCGACGACATGGCGTTCCGGATCCGGTAAAGGGACGGGGGACAACGTTGCTGACGCAGGAGACAGACGGTTAGCCTAAAAGGCTTGGGTCTACCATTCATCGAGATCGCTGCCGGGAGTGCCCCTGGGGGGGCCGGGAGCGACGAAGAGGTCCCCCAGAGGGGGAGCGCGGCCGTCCGGGGATCCGGGCAGCCGCGGCAACATCATCCGAAGGGAGTTCGACCATGAGTGATCGACACGCTGAGAGCGGCTTCACGCTGGTGGAGGTCCTGGTCACCGTCCTGATCCTTGGCCTGCTGGCCGCCGTGGTCTTCCCGGTGGTCGCCAACCGGGTCGGCGAGGCCGACCCGACGGTGGTGTCCAATGACCTGGCCAACATCCGGTCCGGCGCGGAGCTGTTCCTCCTGGACATGCGCAACGTTCTCCCGGGGGACGTCGAGGACCTGGTGAACCGACCGAGCACCGCCATAACGGAGGCCGACGTCGCCACCAAGGGCAGCTTCTCGTCCGGGAACAACGACCGCTGGGACGGGCCGTACATCGATCTGGGCATCGCCTCGAACACGAACGAGGGCCTCGAAACTGTCCGGACGACCGGGTTCGACGGGCAGATCGTCAACGACTTCAGGATCTACGATCCGGTAGATAACACCACCGGGACCGATACCAGTGCGGACAACTTCCTCGCCGTCCGCGTCGACGCGCTGGCCACGTCCGACTTCAACGACGTCGACGAGCAGATCGACGGAAGCGACGGCGAGCTGAGCGGGAAGGTCCGCTTCCTGAGCGGCAAGATGTACTTCCTGGCGCTTCCGCTGAAGAACTGAAGCAGGACCGACTGATAGCTGACGCGGGAGGCGCCGGCGTCGGATCGGAGAGCCGCTCAGCCGGGCCGGCCGGGGATCGAAGTCGAGACTACGCGAGACAAGGGGAGCGACGATGAGCGACACAGTCAGATATGCTCGGAAGGCCGGCTTCACCCTCATCGAGGTGCTGGTCGTCGTCGCGCTGCTGGCGGCGCTGGTGGCCATCGTGGCCCCCCAGCTCTTCAGCCAGCTCGACAAGGGCGACGCCACCCAGGTGAGCAGCGACCTGGAGAGCGTCTCCTCGGCCGTGAAGGCCTTCCGGGTCGACGTCTCCCCGCGGTTCCCGGGTGACATCGAGGACCTGGTGTTCGAGATCGCCACGACCACCGAGGACGCCTCCCTGGACGGGAGCTCCTACAACGAGGGCCAGCAGCAGCGGTGGAACGGCTCCTACCTGGAGATCAACATGGATCCCACCGCCACTACCACCGGCGCCACCGCCTTCGAGACCGGCTTCGGCGGCGACGTGCAGAACGGCCTGGCGACCGGCACCCCCGCGAACGGCAGCGGGACCTGGGTCACCATCGACGTGACCGGGCTGGCCACCCCCGACTGCGAGACCATCGACCAGCAGGTCGACGACGGCGATCTGAGCACCGGCCGCTACGAGTGCTCGTCGGGCACCCTGACGTTCTTCGCCGTCCAGCAGTAACGCAGCAGACCCGATCGTCGGTGGGCCGGCGTCGGCCTCCCGGTTCCCGGAGCCGCCCGTCGGCGGATGACGACGGCTGAGCCCTCCGGCCCCGGGACGACGGCCGCCCCGGCGAGCCGGCAACGTGGTGAGCGGGGTCTGATCCGGACGCTCCTCACCGCGCTGGCCCTCTCCCCGCTCTTCTTCCTGCCGGACGCGTTCTATCCCTACGTCGTCCCGCGGGCGCTCCTCCTCTACCTGCTGGCCCAGCTCTGCGCGCTCCATCTGATCTGGCGGGGCCTGGCCCGCGAGGTGGAGCGGCGGGACACCGCCGAGCCCTTCCTGTGGCTGCTGGCCGCCTTCGTCGCCTGGTCGCTGGTCGGGGCGGTGGCCGGCGACGCCCCGATTCGGAGCCTCTTCGGCGATTTCGAGCGGATGGGCGGGGTCTGGCGGTGGGTGAACTTCGGGCTCCTTTTTCTCTGGCTGCGGGCCGTGCCGGACCGCCGGGACTGGCGGTATTTCTGGGGCGCCGTCCTGGCCGTGACGGGCCTCCTGGCCGCGGTGGCCGTCTACCAGCATCACGGCGGGCCGTGGCGCGTTCCCGTGCCGGCGGGAGGCGACCGGGTGCCGGGGACGTTCGGGAATCCGGGCTACCTGGCGGCCTACCTGCTGCTCGCCCTGGGACCCGCGGCGCTCGCCGCGGTCCGGAGCGAGGGGAACCTCCGGACGGCGGGCGCGACGGGGGTCGGAGCGGCCGCCCTCTACGCCCTGGTCCTCACCGGCACCCGGGCCGCCGTGGGCGGCCTGGCGATCGCCGGGCTCGCGGTCGCGCTGGGGTTCGGGCTCCGCCGCTGGCGGGGCGGAGAAACCCGGTCGGCGGCAGGCGTGGCGGTCGGCCTGCTCGTGCTGGCGGCCGTGGCCGTGGGAGCCTGGCTGAGCGGTCTCTCCCTGTCCGGGCTGGAGATGCTGGTCGAGCGCACCCTGGAGGGGGACGGCCTGCAGTCCCGATTCCTCGCCTGGGGTGTGGCGCTGGCAGGTTTCCCGGACGCGCCGATCCTGGGCGTGGGGATGGAGAACTTCGCGCTGCTCTTCGGCGAGCACTTCGACCCGGACCTCTACGTCGTCAACCCCCAGGCCACCCGGTGGGACCGGGCCCACAACCTCCTGCTGGATCGGCTCACGATGACAGGAGCGGTGGGGCTGCTCCTCTACCTGGGGATGTGGGCGGTCCTCCTCCGCGACCTGGCCCGGCTCCGGCGGGAAGGAGGGCTCGCGGAGCTGCCGGCGGTCGTCTTCCTGGCCGGTCTGCTCGCCTACGGGATCTTCCTGGTCTTCTGGTTCGAGGACCACGCCTCGCTCCTCCTCTTCCTCGCCACGGCGGCCTGGCTCCGCTGCGAGCGGGCGGGCCCGATGCTGAGGGCGGTTCGGCGCCGGGACCGGATCCCCGGCAAGCACCGGCTCCTGCTCGTCCTCAGCGTCCTCGTCCTGGCGGGTGTCGCCTACCGCTACGAGGTCCAGCCCTTGCGAGCGGCGAAGGAGACCGTCGCGGGCGTGCGGGCGGATTGGGCGGGGCCGGCCGCCGGCCCGGCCACGGGGCCGGCGACCGCTCCGTCCCCCGCGTCAGCCGCCGCGGCCGGAGCGGACACCGTCTTCCGCGAAAACAGGGGCTCCGAAGGGGAGCTGGCCGACCTCGAGCACTTCCGGCGGGCGCTGGACCGCACCGACGTGATGAAGTGGACCGTCGTGGCCCGCTACACGGCCGCGCTGGAGGCGGCCTCCCGCCGGCTGCCGCCACTGCAGCCCGACGGGGCCCGGGCGCAGCGGCTCGCCGATCACGTCCGGCGGGCGGCCCGGGAGGTCGAGTCGGCCCTGGCCTGGGACGCCCGCAACCCGATGGTCTACGTCCGCAAGGGGCAGCTCTACACGGCGGCCTTCCGCTTCTTCCGCCGCCGGGACCTGATGGAGGTGGCGACCGAGAGCTTCCGGGAAGCCATCCGGCTCAACCCCCGCCGCATCCGGTTCCGGCACATGCTGGCCAACACCTACCTGAGCGCCGGTCGCGCGGACGACGCGATCGCCCAGCTGGACACGGCCCGGCGGATCTACCCGCACTTCGGCGAGACCTACTACAGCTACGGGGCGGCCTACCTGACCCGGGGCGAGCTGGAGCGCTCCGTCGAGATGGTGTGGGCGGCGCTCGACCGGGAGTACGTGCCGGCGAACACGGAGCTGCTGGTGGAGATTCTCCGGCGCCTCCGGGCGAGCGGGGACGACGGGCGGGCCGCCGGGCTGGCCCGGGACTACCTCGCGTTCCGGTACGCGGCGTACCGACGGTCGGGGGAGGCCACCTCCGGGGACGGCGCCGCGGCCGGGCCCGCGTCGCCGTCGGCCGGGGCCGCGAGCGGGGAGCTGCAGCGCGTGCGGCGCTTCGCCCTCCGCGAGCCCGACGTCCCGATCGCCGCCCGGCTGCCGGTCCTCTACCTGCGGCTCGGCGAGCGCCGGAACGCCGAGGCCACGGGCCAGCGCCTGCTCATCGGCCTGCTCGGCCGGAGGGAGGCTGGCCTGCGGCACGGCGACCGGATCGACCGGGTCCTCCGTTTCCTGGCCGATCTCCGTGGCGGTCGGATCGACCGCTGGCGCCGGGCCGGGTCCGTCTTCGAGCTGGAGGCCCCGTCCGGGTCGACGTCCGGGACCGGGGCCGCCCCGACAGGACCGGCCTCCTCCACGATCGGCGGGCCCGAGGTCCCGCTCCCGTCGGAGCGGAGATGATCGCCCGCGAGGCGGGTCGGCTCCGGTAGACACTTCCGCCGGTCCGCTCTACGTTATGCCTCCGCTCGAGCGGGCCTGAGCACCCGGACGGCCGCCGGACCGGCCGACCGGGACCCTCGAGGCTGTCGGACCTTTCCCCCGGAGCAAAATCCCGTTTTATGGAGATCACCGTCGTCGGCACCGGCTACGTGGGCCTGGTCGTGGGCACGTGTCTGGCGGAGACCGGCAACCGGGTCGCCTGCGCCGACGTGGACCGTGAGAAGGTGGAGGCGCTCTCCCGCGGCGAGGTCCCCATCCACGAGCCGGGGCTGGACCGGCTGGTAGCGCGCAACCTGGAAGAGGGGCGGCTCGACTTCACCACCGACGCCGCCGGGGCGGCCGCCGAGTCGGAGATCGTCTTCATCGCCGTGGGCACGCCGCCCGACGAGGACGGCTCGGCGGACCTGAGCCACGTGCTGGCCGTCGCCCGGGAGATCGCCCCGGCGCTGGAGGACGGGACGACGGTGGTGAACAA
>CAYVFM010000006.1:28929-30141 GCA_964450995.1 uncultured Gemmatimonadota bacterium | reverse complement strand
GGGGGCGCCGGAGCCCGGTGGCCAGGCGGGGGCCCGGTCCCCCGACAGCGGATCCAGGTGCATCCCGATGGCCCGGGTCCCCTCCACCCGGACCGGCTCGCCGTCCTCGAATTGGATCACGATGGTCCTCCCGATCTGGTAGTGGAGCGAGCGCGACGTCCGGTCCGCCTCCTGCGGCTCCAGGATCCGGTAGGCGCGGGCGGAGCCGAGGGCCCGGACCCGGCGGAGCCGGGTCCCCTCCCCGTCCGTCCCCGGGACCCCGGGTCCGGCGGTGTCGGCGGGCGCGGCGGCGGTGTCGTCGGCGAAGGCCAGCACCAGGGTGTCGCCCGCCAGCCAGCTCCGGGAGCCCACCTCCAGGGGGAGCGATCGCCGGGGGTCGCCGGTGAGCGAGTCGCCCACCTGGACGGCTTCCGCTCCGGTCACCGCCCGGAGGGTGTCGATCCGGCCGTCCCGGAAGTCGAAGGCCAGCGAATCGGCCGAGAGCCGGTAGGGCGGCGCGAGCGCCACGGCTTCCTCCCCGCCGTGGGCCCAGAGGCGCCGGACCTGCCGGTCGTCCAGGCGCGCCCGGATCGTGTCGGCGTACAGCTCGAAGCCCTCGCCCGTGGCACGGGCCGAGTCCCGGGCTTCCACCGACTGGAGCTCGCCGTCGGAGAAGCCGGTCCGGATCGCCCGGCCGGACAGGGTGAAGGACCGTCCCTCGACCACGGGGGACCCGAAGAGCCTCCCCTCGCCTTCCTCGAGGAAGAAGAAGGCGCTGTCGGCCCGGGCCGTGGCGTCGGGGCGCTCCACGACCACCTCGCCCCAGCTCCGCACCTCGTCTCGACCCACCAGGTCGATCCGGTCGGCGTCCATCTCGGTGGGGGCCGCCGTGTCGCCGTCGGCGCCGCGGCGGAAGGTCAGGTGCGGCCGCCCGGTGGCCACGGTCCGCCGCTCGGCCCCGGAGGCCGCCCGGAGGAAGACGATTCGGGGCCCCGAGAGGGTCGAGCCGCTCTCGCGCTGCCGCAGCACCGCCCGGCTCTCGGCCACGAGGCGGTCGTCCGCCTCGTGGTAGGTGAGGGTGTCGGCCGTCAGGGTTCGCAGGGAATCGCGGTAGTCCACCGAGCCGATGGCCTTGAACCGCCCCTCCCGGTCGTACTTCACGGCGCTGTCGGCGTACATCCGCGCGTCGCCGCAGGTCCAGCGCAGCCCGTGCCAGACGTGGGTCACGTACTG
>CAYVFM010000006.1:0-28829 GCA_964450995.1 uncultured Gemmatimonadota bacterium | reverse complement strand
TCCGCGCGTCGCCGCAGGTCCAGCGCAGCCCGTGCCAGACGTGGGTCACGTACTGATCCTCGCCCACCTCCACCGAGGTGCTCCGGGTGGAGTCGGTGGCCGGCTCCAGGACCAGGGTGCACGCCCGCTGGCCGCCCCCGGGCTCCTGGGCCGAGGCCCCGGGGACGGCACCGGCCAGCGTTGCCAGGAGGAGCGCCGCCGTCCCAACGCTCCCCCGGCTTCTCGGCCTCACGGTCCTCCGCTCCCGTCGCGGGTCGAGTCGCCCGGTGCGGAACGCCCGCCGCCCGGACGAACGGAGTCCTGCGCCTCGCCGCCTCCCTCGCCGCCGGACGCGGTGTCGGCCACGGTCGGCTCGGCCGCGGCGTTTTCCGTCGGCGGCGAGACCATGGACGGCCGCCGGGTCTGCAGCGTGTCCAGCCCGGGATCGGTGACGAAGCCCGTGCCCCGGGTCGTGTCCCGGCCCCGGACGAAAACGAACTCGGCCTCGCTCCTGAGCTTTCCGCTGGAGGCGTCGTAGATCAGCTCCTCGGTCCGCAGGCGCTGGGCCTCGTCGGCGTCCACCACCCGGACGTTCCGGCGGGCCCGCATGTCGCCCGTCTGGATCTCGTAGAGCCCGTCCACCGCCCGGAGGACCGAGGTGCGGTCCCCCTGCTCGCCGAAGAAGTCCACCGTGAAGTGGCGGAGGCGGGCCGTGGAGCCCTCGTCCAGGAGATAGACGGTGTCGGCCGTGAGGTGGGCGCGTCGCACGCCTTCCCGGGTCATGTAGTGTTCCACCTCCACCATGACCTGGTCGGCCTCCAGCTCTCCGAAATCGGGGCCGGAGGGCTCCGGGGCGGGCTCCTCTCCGCAGGCGGCCGCGGCCAGGCCCGCCAGGAGCAGGAGTCCGAGGAGCCGGAACGGCGGCCCGGGGCTCACGCCACGCCCGCCCGGAGGAGATCGTGGAGGTGGACGATGCCCAGGAGCGTCCCGGCTCCGTCCACCACGGGCATCGCCATGATCCCCCTGTCCTCCATGACGTGCACGGCCTGGACGGCCAGCTCCTCCGGGCCCACCACCTCCGGGTCCCCCGTCATCGCCTCCCGGGTGGGTCGATCCAGGAAGTCCGGTCGGTCCTCGGCGAAGCGGGTCAGGTCGCCGGCGGTGACGACGCCCAGCACCCGGCCGTCGCCGTCCACCACCGGGACGGTGCCCCGGAGGTGGGCGATCTGTCGCATGGCCTCCGAGAGAGGCGCGTCGGGCTCCAGGCCCGGCACCTCGGCGGGGTCGTCCACCATCACGTCCTCCACCTTCCAGAGCAGCTTCCGCCCCAGGGTCCCGCCGGGATGGAGCCGGGCGAAGTCCTCCGGGCCGAACCCCCGCTCGGCGAGCACGCTCATGGCCAGGGCGTCGCCCATGGCCATGGCCGCCGTGCTGCTGGCGGTCGGGGCCAGGTCCATGGGACACGCCTCCTCGGAGACCGAGGCCCGGAGGACCACGTCGGCGTGACGGGCCAGCGTGGAGTCCTCCTCCCCTGTGATGGCCACCACGGGGATCTCCAGCCGCTTCACCGCCGGCATCAGCTCGGCCAGCTCCTCGGTCTCGCCGCTCTTGGAGACGGCGATCAGGAGGTCCCCCCGGACCAGGAGGCCCAGGTCGCCGTGGGCCCCCTCGGCCGGGTGGAGGAAGAGGGCCGGCGTGCCCGTCGAGGCGAGGGTCGAGGCCACCTTGCGCGCCACGACGCCGGACTTGCCGATGCCCGAGACGACCACCCGGCCGTCGGCCTCCAGCACGTGGCGGACGGCCGCGACGAAGGCGTCGTCCAGGCGGTCCACCAGGTTCAGCACCGCCCGGCCCTCCACCTCGAGCACCTGGTGGCCGCGGCGGAGGATCTCCTCGTCGCTCATCCCTCCTCCCCGCGGCCCCGTGCCATGTAGGCCGCCGCCAGGTCGTCCCACTCCTCCCGGGCGCGGAGCAGGGCCTCGGTGAACTCGCGCACGGCACCGTGCCCGCCGGGGGTCTCCGAGACCCAGACGGCCCGCTCCCGGACCTCATCCACCGCGTCGGCCACCGCCGCCGGCAGCGCCGCCCGCTCCATCACCGCGGCGTCCGCCAGGTCGTCGGCCAGGCTGGCCACCTCCGACCACGTCAGCCCCCGCTCGGCGAGCATCCCCTCCACCACCGGGACCTTCCGGTGCGGCGGCACCTGGTGGACCTCGTCGATCCCCAGCTCCCGGGCTCGCTCCCGCAGGGCCGGAGACCCGCGGCCGGAGACGATGACCGGCTCGATGCCGGCCTCGCGGAGGAAGTGGACCGCCATGCCGTCCCGCACGTGGAAGCGCCGGAGCTGGAAGGGCTCGCCGTCGACCCCGTCGGCCACGTAGATGCCCCCGTCCGTGAGGACGCCGTCGGCGTCGAGCACCAGCAGGCGGATCTGTCGGGCCGTGGCTCCGTCCATCATCGGACGCTCCTCACGGTCGCGGGGTGACGTCCGGCGCCGACGCCGCGGCCTCCCGGACGGCCAGCAGGCCCTCCAGCAGCGGCTCCAGCTGGGAGAGGGGGAGCATGTTGGCTCCGTCGGAGGGCGCCGACTCGGGATCGGGGTGGACCTCCAGGTAGAGCCCGTCGGCGCCGGCGGCCACCGCCGCTCGGGCGAGGGCCGGGACGAACCGGGGCTCGCCGCCGCTGCGTGCGCCGCCTCCCCCGGGGAGCTGGACGGAGTGGGTGGCGTCGAAGATCGCCGGGGCGTCCGAGCTCTCCCGCATCAGATCGAAGCTCCGCATGTCCACCGTCCATCGCCCGTAGCCGAAGGCGGTCCCCCGTTCGGTGACGGCCACTCGATCCGAGCCCGCCGCCCGCACCTTCCGGACGGAGTGGCCGATCTGCTCCGGCGCCATCCACTGCCCCTTCTTCACGTTCACCGGCAGGCCCGTGGCGCCGGCAGCCGTCAGCAGGTCGGTCTGGCGGCAGAGGAAGGCGGGCACCTGGAGGACGTCCACCGTCCCGGCGGCCCCCTCGGCCTGGCCCGGCTCGTGGACGTCGGTGAGCACGGGGAGTCCGGTCTCCTCCCGGACGCGGCGAAGTCGCTCCAGGCCCTCCTCCAGCCCGGGCCCGCGCGGGGAGGAGAGGCTCGTCCGGTTCGCCTTGTCGAAGGAGGCCTTGAAGACCGCGGGGAGCTCCAGACGCCGGGTGACCGCCTCGACGGTCCGCGCCACCTCCAGGTTCAGCTCGTCGTCCTCCAGCACGCAGGGGCCCGCGATGACGAAGAAGGGGCCGCCGCGCCGGAAGAGCTCCGCCGGCTCGTCGCGCTCCACGGCTCAGCCGCCCACGGACGCCTGCTCCGGCGGCCGGACGACGCCGTCGTCGCGCCCGGACGCGCCGTCCTCGTCGCGCCGACGGGCCCGCTCGCGGGCCGCCTCTACGAAGCCGGAGAAGAGGGGGTGGGGGCGGTTGGGCCGGGACCGGAACTCGGGATGGAACTGGGTGGCCACGAAGTGCGGATGGTCCGGCAGCTCCACGATCTCCACGAGCTGGTCGTCCGGGGAGAGGCCGCTGAAGACCATGCCTCCCGAGGCGAGGACGTCCCGGTAGTCGTTGTTCACCTCGTAGCGATGACGATGCCGCTCGGAGACCTCGTCGGACCCGTAGAGCTCCCCGGCCCGGGTGCCGGGCTGCAGGCGGCACGGATAGGCACCGAGCCGCATGGTGCCGCCCTTCTCGGTCACCTGGCGCTGGGAGTCCATCAGCGAGATCACCGGCGCGTCCGTCTCCTCGTCGAACTCCGCCGAGTGGGAGTCCTCCATCCCGCAGACGTTGCGGGCGAACTCGATGATCGCGCACTGCAGCCCCAGGCAGATGCCGAAATAGGGGATGCCCTGCTCCCGGATGTAGCGGACCGTCTCCACCATTCCGTGGACGCCGCGGGACCCGAAGCCCCCGGGCACCAGGACGCCGTCGTAGTCGTCCAGCTTCCGGACCCTGTCGCCGTCCAGCTCCTCGGAGGAGATCCAGTCGATGTCGACCCCCGTGTCGTGCTCGATCCCCCCGTGGACCAGGGCCTGCTGGATGGAGATGTAGGCGTCGGCGAGCTTCGTGTACTTCCCCACCACGGCGATCCGCACCCGGCCTTCCCCGGGGTGCTCGATCCGCTCCACCATCTCCTCCCACCCGGCGAGGTCGGGCTCGGGGGCCTCGAGGCCCAGCAGCCGGAGGATGTGGTCGTCCAGCCGCTGCTCGCGGTACCGGAGGGGGACCTCGTAGATCGTCTCCAGGTCCTTCGACTCGATGACGTGCTTCAGGTCGACGTTGCAGAAGCGCGCGATCTTCTGTCGGACCTCCTCCGTGAGCCCCCGGTCACAGCGGGCGATGATGACGTCGGGCTGGATCCCGGTCTCCATCAGCTCCCGCACGGAGTGTTGGGTGGGCTTCGTCTTGAGCTCGCCCGCCGCCGAGAGGTAGGGCACCAGCGTGAGGTGCACGAAGAGCGTGTTCTCGCGCCCGACGTCCTGCCGGAACTGCCGCAGGGCCTCCAGGAACGGGAGCGACTCGATGTCGCCCACCGTGCCCCCGATCTCGGTGATCACCACGTCGCGGTTCGGGGCCAGGCGCCGGACGTTCGCCTTGATCTCGTCGGTGACGTGGGGGATCACCTGCACCGTGGCGCCCAGGAAGTCGCCCCGGCGCTCCTTGGTGATGATGTCCTGGTAGACCTTGCCGGTGGTGCAGTTGTTCGACTCCGAGAGGGACTCGTCGATGAAGCGCTCGTAGTGGCCCAGGTCCAGGTCCGTCTCCGCGCCGTCGTCGGTGACGAAGACCTCCCCGTGCTGGAACGGGGACATGGTGCCGGGATCGACGTTGATGTAGGGGTCGAACTTCTGGATCGTCACGCTGACGCCCCGGTCCTTCAGCAGGCGTCCCATGGAGGCGCAGGCGATGCCCTTCCCGAGGGCGGACACGACGCCGCCCGTGACGAACACGTACTTGGTGGGGGACGACTTGTCGTCGGACATGGTCCACGCTCCGGTGGTGAGGGTCAGCCGCGTCCGCCCGGCGGCTCCCGCCCCGGCGATCCGTCGGCCCGCTGCTTGGCAAGTATCCGTTCGGCCCGCCGAAGATCCTCCGGCACGTCCACGCCGGGCTCGGTGGGCGGGCCGGCCACGACCCGGATGCGCATCCCGTCCTGGAGGGCCCGTAGCTGCTCCAGCCGCTCCACCCGCTCCAGCGGCGACGGATCGAGCGAGGTCCAGCGCTCCAGGGCCGGGCGGGTGAAAGCGTAGAGTCCCGCGTGTCGGAGCCACGGTCCCCCGGCCCCGCCCGGCAGATCCGGCGCCCCGCCCCTGGGATGAGGGATCGGCGCCCGGCTGAAATAGAGCGCGTCGCCCCGGCGGTCGCGGACCACCTTGACCACGGCCTCCGACCGCCAGGCCTCCTCCCGCTGGATGGGCGCCGCCACGGTCGCCACGCCGGTCCCCTCCTCCGCCAGCGCCTCCACCGCCCGGCCCACCGTCGCCGGGTCCAGGAAAGGCTCGTCGGCCTGGAAGTTCACCACGATCCGGTGACGCCGGGCCTCCGGCCGGCGAGCGGCCTCGGCCACCCGATCGGTGCCGGACGGGTGCGAGGCGTCCGTGAGGACCGCGGTGGCGCCGAAGCCGTCCGCCGCGCCCGCGACCTCCTCGTCGTCGGTGGCGATCCAGACCTCGTCGAAGACGTCGACGCGCGCGGCGGCCCTCCAGCTCCACTCGAGCAGGGTCCGGCCGGCGATCTCTCGGAGGGGCTTTCGGGGGATGCGCTCGCTGGCGATCCTCGCGGGAAGAACGCAGAGGACCGACATCAGGCGCGCACGGTCGGAGGGAAGCCTGCCCGCATCACGCGCCTCAAGGTACGTCCGGCCCCCGGGGGTGTCAAAGCGTGCGTAGGGGCGCGCGGCCGGCGGACCCGGGCGCGCCACCCCCGGCGCTCACGGCCGGAAGCGGCCGGGGAACCCGACCCCGAGGACCAGCTCCGGGCCGGCCTCTTCCCCCGTCACGTCCAGCGCCACCCCCGCCTCCAGGAAGAGGAAGCGGACGCCGGCGACGACGTCGGCGCGAAGGTCGAAGTCCCGGCCTTCGGCCCACGCGTCGCCCAGCGCGTTGCGCAGGAAGAACCGCGGAGCGCCCAGGACGGGCACACTCAGGGCGTTCACCGGCATCAGCCAGGTGGCGCTGGCGAAGGCCAGCCGTGGACCGCGCCGCGCCAGCGGGTCCAGGGTCGGCAGGCTTCCGGTGCCGCCGAGGGCGGACCACCGCTGGCCCGGCAGTCGACCCGACAGATCCCACCGGGCCATCCCCAGCATCTCGAGCCGGTGGCCGGACAGGATCCGACGCCGCCAGGCGAGCTGGGCCTCGGCGGCGAAGAAGCTGAAGTCGCCGGCCACCGCGGAGTCGGCCGCCTCCAGGCCGAACCGCCCCGTGAAGTGGCCCTCGGGGCTCCGCTCACGGTAGGCCAGCCCGGCCCGGACGCTGGTGATCCGTCCCGGATCGACGGGAGGGTTGGGACGGACGTCCTCGTCGTCTTCGAAGAGCACGTACAGGGGACGGGCCTCCAGGCTCCGGGCTTCCTCCCACTGGAGGGCCACCGACGGAGCCCATCCCTCCGCCGCCGTGGACGCGGCCTCCAGGACGAGGCGCTCGGCCCGGTAGTAGTTCCGGAAGTCGCCCAGGCCGAGCAGGTACGAGGCGCTGTTCGCGAGGTCACCGCGGATCCACCCGTCCATGGTCCGGGTGCGCCGCTCGGCCGCGAGGCCGAGCCGGAGACTCCCGGTCGGATAGAGCGAGGCCCGCAGGGTGCCCTCGAGCTGCTCCGCCCCCTCGGTGTGGAACCGGACGGCGCCGGACAGGGACGGCTGGGCCGGGAAGTCCGTGGCCCGCAGGGTGCCGCCCCACCCGAAGGTCCATCCGTCCACCCTCCGGTAGGCCGGGGCGTGGAGGCCGCTCAGGCCGTCCAGCTCGACGGCCGGGAGCTCCTCCCGGGGGTGGAAGATCTGCCAGCCCCCGTCCCGGGGGACGATCCGAAGCAGGAGGTTCGGCCGGTAGGTCACCGTCCCGGCCACGCTCGCCTGCTCCGACGTGTACCACCCGCCCGAGAGGACGACCACGTCCCCCGTGACGGATGCCCCGGGCCGGAGGAACACGTCGCCGGCCACGGCGAAGAGGTGTCCCTCCACGACGCCCGCGGACCGGAGGTTGGCCCCGAGCACCAGCACGTCGCCGCGGATCGTGTCGCCCGGGGCCACCACGGTGTCCTGGTTCACGATCCGGAAGCCGCCCGACTCGAGGAACTGGTCGAGGCGCCGCTCGGCCGGCCGGTCCGGTCGAGGTGTGAACGTCACCTCCTGGGCTTCCGCCGCCGGGGGCAGGAGGAAGGTCGCCAGCAAGGCCGCGGCGGCGGCCGCCCATCCGCGGGCCGCGAACGCCCGCCCGACGTCCCGTCCGGCCCGCGCTCTCATCCGCTCGCCGCCCCGTCCCAGGCGTCCCAGGCCACGACTTCCTCCACCGGCTCCCGGTCCGGGAGGGACTCGATGCCGTCCGGGTAGCCCAGCGCCAGCAGCGTCGCCACGGGCACCTCCTCCGGGATCTCCAGGACCTCCTGCACCGACTGCTCCCGGAAGGCGGTGATCCAGGCGGAAGCGAGGCCCAGGTCGGCGGCGCACAGCACCATGCTCTGGACCGCCGCCGCCAGGTCGAGGGGCCAGCTCCGGCGTCCCACGCCGCTGACGTGGGTGTGGATCCGGGCGCAGGCCGCCACCAGGACGGGGGCGGATCGGACGTGCCGATGGTGGAAGGCGGCCCGGGCCAGCCGCCCCCGGAGCCGGGCGTCCTGGACCACCACGAAGCGCCACGGCTGGTCCTCCCGGGCCGACGGTGCATAGCGTGCGCACTCCAGCACGCAGGCCAGCGTCTCGTCGGGCACGGGCCGGTCCTCGAAGCGGCTGACCGGCCGTCGGTTCCGGGCGAGGCTCAGGACGCGGGAGGCGCGGCTCATCATCCCCGGGGATGGTGCGAGCGGTGGACCTCCCGCAGGTAGGCGCGGTCCACGTGGGTGTAGATCTGGGTCGTGGAGATGTCGGCGTGGCCCAGCATCTCCTGCACGGCGGCCAGGTCGGCGCCGCCCTCCAGGAGGTGGGTGGCGAAGCTGTGCCGGAAGGTGTGCGGGCTCACGTCCCGTTCCACGCCGGCGCTCTCGACGTGGCGACGCACGATCTTCCAGGCTCCCTGCCGGGTGAGCGGTCGTCCGTGCTGGTTCAGGAAGACCACGCCCTGCCCCTCCCCCTGCTCCAGCCTCGGCCTCGACTCACGAAGGTAGCGCTCCAGGGCGTCCGACGCACGGTCGCCCAGGGGCACGATCCGCTCCTTCGCCCCCTTCCCCAGCACCCGGAGCAGGCCCTCCTCCAGCATCAGGTCCCGGAGGCCCAGCTCGACCAGCTCGGAGACGCGCAGGCCCGCCCCGTAGAGCGTCTCGAGCATGGCCCGGTCCCGGAACGCCAGCTCGTGCTCCGGCGGGACCGCGGCCAGGATCCGCTCCACCTCGTCGACGGTGAGCACCTCCGGCAGGGAGCGCCCCCGGCGCGGGGTCTCGAGCCGCTCGGTGGGGTCCTCCTCCCGTCGGCCCTCGGCCACGAGGAAGCCGAAGTAACCGCGGAGGGCCGAGAGCTTCCGGGACACCGTGGAGGAGGCCAGCCCGCGGTCCACCAGGGAGACGACGAAGGCCCTCAGGAGCTCGTGGTCCACGTCGCCGGGCGCCTCGACCCCCCGGTCGGCGGCGAACTCGATCATCTGCCGGCAGTCGCGCAGGTAGGCGTCCCGGGTGCGCCGTGAGACGCCGCGATCGAAGCGGAGGAAGTCGGCGAAGGGGCCCAGCAGGAAACGGCGCTCGCGCTCGTCCTCGCTCACCGGTCCGTCCCGTCGGCGCCCCGGGTGCGCCACCACCACGCGGCCACCAGCAGGAAGAGGAGGCCGGCGGCGGCCAGGAGGCCGGTGTTGGCGGTCTCGAACCAGTGGACCAGCCTGGGCACGTTGCGGGAGGCGAGCATGCCCGCCCAGACCAGCACCGAGTACCAGATCGCCGAGGCCGCCGACAGGGGCAGCGCGGTCCGCCAGAAGCCCAGGCGGCTGATCCCCGCGAAGGCCGGCACCACCACCCGGAAGACCGGGAAGAAGCGGCTGACCAGGACCGTCAGCGTGCCGTACCGCTCGTAGTACCGGGCCATCCGCTCGAGCTGGTGGGGACGGAGCAGCCACTGGCCCCAGGAGGTGTCGAAGATGGCGCGCCCGTAGCGCCGGCCCATGAGGTAGACGAAGCAGCCCGTGGAGATGTTCGCGAGCCAGGCCGCGGCCAGCACGATCTGCCAGGAGACGACCCCCCGGTCGGCCAGGACCCCGCCCAGCACGACGAAGGTGTCGGACGGCACCGGGGGGAAGATGTTCTCCACCGCCGCCCCCGCGGCCACGAGCAGGTACACGGTCTCGGTCGGCACCGCGGCCAGCACCGAGACGAGCCAATCCAGGATCTCCTGCACGGCCGGGTCTCAACCGCCGGAGCGGATGCTCGCGTGGAGCGTGTCCGACTCCTCGATCCTGTCCAGCAGGGCCACGGCCATCACGGCGAGCCCCTCGCCACGGCCGATCCACCCCATCCCCTCGTTGCTCTTCCCCCGCACGGACACGTGGCCGGGGTCGATACGGAGGCGCTCGGCGAGCGCCGCGCTCATGGCGCCGGCGTGGGGACGGATCCGGGGAGAGGAGGCCACGACGGTGACATCCACGTTGACGACCTGGTAGTTCTCACCCTCGATCCGACGGACGGCGTCCGTCAGCATCTCCAGGGAGTCGGCGTCGCGCCAGCGCTCGTCGTCGTCCGGGAAGCGGGTCCCGATGTCGCCGAGGCCGGCGCCGCCCAGGAGGGCGTCGATCACGGCGTGGGCGACCGCGTCGCCGTCGGAATGGCCCGACAGGCCGGGGTGGTCGGGGATCTCCACACCCCCCAGCACCAGCGGGCGCTCCTCGTCGAAGCGGTGGGAGTCGTAGCCGAGTCCGACGCGCACGGGGAGGCTCCCGGGTCGGGGTTGCGGCCGGCGTCAGCGGGCGTGGACGGCGGACGGCCCTCCGGGCCCGCCCGGCGGCCGACGGCTCACCGGCCGCCCAGGATCCGGATCGCCAGGTGGGCCGCGTTCCGGGCGTTGTCGATGCCCACGGCCGCCACGGGGACCCCGGGCGGCATCTGGACGGTCGACAGCAGCGCGTCCATCCCGCCCAGGGCGGCCGAGATGGGGACGCCGACGACCGGCAGGTCCGTGTGGGCGGCCACCACGCCGGGCAGCGCCGCCGACAGGCCCGCGCCGCAGATCACCACCCCGAAGCCCCGCTCCTCGGCGGAGGCGGCCAGCTCCGCGGTCTTCTCCGGCTCGCGGTGGGCGCTGGAGACGAGCACCTCGGACTCGATCCCGTGCTCGTCCAGGACGGCCACGCCCTTCTGCATGACCTCGCGGTCGGAGTCCGATCCCATCAGCACGAGAACCCTGGTGCCGCTCACGCGTCTCCCTCCCATCGGGCGAAGGCCAGGCAGACGTTGTGCCCGCCGAAGCCGAAGGAGTTGCTCAGTCCGATCCGGACGTCCCGCTCCACCGGCCCGTCGGCCGCGTAGTCCAGGTCGCAGTCGGGATCGCGGGTCTCGAGGTTGATGGTGGGCGGTATCCGGCCACGCTGGCAGACCAGCGCCGTGACCGTCCCCTCCAGGGCTCCGGCGGCCCCCAGGGTGTGGCCGGTCATCGACTTCGTCGAGCCCACCACCAGGTCGTCGGCGTGGTCGCCGAAGACGGCCCGGATGGCCTTCGTCTCGGTGGCGTCGTTGGCCGGCGTCGAGGTCCCGTGGGCGTTCACGTAGGCCACGCTCCCGGGCCCGATGCCGGCGTCCTCCAGGGCCAGACGCATGGCGGCCTGGGCGCCCTCGCCCTCGGGGGGCGGAGCCGTCATGTGGTGCGCGTCGGCGCTCTGGCCGAAGCCGACGAACTCGGCCAGGATCTCCGCGCCGCGCTCCCGGGCGTGCTCCAGGCTCTCGATGACCATCATCCCGGCGCCCTCGCCCAGGACGAAGCCGTCCCGGTCGGCGTCGAAGGGACGGGAGGCCCGCTCGGGCTCGTCGTTGCGGGTGGAGAGCGCCTTCATCGAGGAGAAGCCGGCCACGCACAGGGGGGTCACCGTCGCCTCGGCGCCGCCCGTGATCATGACGTCGGCCTCGCCGGTCCGGATCGAGCGGTAGGCGAGCCCCAGGGCGTGTCCGCTGGAGGCGCAGGCCGAGACGGTGGCGTAGTTCGGGCCACGCGCTCCGTACCGCATGGAGATCTGGCCGCTGGCCATGTCCGCGATGAACATGGGGATGAAGAAGGGAGAGACCCGGCCCGGGCCGCGCTCCAGCAGCCGACGGTGCTGCTCCTCCAGGGTCTCCAGGCCGCCGATGCCGCTGCCCACGATGACCCCGACCCGCTCCTCGGCGAGCCGTTCGATGGCCTCCGCCGCCCCGGCCTGTCGGACGGCCTGATCGGCGGTCGCCAGCGCGAACTGGACGAACCGGTCCGTCCGCTTGGCCTCCTTCCGATCCAGGTAGTTCCGCGGATCGAAGTCGGAGACCTCGCAGGCGAACCGGACGTCGTGCTCAGAGGCGTCGAAGTGGGTGATGGGACCGGCGCCGCTCCGACCGTCGAGGAGGGCCTCCCACGTGCCCTCCACGTCCAGGCCGACCGGCGTGACCAGCCCGAGGCCGGTCACCACGACCCTGCGCTCTCCCTCCCGCATGGTCCAGGGCCTCCCGCGGAGGGAGCTACTCCTGCTTCTCGGTCAGGTAGTCGATGGCGTCCCCGACCGTCTGCATCTCCTCGGCGTCCTCGTCCGGGATCTCGATCCCGAACTCCTCCTCGAACGCCATCACGAGCTCCACCGTGTCGAGGGAGTCGGCGCCCAGGTCGTCCACGAAGTGGGCGTCCCCGGTCACCTTGCTCTTCTCGACGCCGAGCTCGCTGGCGATGATGTCCTTGACCGTGTCGTCGATATCACTCATCGGTGCCTTCCTCTCTCTCGGTTCCAGGCGATTGGGATGCTCGCGCCCGCGTTCGGGATCGGCCGGGCGGCGCCGGGAGGGCTCACATCGTCATGCCCCCGTCCACCACCAGCACCTGGCCGGTGATGTAGTCGGCGCCCGGCCCCGCCAGGAAGCGGACCACGCTGGCCACGTCGTCGGGCTGGCCGATGCGGCCCAGCGGGATGCGTTCGGAGAGCGTCTCCCGCGCCTCCTCGCCGAGGTCGGACGTCATGTCCGTCTCAACGAAGCCCGGCGCCACGACGTTGGCCAGGACGTTCCGGCTCGCCAGCTCCTGGGCCACGGACTTGGTGAGCCCGACGAGCCCCGCTTTCGACGCCGCATAGTTGGCCTGACCGCGGTTGCCCGTCAAGCCCACGACGCTGCTGATGCTGATGATCCGCCCGGACCGCCGCTTCATCATCCCGCGGGCGACCGCGCGGATCATGTAGAACGAGCCCCGGAGGTTCGTCTCGAGCACCTGCTCCCAGTCCTCGTCCTTCAGCCGAACGAGGACGTTGTCCCGGGTGATCCCGGCGTTGTTCACCAGGATCTCCACCGGCCCCAGGTCCTCCTCCACCCGGTCCACCAGCTCGGCACAGGCGTCGGCGTCCCGGACGTCGCAGCCGTAGCCGCGGCCCCCGGCCCCGCCCAGGGCCTCGGCGGCCTCGGCCGCCCTGCCCTCGTCCCGCGCGGTCAGGGCCACGCCCGCGCCGTCGGCGGCCAGCGCCTCGGCGATGGCGAAGCCGATCCCCCGTGACCCGCCGGTGACGATCGCGGTCTTTCCGTCCAGCTCACCCATCCCCGCTCCTCCTTCCGTCGGCGGCGGCCGCTCCCTCCAGCTCCTCGAGGTCTCCGGCCGACCCCAGGCTCTTGACGCCGATCGACCGGTCGATCCTCCGCGCCAGGCCGGCGAGCACGCGGCCGGGTCCCAGCTCCAGCCACCGTGCGGGTCCCGCGTCGCGCATCCGCTCCATGACGTCGACCCAGCGGACGGGCGAGGTGAGCTGACGGATCAGACGCTCGCGGGCCCCGTCGCCGTCGCGGACGGGCTCGGCGTCCACGTTGGCCACCACCGGGAAGTCCGGATCGCGGAACTCCACCTCCCGGAGCGCCTCGGCCAGCCCCTCCCGGGCCACCTCCATCAGGGGCGAGTGGAAGGCCCCGCTGACGTCCAGCTCCACGACCCGCCGGGCGCCGGCCTCGGAGGCCCGCTCGCCGGCCCGGCCGACGGCGTCGGCGTCCCCGCTGATCACCACCTGGCCCGGGGCGTTGAAGTTCGCCGGCACGACCGTCCCCTCCGCCGCCTCGCAGGCCCCGGCCACCGCGTCGTCGTCCAGCCCCAGGACGGCGGCCATGGTGCCCTCCTCGGAGCGGGCCATCAGCTCCCCGCGGCGACGGACCAGCCGGAGGGCGTCCTCGAACGAGAGGGCGCCCGCCACCAGGTAGGCGGTGAACTCGCCCAGCGAGTGGCCGGCCGCGACGACGGCGTCGGCCCGGACCTCCTCGGGGAGACAGGTCCAGACGGTGTAGCTGTGCAGGAGGATGGCGGGCTGCGCGTTCTCGGTGAGGGTCAGCTCCTCGGCCGGGCCCTCCCAGCAGAGCCGCCGAAGGGGGACGTCCAGGACGGCCTCGGCCCGACTCCAGAGCCGGTCCGCCTCCGGACGGGCCTCGGCCAGGGATCGGCCCATGCCGACCTTCTGGGCGCCCTGCCCCGGCAGGAGGACGGCCGTCCCGCCCTTCACCGCCACGGGATCGCTCGTCCGGACCGGATCAGAACTCGTCGATCTCGACGACCGCCTCGCCGCGGTAGTGCCCGCAGGTCGGACAGACCCGGTGGGGGCGACGGAAGTCGCCGCACCGGGTACAGGCCTGGTGGGCCGGCACGTCGTCCCCGTGGTGGGTTCGACGCTTCCGCTTTCGCTGCTTCGACGTTCGCTTCTTGGGTACGGCCATCGTCCTCTCCTCTCTCGTCGTCGCCCGGGCCGCGCCGCCGCCGCGGCGTCGTTCCCGGCTCGTGTCCTCGCGTCGCGGCGGGCCGCGCCCGCCGGTCACTCCTCGCCCTGCATCTCCTCTTTCAGCTCCCGGAGGGTGTCCCAGCGCGGGTCCGGCTCGACCAGCGTGCAGTCGCAGGACGACTCGTTGCGGTCGATCCCGCACTTCGGACACAGCCCCTGGCAGTCCTCCCGGCACACCGGGAACGTGGGGACCTGGAGCAGGAGCTGCTCACGGACGGCCGGGGCCAGGTCCAGCGTCGCGGCCTCCGCCTCCAGCAGGTAGACCTGCTCCTCGTCGCCCTCCTTCTCCACCACGGGGTCGTAGAGCAGGTCCAGCTCCACCACCAGGTCCCGCCGGACGTCCCGGAGGCAGCGGCGGCAGTCCAGCACCAGCGTCGCCTCCACGGTGCCCTGGACGTGCACGTCCCGCTCGCCGGCGAAGCTCGCCCGCAGGTCGGCCCCGGGCGGCTCCGCGAAGCGGAGGTCCGTGTCGCTCCACGGACCGTCCTCCACGGGGATCCGCTCGGTCCAGTCCCTCGGCTGACGCTCGAGGGCCTGCAGGTCGATCTCCAGCATGTTCCGGAACCTCGGCGATTATGGGCGTCTCCGGCCGGGCCCGTCAACGCCGGTCGGGGAGCAGCTCCGTCCTCGGGAAGAAGAAGGCGAGCTCCTTCCGGGCGTTCTCGGGGGAGTCCGAGGCGTGGATCGCGTTCCGCTCGACGCTCTCGGCGTAGAGCGCCCGGACGGTGCCCTCGTCGGCCTCGGCCGGATCGGTGGCCCCGATGACCTCCCGGAGCTTCGGGACGGCCCGCTCCCGCTCCAGCGCCAGGGCCATGCACGGGCCGGACGTCATGAACTCTACCAGCGACCCGTAGAATGGTTTCTCCCGGTGGACCGCGTAGAAGGCCTCGGCCTGGGTCCGGGAGAGCCGGGTCACCCGGGCGGCCACGGGCCGGAAGCCCGCGTCCTCCAGGTGCGCCAGGATCTTCCCCGCCAGCCCGGAGCCGAAGGCGTCGGGCTTGATGATGGCCAGCGTGTGTCGCTCGTCGCTCATGTCGGTGCTGCTCCGCATCGGGGTTCGAGAGGGCGACGGCCCGGCTCAGGCGAGCCAGGCCTGGACGATCTCGGCGGCGTCGGCCGGCCGCTCGGCCACGGCGACGCCGTGGTCGCGGAAGAAGGCCATCTTGGCCTCGGCCGTCCCCTCCTCGCCGGAGATGATGGCGCCCGCGTGGCCCATGGTCCGGCCGGGAGGGGCGGTCTGGCCCGCGATGAAGCCCGCCACGGGGGTCTCCATCTCGGCTTCGGCGAAGCGGGCGGCGTCCTGCTCGTCGGTGCCGCCGATCTCCCCGATGAGCACCACGGCCTCGGTGGCCGGGTCCTCCTCGAAGGCCCGGAGGCAGTCGACGAAGTCGGTCCCGATGATCGGGTCGCCGCCGATGCCCACGCAGGTGGACTGGCCGATGTCCCGGCTCGAGAGCTGGTGGATGATCTCGTAGGTGAGCGTTCCGCTCCGGCTCACGATGCCCACCGGCCCCTCCCGGACGATCTGGCCCGGCAGGATGCCCACCTTGCACACGCCCGGCGTGATCAGCCCCGGACAGTTGGGGCCCACCAGCCGGACGCCGCGCTCCTCCAGGTAGGGCATCACGCGGGTCATGTCGCCGACCGCCAGGCCCTCGGTGATGCAGACCACCAGCTCGACCCCGCTGTCGGCGGCCTCGTAGATGGCGTCGGCGGCGAAGCGGGCCGGGACGTAGATCACGCTCGTGTTGGCGCCCTCCCGCTCCACGGCCTCCTCCACCGTGTCGTACACGGGGACGCCCGCCTCCCTGCGGCCGCCCTTCCCCGGGGTGACGCCGGCCACGACCTCCGTGCCGTACGCCCGCATCTGCTCGGCGTGGAAGGAGCCGTCCCGTCCGGTGATGCCCTGCACCACCACCCGGGTGTCCTCGTCGATGAAGATGCTCATCCGCGTCGCCTGCCTTTCGCGTCGATCCGCTCGTCTCGCCGCTCGCCGTCCCGGCCGCTCATCCGGCCGCGTCCACGGCCCGCTGGACGGCCTCGTCCATGTCAATCATCGCCTGGAAGCCGTGCTCCTCCAGGATCTCCACGGCTTCCTCCTCGTTGGTGCCCGTCAGCCGGATGGTCAGCGGGACGTCCAGGTCGAGGCGTCCCGTGGCCTCGACAAGGCCGTTGGCCACGTCGTCGCAGCGGGTGATCCCGCCGAAGATGTTGAACAGCACCGAGTCGACGCCCGGGTCGGAGGTGATGATCTCCAGCGCCGCGACGACCTTGTCGGGGCTGGAGGACCCGCCGATGTCGAGGAAGTTCGCGGGCTCGCCCCCGTAGTACTTCACCATGTCCATGGTGGCCATGGCCAGGCCGGCCCCGTTCACGCAGCACCCGACGTTCCCATCCAGCTTGATGTAGCTGAGGCCGGCTTCCCGGGCGGTCCGCTCGGCTTCGGCCTCGGCCTCCTCGTCGCGCAGCTCGGCGAGGTCCGGGTGCCGAAAGAGCGCGTTGTCGTCCAGGGTCATCTTCGCGTCGATGGCCTTCACCTCGCCCGAGGCCGTCACCACCATCGGGTTCACCTCGGCCAGGGTGGCGTCGACCGCGTCGTAGGCGTCCCAGATCCGGGCGATCACGCCGGCCGCCCGCTTCGCCGTCTCCGGGTCGTCGTAGAGGAAGTGCGCCAGCCGGTTCGCCTGGTTGGGGAGCAGGCCGTAGCGGGGATCCACCGGGAGCCGCTTGATGGCCTCCGGCTTCTCCTCGGCCACCTGCTCGATGTCCATGCCGCCCTCGGGGGAGACCATGAACACCGGCCGCCCGGAGTCCCGGTCCATCACCACGCCGACGTAGGCCTCGGAGGCGATGTCGACGATGGGCGTCACCAGGACCTTGCGCACCTCCAGGCCCTTGATCTCCATCTCCAGGATCGCCGCGGCCGCCTCCCGGGCCCGTCGCGGGTCCTCGGCCAGCTCGACCCCGCCCGCCTTGCCGCGGCCGCCGGCGTGGACCTGGGCCTTCACGACCACGCCCTCCCCGAAGTCACGGGCGATCCGCTCCGCCTCGTCGGGGGTCCGGGCCACCTCGCCGGGCGGCACGGGCATCCCGTGGTCGCGGAAGATCTCTCTCGCCTGGTGCTCGTGGATGTCCATGGCCTCTCCGTGCTCTGCGTCCGCTCGTCGCTCGCTCCACCCCCCGCCGGCCGGCGCCGCCGGCGGAACGGGACCGCTCAGCCGGGCACGATCTCGGTGCCGGCTTCGCCCTCCAGGGCGCGGACGGCCTCGTCCAGGGCGGCGATCACCGCCCGCTCGCCGCCGCCCTCCAGGAAGCGTACCGCGGCTTCCACCTTCGGGCGCATGCTCCCGACACCCAGCTCGTCGCCCGCCAGCAGCGACCGGGCCTCGTCCGCGTCCAGCCGGCGGATGGGCCGTGCATCCGCCGTGCCGAAGTCCCGGTAGACGGCGTCCACGTCGGTGAGGACCAGGAGCTGGCGGGCCCCGATCTCCCGGGCCAGCAGCGCGGCCGCCCGGTCCTTGTCCACGACGACGTCCAGCCCCTCCAGCCCCAGCTCCGGGTCCCGGTAGACCGGGATCCCGCCGCCCCCGCCGGCGATGACCACGTCGCCCCGGGCCACCAGCTCCCGGACCGAATCCGCCTCCACCACGCTCCGGGGCTCGGGGCTGGACACCCGGCGCCGGATGCGGCCCCGGTCGTCCTCCTCCAGCGACCATCCCTCGGCCTCCGCGGCGGCCCGGTCCGACGTCGCCACCTCCCGCCCCACGAACTTCGTGGGACGGTCCAGGGCGGGATCGTCGCGGTCGACCGTCACCTGGGTCAGGACTGTCACCACGCGACGGTCGGAGCCCGCCCGGCGGAGGGCGTTCTGGAGGGACTGCTGGATCATGTAGCCGATCCAGCCGGCCGTGGAGGCGACCAGCACGCCCAGGGGGAGCGGCGCCACCTCCTCCCGGGCCAGCTCCGCCCGGCGAATCTCGTCCCCCACCTGGGGGCCGTTGCCGTGAACCACCGCCACCTTCCAGCCCGCGAGGACGAAGTCCACCACCGGCTCCAGGCTCTCACGGGTGTGGCGGAACTGGTTCGCCACGGTGGCCGGCTCCCCGGTGGGCGAGAGCGCGTTCCCGCCGATGGCCACGACGACGCTCCGGCTCACGGACTCCCCGGCGCGGAGTCGGGCGGGGCCACCGTGCCAGACGCCGGCTCCCGGGCCGCCTCACGCAGCTGATCCCACAGGCGGCCGAACAGCTCCAGGTCCCCGGCCCGGAGGGCGCTGTCGGCCCGCTGGAGCAGCTCCTGGAGCCGGTCCGACGGCGCGCTCCCCGGCGCAGGGCGCCCCCTGGCGGGCGCCGGCGCCGCGGCTGTGTCGCCGGGGGCTCCCGCGGCGTCCGCGGCCGTGGGCCGCATGGATCTTCCCTCGCCCAGCAGCGCCTCCAGGGCGCCGTTCAGCGTGGTGTCCATGGCGACCCGGTCGCCGGCGGCCGCGATCACCCGCTTCATCCCCGGAGCCGCGCCCTCCCGGTCCTCGGCCACGAGGAACAGCGGCTCCACGTAGACCAGGTAGCCGTCCACGGGCACCAGGAGGAGGTGGCCGCGGATGGCCCGCGACCCGACCTGCTGCCAGAGCGTGAGCTGCTGCGAGATCACCGGGTCCTGGTCGATCTGCACCTCCACCTGGCGCGGCCCGAAGACCTGACGCCGGGTGGAGACGTTGAACAGCCACAGCTCCCCGTAGTGGTCCCCGTCGTTCCGGGCCATTAGGAAGGACGAGAGGTTGTCGCGGTTCCGGGGCGTGAAGGGGACGGTCAGCAGGAACTCCTGCCGGAAACGGGTCCCTTGCGCCGCCGCGCTCCCCGTGGCCGCCGCGCCGCCTCCCGCCGCCCCGGTTTCCCCGCCCTCGCCTCCGGCGGTGTCGGAGGCCGCGACCTCCGGGAACGGCATCAGCAGGAAGTAGGGCTCGACGGTCCGGGGGCTGCCGCCGTAGACCTCCTGCCCCAGGCTCCAGAGGTCCTGGCGCTGGTAGAACTCGTCGGGCTCGGTCAGGTGGAACGCCTCCAGCTTCCGGGCCTGGACGCGGAAGAGCTCGCGGGGATAGCGGAGGTGATCGCGCAGGCCGTCCGGCATCTCCTCCAGGGACCGGAAGAGGCCCGGGAAGACCCCCCGGTAGGTGGCGAGCAGCGGATCGTCCGGCGCCACGGTGTAGATCGCGACCTCGCCCGTGACGCCGTCCACCACGGCCTTGGCCACGCTCCGCAGGTAGTTGGCGCGCGTCCCCCCGGATTCGACGGGCTCCGAGAGCGGGTAGCGGTTCGTCCCGGAGTAGAGCTCGACGAACCACTTGATCCGGCCCTCGTGGATGACCGGGTAGGCGTCCGAGTCCGCCAGGAGGAAGGGGGCCACGTGGCGGACGCGCCGGACCACGTGGCGCCGCCACATCAGCTGCGGGACGCCCCCGGCCGGGTTGCGCAGCAGGATGTTCTTCGACTCGAGAGCCCAGGCCAGCAGCCCGCGCCGCGTCAGGCTGTTCAGCTCCACCCCCGCCGGCCGGCCCGCGGAGGGGAAGGAATCGGGGGGCACCATGACGTACTGGGTGGTCCGCTCGCCGAAGTAGACGTTGGACTCGCCCAGCTCCAGGCCCGCCGGGGCGTCGGCGCTCGCTTCGGGCGGCAGGCCCCGGACGTAGTACTTCGGCTCGCCTCCCTCGGTGGCCTCGTCGACGGCCGTGACCACCCAGCCCTGCCCGTGGGTGTAGCGGAGGTGGAGGTTCTGCCAGGTCCGGGCCGACTGGTCCAGCAGCCCCGGCGCGAACTCCCGGACGCCGATGGCCACCTGCTCGCGGTCGCCCGGCTCGCCGTAGCGGTCCGCGTCGATGTCCGGGAACTCGTGGTAGGCCACCAGACCCTGGAGCTGGTCGTAGGTGGCCTTGAGCGGGCGCTCGTCCCAGAGCGGCAGGCCGGAGGCGTACTCCTGCACGGTCTCGAGGGGGGGCGGCTCGTCGGCGAGCGGGTACGGGACGCGCTGGATCCGGTCCAGGCCGAAGGCCGAGCGGGTGGCCTCGATCTCGGCCTCGAGATAGGGGCGCTCGAGCTGGAGCTCGTTCGGCTCCACCCGGAAGCGCTGGACCAGGCCCGGGTAGACCGCGGTGCCCACCGGCCAGACCACGGCCGTCACCGCCAGGGTGATCAGCGCCGGCCGCCAGCCCCCCGTCCGCTCGCCCCAGAGCACGGCGCCCGCCGAGAGCAGCGCCAGCACCGCCACCAGCCGGCGGGCGGGGATCTCGGCGTTGACCTCCACGTAGTTCACCGGCCCGCCGGCCACGATCTCCCACGTGGAGAGGCCGAAGTGGGCCGCCACCGCGACCAGGATCGCGGCCCCGAGCCCCACGAGACGACGGCGGGCGAACCCGTCGACGTGCAGGCCCTCCTCGGTGGCCCGGATCCGACCGCTGAGCAGGAGCACCGAGCCGAGCCCGATGGCGAGCCAGGTGAGGACGGCCACGCCCGCCGACCAGACGGTCCGCGCCAGCGGCAGGTAGAAGACGTAGAAGCGGGGGTCGCGGCCCAGGATCGGATCCGCCTCGCCCCACGGGGCGGCCTCCAGGGCGAACAGCACCTGCCGGGCCGTCGGCCCGGCGAAGGGCCCCGCCACCAGGAGGCCCGCCACCAGCGATCCGGCGGCCACCACCATCCCCACCCACCGGTCGGGCAGCGCCTCGGAGATCTCCAGGTCCCCCAGGCGTCGCTTGAGCTGGACCGGCCCGCCCCGGCGGAGCGTCGAGCGGAGGACCCACCAGAGGGTCCCCGACGTGACCAGCAGGAGGAAGAGCCACGCCCCGATCTCGGCGAGCTCGAGCTTCCAGAACCGGGCGGTGAAGTCGAGGGAGGCGAACCAGAGGTGCTCGGCGTAGAAGTCCGTCAGGGCTCCCCCGCCCATCAGGACGGCCAGGACGGCGGCCCCGATCCATACGAGCCGGCGGCTGCGTTCGCTCATCCGGAGACCTCCACCTCGTCGAGTTCGGGCACCTCCACCCCCAGGGGGGCCAGTACCCCGGCCACCTCGTCCCGGATCGCCTCCAGGGCGGACCGGGAGCGCGCTTCCACGCGGACCACCACCACCGGCTGGGTGTTGCTGGCGCGCACCAGCGCCCAGCCCTCACCGAAGTCGATCCGTGCCCCGTCGATGTCCACCAGCGGTCGCCGCCCACGGAAGTGGTCGGCCACCTCCTCCACCAGCCCGAACTTCCGGTCCTCGGGGCAGTCCAGCCGGAGCTCGGGCGTGGACGGGTAGTCCGGGATCCGGGCGGCCAGGTCCTCCAGGCGCTCGCCGCTCCGGGCCACCAGCGCGGCCAGCCGGGCGGCGTCGTAGATCGCGTCGTCCACCCCGAACCAGTTGTCCGCGAAGCAGATGTGACCGCTCATCTCACCCGACACGGGAGATCCGACCCGCCGCATCTTCTCCTTGATGAGGGAGTGGCCCGTCTTCCACATGATCGGCTCGCCGCCCGCCTCCGCGATCAGCTCGGGTAGGGCCATCGAGCACTTCACGTCGAAGACCACCGGGGCCCCGGGCCGCCGCTCCAGCACGTCCAGGGCGAGCAGGAGCAGCAGCCGGTCTCCACGGATCGTCCGGCCGGCCTCGTCCACCGCCCCGATCCGATCGGCGTCTCCGTCCAGGCCGACGCCGAAGCCCCGGCCGCGGTCCCGCACCCGCTCCTTCAGGTCGGCGATGTAGGCGTCCACGGTGGGGTCCGGGTGGTGGTTGGGGAAGGTCCCGTCGGACTCGCAGTAGAGCGGGTCGACGTCCACCCCGGCGGCCTCCAGGGCCCGGACCGCGATCACGCTCCCGGTCCCGTTGCCGCAGTCCAGCGTCAGCGACACGTCGCCCTCCACGCCGGCGCTCTCCGCCACGGCCTCCACGTATCGGTCCAGGACGTCCTCGCGGCGGCGACGCCCGGAGCCGGAGGGGAGCTCCCCGGCCAGGATGCGCTCGCGGATGGCCGTGATCCGGTCGCCGTAGAGCGAGGCGCCCCCGAGGGTCATCTTGACGCCGTTGTACTCCGGGGGGTTGTGGGAGCCGGTGATCTGGAGCCCACCGTCGGCCTCCAGCTCGCGCTCGGCGAAGTAGAGGACCGGCGTGGGCACCGTGCCCACCTCCACGGCCTCCACCCCCGCCTCGGCCAGGCCGGCCGCCGCGGCGTCGGCCAGCTCCGGGGAGCTGGGACGGTTGTCCCGCCCCACGGCGACACGGGGCGCGTCCCGGTCGGGCAGCAGCGCCGCGTAGGAGCGGGCCAGCGCCCGCACCAGCTCCGGCGTGAGCTGCTCGCCCACCCGGCCGCGAACGTCGTACTGCCGGAAGATCTCCGCGGGGGCCGGGACGCTCATGGTGTGCGGGCCTCTCCGCCGATCCCCTCCGCCCCGGCGGCCGGGGCGGCGTCGGGAGCCGGGCTCGCCGCGGCCGGTCGGTCGGCCAGATCGGAGACCGCGCCCTCGGCGCCGTCGATGGCCGGCCCCGGCGCCAGGCCGGTCGCCAGGACGCCCAGGGCGCAGACGGCCGTCGCCGCCCGGAAGGACCGGCCTGGAGAGGCCGGCTCCACGGCGCCCTCGGGCGCCTCTTCGAAGTACATCTTCCAGACCACCCGAAGGTAGTAGTAGTACGCCACCAGGCTGGTGAGGACGAGGGTCACCGCCAGCGTGAGCTGGCCAGCGTCCACGGCCGCCCTGAGCAGGAAGAGCTTCCCCACGAAGCCCCCGGTGGGCGGGAAGCCGGCCAGGGAGAGGAGGAAGACGACCATGGCGAGCCCGAGGACGGGACGGGTCCAGCCCAGCCCCCGGAAGTCGGCCAGGTGCGAGCGCCGGTCGCCCTTCCCCGCGACCAGGTAGACCACCCCGAAGGCGCCCAGCGTCATCAGCGTGTAGACGGCCAGGTAGAAGAGGGCCGACGCCAGGCCGGCCTCCCCGCCCGCCGTGACGCCCACCAGCAGGTAGCCGGCGTGGGCGACCGACGAGTAGGCCAGCATCCGCTTCACGTCGTCCTGGACGAGGGCGACCAGGTTCGGGACGATCATCGTCAGGACGGCCAGCCACCAGGTCACCTGGACCCAGATCTCCCGGGCCGGCTCCAGGTGGACGACCAGCACCCGGAGGAGGGCCAGGAACGCGGCGGCCTTCACCGCCGCGGCCATGTAGCCGGTGACCGGGGTCGGGGCCCCATGGTAGGCGTCGGGGGCCCACATGTGGAACGGCACGGCCGACACCTTGAAGCCGAAGCCCACCAGCAGCAGGCCCAGGCCGCCCCAGACCAGCGGCTCGCCCGAGGCGACGCCCGCGGCCACCGCCGGCGCCATCTCCGCCAGGTGGGTGGTGCCGGAGGCGCCGTAGAGGAGCGCGATGCCGTAGACGAAGAAGGCGCTGGCGAAGGCCCCCACCAGGAAGTACTTGAGCCCGGCCTCCGCCGAGCGGGGGTCCCGCCGGTTGAAGGCCGTCAGGACGTAGGCGGCGATGGACATCGTCTCCAGCCCGAGGAAGGTGACGATCAGGTCCCGGGCGCCCACCAGGACCATGGCGCCCACCGTGGCGAAGAGCACCAGGGCGTGGAACTCGCCGGCCTTCAGGCCCTCCCGGTCGAGGTAGTCCCGGGCGAACAGGAGGGCGAAGAAGGTGCCGCCCAGCAGGACGAAGTTCGACGCCGTCCGGAAGCCGTCCAGGGCCACCACGCCCGCGTCGCCGGCGCCTCGCACGTTCAGGAGCCAGAGGTTGGCCAGCGCGGCCACGAGGACGCCGGCCGCCGCCATCCGTCCGGCCACGGCCCGCCCCCGGCCGTCGTCGTCCCCGGACCGGAAGGCGTCGTACATCAGCACCGCCAGGGCGGCCAGGGTGAGGACGATCTCCGGCAGGAGCGCCTGCAGGTAGTCGGACTGCGCCGCGAAGTCGAGCGTCACCGGTTCCACGCGGACCTACCTCCCCCCGCCCGTCGTCCCGGGGTCGTCGTCCGGCCGCAGGGCCGACCGGGCCGGCTCCTCGTCCGCGACGCCGGGCCCGGGCTCGCCGGCCGCCGCCGGGACCGCCACGGCCCTCCGCTCGACCCGCTCCACGAGCCGCTCCACCGAGGCGTCCATCCGCTCCAGGAAGGGCTGGGGGTAGACGCCGATCAGCAGGATCATCGCCAGGGTCGGCGCCAGGATCGCCTTCTCCCGGCCCGTGAGGTCGTCCAGCTCCGCGTTCTCCTCCTCGTCCAGGTCGTTGAACACGATCCGCTGGACCATCGGGAGCATGTAGCAGGCGGCGAAGATCACGCCGGTGGCGGCCAGGATGGTGATCACCGGGTGGCTCTCGAAGGTGCCGATCAGGATCAGGAACTCGCCCACGAACCCGTTGGTCCCCGGCAGGCCGATGGAGCTCAGCGCCACGACCACCAGCGCGGTGGCGAAGAGGGGCATCACGTCCGCCAGCCCCCCGAACTCGTCGATGAGGCGCGTGTGGCGCCGCTCGTAGAGCATGCCGATGAGCAGGAAGAGGGCGCCCGTGGAGATCCCGTGGTTCACCATCTGGAGGATCCCGCCCTGGATCCCGGTGGCGGTGAGGCCGAACAGCCCGAGCATCACGAAGCCCAGGTGGGCGATGGAGGTGTAGGCCACCAGCTTCTTGGCGTCGGGCTGGACCGCCGCCACCCAGGCCCCGTAGAGGATCCCGATCAGCGCCAGCGCCAGGAAGGTGTTCACGACGGCCGGGCTCGTGGCCGCGCTCGGGAAGAGCGGGAGCCCGAACCGCAGGAACCCGTAGGTGCCCATCTTCAGGAGGACCCCCGCCAGGATGACCGAGCCCGCGGTGGGCGCCTCGACGTGGGCGTCCGGCAGCCAGGTGTGCACGGGGAAGACCGGCACCTTGATGGCGAAGGCCAGCGCGAAGGCGGCGAAGAGCCACATCTGGGCGGCGGCCGACAGCGGGGTGCCCAGGAGATCGGCGTAGGCGAAGCTCACCGTGCCCGTGGCCTCGTGGTGGAACCACACGAGCGCGGCGATGGCCACCAGCATCAGGAGCGATCCCACGGCCGTGAACAGGAAGAACTTGATCGCCGAGTAGATCCGCCGATCGCCGCCCCAGATCCCGATGAGGAAGTACATCGGGATGAGCATGACCTCCCAGAAGACGTAGAACAGGAAGAGGTCCAGGGCCACGAAGACCCCGATCATCCCGGTGGTCAGGACCAGCATCAGGGCATAGTAGGCGTTCCGGTGCCGCTCGATGTACCGGAACGATCCCGCCACGGCCAGCGGCATCACGAAGGCGGTCAGCAGCACCATCAGCAGGGAGATCCCGTCGATCCCCACCGCGTAGGAGATGCCCCAGGCCTCGATCCAGGCGAGCGACGCGTGGCTCTGGAAAGCCGCCGTCCCGGCGTCGAAGGTCCAGAAGAGCGGCAGGGCCAGCGCGGCCTCGACCAGCGTCGTCGCCAGGGCGGCCCGTCCCGCGGCCTCCTCGTCCACGGCCAGGCAGAGGCCGGCCCCCGCCAGGGGCACGGCCAGCAGCGCCGTGAGGATCCAGTGGCTGCCATAGAGCGCCTCAAGCACGGGCGCCTCCCGGCACGGTCACGGTCCCCGTCCGGTCCCCCATCGGTCCTTCCATCAGAACGCGAAGCATCCGAGGACGACCAGCGCGCCCGCCAGGAAGATCACCACGTAGGTGCCCACCCGACCGGTCTGGATCTGGCCGCCCAGCCAGCCGAGGCCGCGGGCGGCCCCGGCCAGCCGGTTCACGGTCCCGTCCACGAGCCCGTCGTCCACCACCCGCCAGCAGGCCCGCCAGAGGGCCAGCGACGGCCGGACGATCAGGCGGTCGTAGGCCTCGTCCACGTACCACTTGCGGGCCAGCGCCCGCTCCAGCCCCCGGGGCTCGGGCGCCTTCGCCGGGGTCGGGACCTCTCGCCCCTTCATCCAGGCCCCCACCCCGGCGATGGCGGCGGCGGCCAGCCCCACCGAGATCCCCGCCCACAGGGCCTCGCCCCCGCCGAGGGGGGCCGCGTGGGCGTGGGTGGGGCCGTGCTCCTCCATCACGGCGACCGCCGGGGCGAAGACCGGCTCGAGCCAGTGGTGGAGGGCGTCCACGGCCGGGAGGCCCGGCAGGGCCTCGGGGATCTGGATCCACCCGCCGGCCAGCGAGAGGACGCCCAGGGCGACCAGGGGGATCCACATCACCGCGGGCACCTCGTGCAGGTGCTCGCGCTCCGCCTCGCCCGTCCGGTTCTCCCCGTGGAAAGTGAGGATCATCAGCCGGGCCATGTAGCCGGCCGTCAGCACCGCGGCCGCCAGGGCCACGGCCCAGAGGACCGGCCACCCGAAGACGCCGGCCTCCCAGATGATCTCGTCCTTCGAGAAGAAGCCGGCGAAGGGGAAGATTCCCGCGATGGCCAGCGTGGCCGCCCACATCGTCGTCGCCGTCACCGGCATCCGCCGGGCCAGGCCGCCGTGGTTGCGCATGTCGTTGGCGTCGCCGTGGGTCCCGGTCTCGTGATGGGCGTGGTGGACGGCGTGGATGACCGCCCCGGCACCCAGGAAGAGCAGCGCCTTGAAGAAGGCGTGGGTCACGAGGTGGAAGATCCCCGCCGTGAACGCCCCGATCCCCACCGCCAGGAACATGTAGCCGAGCTGGGAGACGGTGCTGTACGCCAGCACCTTCTTGATGTCGTTCTGCCTCGTGGCGATGGTGGCCGCGAAGAGAGCGGTGCCCGCGCCCACCGAGGCCACGACGGCCTGGCTGAGCGGCGCGAGGGCGAAGAGGACGCCGGTCCGGGCCACCAGGTAGACCCCCGCCGTCACCATGGTCGCCGCGTGGATCAGGGCGGAGACCGGCGTGGGGCCCGCCATGGCGTCGGGAAGCCAGACGTAGAGCGGGATCTGGGCCGACTTCCCGACACAGGCCAGGAAGAGGAAGAGGGTGATGAGGGTGGCCATCACCCCGCCGTGGGCGAGCTGGCCCGGGGCGGTCTCCAGGACGGGCGCGAAGTCCAGGGTCCCGAAGACGGCGAAGACCAGGAACATCGCCACCAGGAACCCGAAGTCCCCGATCCGGTTGACGATGAAGGCCTTCTTGCCGGCGTCCGCATTGGCCCTGTCCCCGTACCAGAAGCCGATGAGGAGGTAGGAGCAGAGCCCGACGCCCTCCCAGCCGACGAAGGTCACCGGCAGGTTGCCCGCCAGCACCAGCGTCAGCATGAAGAAGACGAAGAGGTTCAGGTAGGCGAAGTAGCGGGCGAACCCCGGATCGTCCCGCATGTAGCCCACGCTGTAGACGTGGATCAACCCCCCGACGCCCGTGACCACCAGGGTCATGAGCATCGAGAGCTGGTCGAGCTGGAGGTCCACGCCGACCTCGAGGGCGCCGACCGAGAGCCAGGTCCAGTAGGAGACCACCGTCGGGTCGTGGGGGGCGGCCGAATGCATGGCGAGGAAGTTCGCCACCGCGAGGCCGAAGGCTACCAGCACGACGCCCGGCCCCACCAGGCTCGGCACGACGCGGTTCTCCTTCCAGAGGAAGGCCCCCGCTCCGTTGACGGCGAACCCGATCAGCGGGAGCAGGAGGAGCAGCCCCGGCAGCACCGGGTCGAAGCCCGTGCCCGTCACCACTTGAGGAGGTCGAAGCGGTCGAGGTCCACGGCCTCGTAGTGGCGGAAGACCGCGATGATCACCGCCAGCCCCACGGCCGCCTCGGCCGCGGCCACCGCCATGACGAAGAAGACCAGCACCTGGCCGTCGATCCCCAGCACCCGGCTGAAGGCCACCAGGCTCAGGTTCACGGCGTTCAGCATCAGCTCGACGCCCATGAAGACGACGATGGCGTTCCGGCGCAGCACCACGCCGGCCACGCCCACCGAGAAGAGGAGCGCGCTCAGGACGAGGGCGAGCTGCGTGTACTCGGGACCGAGGGAGGTCACGACGACTCCCTCCTCGCCAGGACCACGGCCCCGACGATCGCGACGAGGAGCAGGATCGCGGTGACCTCGAAGGGGACCATGTACTCGCGGAAGAGCGGCAGGGCCACCGCGCCCACCGCCCCGTGCTCCTCCAGCGCCCGGACGAGCGAGGGGGCCGTGCCCGGCCCGCCGGCCGTGGTGCCCGTCACCAGCAGCTTGGCCGTGAAGCCGGCCAGGCCCACGCTCAGCGCCCCCGCGGCCATCCGGGCCAGCGGCCCCCGGAAGTCCCGCAGCCGGGCGTGGCCCAGGTTGAGCAGCATGACCACGAAGAGGAAGAGCACCATGATCGCGCCGGCGTAGACGATCACCTGGAGGGCCCCCAGGAAGTGGGCGTCCAGGAGGACGAAGAGCGCCGCCAGCGAGAACAGGGTCACCACGAGGAAGAGCACGCTGGCCACCGGGTTCTCCCGGGTGACCACGAAGACCGAGCTCACCACCGCCGTGGCGGCGAACAGGAAGAAGAGCAGCTCGACGATCATTCGGACCTCGGGTCCGACGGGTCCCACAGGGCCGTGAACGGGTGGTCCTGCTCGCAGAGCCGCTCCAGGTCGTAGACCCACCGCTCGCGCGTGTACTCGGCGTTCTCGTAGTGCTGGCCCAGGTGGATGGCCTCCACCGGACAGACCTCCTGGCAGTAGCCGCAGAAGATGCACCGGAACTCGTCGATCTCGTAGACGGCGGCGTAGCGCTCGCCGTTCTCGTCCTCGGCCGGCACGAGCTTGATGCAGTTCACCGGACAGACCGTGGGACAGAGCCCGCATCCCA
>CAYVFM010000005.1:0-32072 GCA_964450995.1 uncultured Gemmatimonadota bacterium | reverse complement strand
CGATCCTCCGGGCGGACGTGGACCTGATCTGGAACGGCGGGATCGGCACCTACGTGAAGGCCACCGAAGAGACCCACGGGGAGGTGGGCGACCCGCAGAACGACGGCGTGCGGATCGACGCCTCCGAGCTGCGGGCCCGCGTCGTCGGGGAGGGAGGCAACCTGGGCCTCACCCAGAAGGCCCGGGTCGAGTACGCCCTCGACGGGGGGCGGATCAACACCGACGCCCTGGACAACTCGGGCGGCGTCGACATGTCCGACCACGAGGTCAACCTGAAGATCCTGCTCGACGCGGCGATCCGGGAGAGCGAGCTCGAGCGGGAGGGCCGGGACCAGCTGCTGGACGAGGTCACCGGGGAGGTGGCCGACGACGTCCTCGCCAACAACTACACCCAGAGCCTGGCCGTCAGCCTGGACGAGCGGCGGGTCCGCGAGATCCCGGCCGAGTTCCGGGACGCCCTGGTGCGCCTGGAGCGGGACGGCCTGCTGGACCGCAGCCTGGAGGACCTGCCCACCACCGAGGAGCTGGTGGAGCGCCAGGAGGAGGGCCAGGAGCTGACGCGACCGGAGCTGGCGGTCCTGCTGGCCTACTCGAAGCTCCACCTCAAGGAGCGGATCCGGGGCTCCGAGCTGACGGCCGACCCGGCCCTCCTGAGGCTGCTACGGGACTACTTCCCGGACCGGGTCGTGGACGCGGTGGACGAGGCCCGGCTCGAGGAGCACCCCCTGCGCGAGCGGATCGTGGCGACCGAGCTCACGAACCGCTTCGTCGACCGGATGGGCGCCACCTGCCACCTGGAGCTGATGCGGGAGACCGGACGGAGCGCCTCGGCGGTGGCCCGGGCCTGGTACTCCGCCGCCCGGATCGGCGGGGCGGACCGGCTGTTCGAGCGCCTCCGGGCCGCCGAGGACCAGGTGCCGGCCGGCGTCCAGCTCCAGTGGCACCTCCGGGTTTCCCGGGCCCTGGAGCGGGCCGCCCGCTGGCTGCTGACCCACGGCGACGACGGGCGCGACATCCGGGAGACCGTGTCCCGCTACGAGCGGCCGGTGGCCCGGCTCCGGGAGGCGCTGCCGGAGCTGCTGGCGGGGGAGCGTCGCCAGGAGCTGAACCGGCTCAGGACGCTGCACGAGACCGACGGCCTGGGGGGCGATCTGGCCGCCGAGCTGGCGAGCCTCGAGTACCTGGACGGGCTCCTGCCGGTGGCCGAGCTCGCGCGCCGCCACGACGTCGGGGCCGACGTCGTGGGCGAGGTCTACTTCGGCCTCACCGACCTCGTGGACTTCTCCTGGCTCCAGGAGGCCCTGGACCGGGCCTCGGGCGACGACCTCTGGGAGCAGCGGGCCGCCAGGACGCTGTCGCTGGAGCTGGAGACGGCGCGGGCCAGGATGGCCGCCCGGGTCGTCCACCAGGTCCAGGCCGCGGCCGACGTGGAGCGGGCCTTCGACGAGTACCGCCGGGCCCACGGCGAGGAGCTGCGCCGCGTGCGCCAGGTGCTGGAGGACGTGAAGGCGGCCGAGCGGCCCAACCTCTCGTCGCTCATGGTGGTCGTCCACGCCGTCCGCGGCCACGCCTCCGGCGGAGAGACCTCCGCCGGCTGAGCCGCCCGCGATCCCCGCCCGCCTCGCCGGCGGAGGGGGGCGCCGCTTCGCTCAGTACGTCGCCAGGTACTTCTCCAGCTCCCACCCGGTGACCTGGGCGATGTACTCGTTCCACTCCTTTCGCTTCGCGTCGGCGAAGTGGGACAGGATGTGGTCGCCCAGCGCGTCCTGCATCACCGGGTCGGCCACCAGCTCCTCCACCGCCTCGCCGAGGTTCGCGGGCAGGGTGTCGATCCCCAGCTCCGCCCGCTCGGCCTCGTCCAGCTCCCAGACGTTGGTCTCCACCGAGGGGCCCGGGTCGATCTCGTTGCGCACCCCGTCCAGCCCGGCGGCGAGCTGCACGGCCAGCCCCAGGTACGGGTTGCAGGCCGGGTCCGGCATCCGGAACTCCACCCGGGTCCCGACGCCGCGCCGCTCGGGGATGCGGATCAGCGGGGAGCGGTTGCGGCGCGACCAGGCGATGTTCACCGGGGCCTCGTAGCCGGGGACCAGCCGCTTGTAGCTGTTCACCAGCGGGTTCGTCACGGCGGCGATGGCCCGGGCGTGCTTCTTCAGCCCGCCGATGTACCACCGCATCACGTCCGACAGCTCGTACTCCCCGTCGGGGTCGTGGAAGGCGTTCTCCCCGTCCCGGAAGAGAGACTGGTGGGTGTGCATGCCCGAGCCGTTCTGGGCCTCGATGGGCTTGGGCATGAAGGTGGCGTGGAGGTCGTGGGCCATGGCCGCGTTCCGGACGATGAAGCGGAA
The DNA here is from genome assembly GCA_964450995.1 of uncultured Gemmatimonadota bacterium. Taxonomy (GTDB): domain Bacteria; phylum Gemmatimonadota; class Gemmatimonadetes; order Palauibacterales; family Palauibacteraceae; genus CAYVFM01. The sequence continues at coordinate 29,727 of CAYVFM010000005.1, read as the reverse complement.
CGTGGCCAGGTTGTCGGCCGTGGTCAGCGCGTCCGCGTACTTGAAGTCGATCTCGTGCTGGCCGGGGGCCACCTCGTGGTGGGCGGCCTCCACCTCGAAGCCCATGGCCTCCAGGTCGTTCACGATCATCCGCCGCGTCTTCTCGCCCAGGTCCACCGGGGTGAGGTCGAAGTAGCCGCCCCGGTCGTGGGTCTCGGTGGTGGGCCGTCCCTCCTCGTTGCGCTGGAAGAGGAAGAACTCCGCCTCGACCCCGGCGTTCATGACGTAGCCCAGCTCGGCGGCCTCGTCGACCGCCCGCTTCAGCGCCCGCCGGGGGTCGCCCTCGAACGGGGTGCCGTCGGCGTTCTCGACGTCGCAGATCAGGCGGGCCACCCGGGCGTCGGGGTTGCCCCAGGGGAAGACCCGGAACGTCGAGAGGTCGGGCTCGAGGAGCATGTCGCTCTCCTCGATGCGGACGAACCCCTCGATGGAGGAGCCGTCGAACAGGATGTCGCCGTCCAGCGCCTTCTCGAACTGCGAGGCCGGCACCTCGACGTTCTTGGTGTGGCCGAGGATGTCGGTGAAGGTCAGCCGGAGGAACCGCACGTTCAGGGCCCGGCACAGCTCCAGGATCTCCTGCGGCTCCGGGCTCTCGCCCAGCTTCTGGCCGTAGCGGCCGAACTGCGTCTCCTCGTCGTGCTGGGCGGGGGCGGCGAACAGCGCGTCCGGCGTCATCGATGGCTCCCGTGTGCGGGGGGACGTTCGGGGCGACCGGGCCGGCGTCGACGCCGGCCGACGTCGCCCAGGATAGACGATATCTGCGGTTATGTCAAGTGAATCGACATATATAGGCGGGTTTCGTCGTTTTTATGACTTATAAGTAGATGTTCATTTGTCTATCTCCTGTATAAATGTATGATCGTGCTAATCAAGCGGTGGGGCCGGCCCGGGCCCCGTGGCCGGGGCCCGGGCCCGCCGTTACCTTCGTGCCCGGCCGGCGCGGACCGCGGTCCGGCCCCGGACGCGTCCCGGAAGCTCCCCCTCGTCGAACGTCGATCCATGGCCCCGGACAACGATCCCGACCAGCCCGGCCCCGCACGCGAGGGGGAGGGGCGTCCCGGATCGCTGCGGTTCCAGCTCCTGGCGGGGCTGGGGCTGCTGATGGCGGGGGCCGTGCTGGCCGTGGCCGCCGCCGCGCTGGTCTGGATGCCCGAGGGCCCTTCGCCCCGACAGATCATCGTGGGGCTGGGCGGGCTCCTGCTGGTGGACGTGGCGGTCCTGCTGCTGTTCGGCGACTACATGCTGCGCAGCCTGGTCGTCCGTCCGGTCCGACGCATGGCCGAGCGGGCGGAGCGGATCGCCGACGGCGAGCACGAGGTGAGGCTCGAGCCCCGGGGGTCGAGCGAGCTCCGGCGGCTCGCGGTGAGCGTGAACCGCATGGCCGACCGGCTCATCCGGAACCAGCGCTCCCTGGAGGAGAACGTGCGGTCGCTGGACGAGGCCAACCGGGCCCTGACGGAGGCGAAGAACGAGCTGGTCCGCGCCGAGAAGATGGCCACCGTGGGCCGCCTGGCGGCCGGAGTGGCGCACGAGGTGGGGAACCCGCTCAACGCCATCATGGGCTACCTGGAGATCGCCCGGCGCCGGGGTCCCGAGGAGGGGGAGGCGGACGGCGAGCCGGAGTGGGTGGAGGGGATCGATCACGAGGCCCGGCGCATCGACCGCATCGTCCGGGGGCTGCTGGAGTACGCCCGTCCCCGGGAGGGGCAGGCGTCGGCCATCCGGCCGGACGAAGTGGTCCGACGGACCGTCGAGCTGCTGGAGGCGCAGGGACGGCTCAAGGGGAAGGAGATCGAGATCGACGTCGAGGAGGACGTCCCGAGCGTCGTGGCCGACCCCCACCAGCTCCAGCAGGTGCTGGTGAACCTCCTGCTGAACGCGTGCGACGCGGTGGAGGAGGCCGGCTCGGCCGGCCGGATCCGCGTGGAGGTCGCCCGGGAGACGGCGCCGGAGGTGCCGCCGGTGGGCCGGCCGCCGCGGCGCGACGACGACCCCGAGGCCGTGGACTTCTCCCACGCCCGCCGGATGCAGGCGTCGACCCCGGGCGTGCCCGAGACCCGCTTCGAGGCCGGCGAGGACGTGGTGGCCGTGCGGGTCCTGGACGACGGCACCGGACTGGAGGTGGAGGAGATGCACCAGCTCTTCGATCCCTTTTTCAGCACCAAGGAGCCCGGACGCGGCACCGGCCTGGGGCTGGCCGTCTCCGCCCGGCTGGTGGAGGGGATGGGCGGCACGATCCGGGCGGACGACCGGCCCGAGGGCGGGGCGGTCTTCACCGTCCTGCTGCCGCGGGCCCCCGAGGAGGAGGCGGCATGAGGGTCCTGGTGATCGACGACGACGAGGGCGCCCGGCGCACCGTGTCCCTCCTGCTGGAGGACGAGGACTACGAGGTCCTCACCGCGTCGGGCGGCGAGGCGGGCCTGGAGAAGGCCCGGGAGGAAGCCCCGGACCTGATCCTGTGCGACGTCCGGATGCCGGAGATGGACGGGATGGAGTTCCTGCGCGCCTACCGGGACGAGGGCGGGCGGGCGCTGGTCATCATGATGACGGCCTACGGCAGCCACGAGCTGGCGGTGGAGGCCATGCAGGAGGGGGCCTACGACTACGTGGGCAAGCCCTTCTCGGGCGACGAGCTGCTCCTGGTGCTCCGGAAGGCGGAGGAGCGGGAGAACCTCCGCCGCGAGGTGGACCGGCTCCGCCGGGAGGTGGACCCGGAGCGGCGCCACCCGGACATCGTCGCCCGGAGCGAGGTGATGAAGAAGGCCATCGACCTGGCCGACCGGGTGTCGCCCCACCCCTCCACCGTCCTCATCAGCGGCGAGAGCGGCACCGGGAAGGAGCTGTTCGCACGGCTGATCCACGGGAACTCGCCGCGACGCGACGCCAGCTTCGTCCCCGTCAACTGCGGCGCCATCCCGGAGAACCTCCTGGAGTCGGAGCTGTTCGGGCACACGAAGGGCGCGTTCACCGGGGCCGAGTCCGACCGCTCCGGTCTCTTCGAGGAGGCCGACGGGGGGACGCTCTTCCTGGACGAGATCGGCGAGCTGCCCCAGCAGCTCCAGGTGAAGCTGCTCCGGGCCCTCCAGGAAGGCGAGATCCGGCGGGTGGGCGAGTCCCGGGAGCGCGGGGTGGACGTGCGGGTGCTGGCCGCCACCGCCCGGGACCTGGAGGCCGACGTGGAGGAGGGGAGCTTCCGGTCGGACCTCTACTATCGCATCAACGTGGTCAAGATCCACCTGCCGCCCCTCCGGCACCGGCGGGAGGACATCCCCCTCCTGGCGCGCCACTTCCTCGAGCGGCACAACCGGGAGCTGGGGCTCCGCTTCGAGGAGTTCGCCACGGAGGCCATGGAGCGGATGATGGAGTATCCGTGGCCGGGCAACGTCCGGGAGCTGGAGAACGCCGTCGAGCGGGCCATGGTCCTCTCGGAGCCGCCCGCCGTGCAGGTGGACGGGCTCCCCGAGGCCGTCCGCGACCCCTCGGCCGTGAGCACGCCGGCCCCGGAGAAGCTGCCCGCCGACGAGCTGTCGGTGAAGAAGCGCACCGCCGAGCTGGAGCGGCGTCTCATCGCCCGGGCGCTGGAGATCACCGAGGGCAACAAGACGAAGGCCGCCGAGCTGCTCGACCTCAGCTACCGGGCGCTTCTGTACAAGATCAAGGACTATAACCTCGACGAATGAGCGGCCGGATGCGCCGCATCTCTTCGTTTCCCTCGTCGCCGCTCCCTGCGACGTACGTTCCCGGTACGCCTCGGTCGCGGCTCCTCGGGGGCCTCGACCTGCGACGCCCCGGCTCGCTCATTACGGGCTGACGCCTGCGTCGGGGACTCGTCGCGCTCCTTGACCTGCATCCGATCTCGTCCCTCGTCGAATTCGGCGGGTTTTGCGGGTCGTAGTCAGCGGTCGCGCTCCGGGGGGACCACGCTGGCGCCGCCGTCCACGCGGACGACCTGGCCGGTGACGTAGCCGGCGCCCGCCAGCCAGACCACCGCGTCCGCCACGTCCTCCGGCTCGCCCGTCCGGCCCAGCGCCGTGCCCCGGGCCGCCCGGCGGCGCTCCCCCTCGCCGGCGTCCTCCGGGAGGAGCACCGGCCCGGGCGCCACGGCGTTCACCCGCACCCCGGGCCCCCACGCCGCCGCCAGGCTCCGGGTCAGGCTCACCAGGGCGGCCTTCGTGGCCGCGTACGGGGCCCGCGCTGGCCAGGCCCGGTCGAAGGCCGCGTCGGCGACGTTCACCACCGAGCCGCCCCCGGGCCCCATCCGCCGCCGGGCCTCGACCGCGCAGAAGAAGGGCGCCCGGGCGTTCAGCGCGAAGACGTCGTCCCAGCCCTCCCGCGTGACGTCGCCGGGCCGGGCCCGGGGGAAGGCGGCGGCGCTGTTCACCAGCAGATCGAGCCCGCCGAGGGCCTCCGCGGCGCCGTCGACCAGGGGCGGGATCGCCTCCGGGTCGCGCAGGTCGGCGCGGAGGACCTCGGCCCGCCGGTCCGCGGCACGGATCCGACCGGCCGTGTCCTCCGCGGGTCCGGCCGAGGCGTGGCAGTGCACGGCCACGTCCCAGCCGGCGTCCGCCAGGCCCAGCGCCACCGCCCGGCCCACCCGGACGGCCCCGCCGGTCACCAGGGCCCTGCCGGCCGGCGGGTCGCGGTCGTCCGGCCGGGTCTCGGGGGCGGGGTCGGCCATCGGCTCCTCCGGTCGTCGTGAGAGGGGTCCGGGCTCGGGACGGCGGCGCGCGGGGCGGCCCCCGTCCGGGCCGCAGGTTATCGCGACGGGCCCGGCCCGCGCATCCCTCCGGCGCTTGACACGGGACGTGCCGGCGGGTATCCCTCCGGCTCCATGAGCGAGCAGGCGCGCATCTACCGGTACGGCTACGCCTATATCGGGGCCCCTCGGGGCGCCGGGAGGGAGGCCGTGCGGGGCTAGACGCGCCGCGGGACAGCACGGACGCCTTCTCGAGCCCCCGAGCCGATCGGGGGCTTTTTCGTTGCCCCCTCGGCCGCGGGAACACCCGGACGGCGACGGGCTGTTCGGATCCACGAGCGCCAGCCACGAGCGAGGGGACACGCCATGATCGCGATCCGCGGAGCCATCCGCGTCGAGCGCAACGACCGGGACGTCATCTTCCGCGAAACCCAGCGGCTCCTCCGGGAGATCCGGAGCCGCAACGAGCTGACCGAGGACCAGGTCCTCTCGGCCTTCTTCACGATGACGCCCGACCTGAACGCCGACTTCCCGGCCTACGCGGCCCGGGAGATGGGCTGGACGGACACCGCCATGCTCGGAGCCCAGGAGACCGCGGTGCCCGGGGCGCTCGACGGTGTCATCCGGGTGCTGATCCACGCCGACGCCCCGGGGCCGGCCCGCCACGTCTACCTGGGCGAGGCGGCCTCCATGCGGCCGGACCTGGCGGAGGAGGGCGACGTCGCGCGCACCCTCCCCGCCGGGGGGCTGGAGACGCCCCGCTACGGATCTCTGCTGGTGGTGGGCCTGGGGCTGATCGGGGGGTCGGCGGCGCTCGCGCTGCGGCGGCGCGGCCTGTTCGAGGAGGTGCTGGGCCACGACGTGGACGGGGAGGCCGTGGAGCGGGCCTGGCGCGCGGGAGCCATCTCCGAGCGGGTGGGATCGCTGGAGCAGGCCCTGGGCTGGGCGGACGTCGTGCTGCTGGCCGTGCCGGTGGACGGCCTGATCGCCTGGCTCGACCGCTGGGGCGACCGTCTCGAGCGCGGGACGGTGGTGCTGGACGTCGGCAGCACCAAGACGGAGGTGATCCGGGCCATGGATCGCCTGCCGGAGGGCGTGCAGGCGGTGGGCGCCCACCCCATGGCCGGCTCCGAGGAGAGCGGGATGGGGGCCGCACGGCCGGACCTCTTCTACGGAGCCCGGTGGGCCCTGGCCGAGACCGGGCGGACGGGCCCGGGGGCCCGCGAGGTGGCCGAGGCGGTGGTGGACGCCGTGGGGGCCCGGCCCTTCTGGACGGAGCCCGGCGCCCACGACCGCGCCACCGCGGCCACGAGCCACCTGCCCTACCTGCTGTCGGCGGCCCTGACGCGGCACCTGGGCGAGCGGGACGGCGAGGATCCGGTCCGGGAGCTGATGGGACCGGGCGCCAAGGACGTCACCCGGCTGGCCGGCTCCGATCCGTCGGTGATGGCCGGGATCCTCGCCACCAACTGGCCCGAGGTCCGGCGGGAGGTCCAGGCGTTCCTGCGGGACCTGGACCGGCTGGTGTCCGACCTGGAGGAGCGGTGGGACGCGGCCCCCGGCGACGGCGGACGGGCCGACGGGCTGCGGGAGCTGCTGGAGGAGGTGCACGAGGCGCGGAAGCGGCTGATCGCCTCCGAGGTGAGCGACGCGGACCTGGAGCGGTGACCTCCCGCCGGGTCCGGCCTCAGCCCTCCGAGCGGTGGTCCAGCGTCGTGGTGCTCCGGTGCTCCTCCGGGGCGGTGGACTTGATCGCCACCGACTTGGCCGGGACCCCGACGTTCACGTGGTAGGGTCGGACGTCCTTGGTGGCGACGGCCCGGGCGCCCACCATCCCCTGCTCGCCCACGTGCACCCCCGCCAGGACCACCGCGCCGTAGGTGACGCGGACGTGGTCCTCCAGGACGGTCTTCGCGTTCCGGACGTCCATGATGTCGTCGATGGAGTGGGTGTGGCTGAAGACCGAGGCGTAGTCGGAGATGGAGACGTTGTCGCCGATCTCGATCCCGCCCCGGTCGTCCAGCAGGACGTTCCGGTGGACCACCACGTCGTCGCCGACGACCAGGTTGTAGCCGAAGGAGACCTCGACGAAGTGGAAGCACTTGAAGTTCTCGCCCACGCTCCGGAACACGTGGGGGGCCAGGATCCGCCTGAGCTTCACGCCCAGGTGGACGTTCCCGCCCAGCGGTGACCGGTCGAACATCTGCCACAGCCAGATGACCGGCTTTCGGGGATAGTAGCGCTCCTCGTCGAGCTCGTCGTAGTACTCGGGCTCCAGCGTGACATTGCGCGGGTCGAGGTTCGTCACCGCGGCCCGGGTGGGCGCGGGGAGGCGGCTCTCGTCCACGTCGGGATCGATCTGCGGATAGTGGATCTCCCGGAGCGTCTCGCGACAGAGCTCGTTCCGGTCCACGTCCGGGTCGGCCAGCCGCTCCTCGAGGTCGGCCAGCCACTCGTCGTAGCTCTCCCGGGCCGGCGCCGCCGGCGCGATGTCCCTGTAAGGGCGATGGACCATCGAACGCGCTCCCGCCTCGGTTCTCTCCCCGGGCCCCGTCTTCCGACCGGGCCCCGACTCGTGCGTCGTTCCCACGTACACGCCCGTGGCGGGCCGGTGCCGCCCGCCGCGGGCTGGTCCCGGACTGGCGCTCGCGGGGGAGAACGGGCCCGGACGGGATCGCGTTCCGCGCCGCCCTTGACACCCGAGGTAGGGCGGGCTAGCGTCTGAGGCGACTGATTGAGAATGAGTTTCAATCTCATAAAAGCGAGAATCGTTCTCGATAGCGCGGTCTCCGCTCCCGATTCCCGGAGGGGACCGCGGCCGGGTTCGCACGCTTGGAAACGCACGCCAGGAGGCACGCAGATGAAGACGACGATCCGATGGACGGTCACGGCGGCCCTGGCCCTGGGGCTGGGGCTCGGGCTCGCCGCGCCGGCCACGGCCCAGGAGCAGGACGAGGAGACGCGGGAGCGGATCGAGCAGCTGGAGGAGCAGGTCGAGCAGCTCCGCGAGCGGCTGGACGCGGCCGACACGACGGAGATCGCCGAGCTCCGTCGTCAGCTCGACGCCATCACCCGGCAGATCGAGCGGATGCAGCTCGGCGCGGAGGTCGTCCGGGCCGACACCAGCATGTACGGGCTGGCGCCGGCGGCCTCCAAGATCTACCGGACCGAGCAGGGCGTCTCGGTGGGCGGCTACGGCGAGGTCCTGTACGAGAACTTCGCCGAGGAGCGAGAGGACGGGACGGCGGCCGGGGTGGACGACCAGATCGACGCCCTCCGGGCCATCGTCTACGTGGGCTACAAGTTCAACGACAAGCTGCTCTTCAACTCCGAGATCGAGGTCGAGCACGGCTCCACCAGCAGCGGCGTGGGCTCGGTCTCGGTGGAGTTCGCCTACCTGGACTACCGAGTGTCGGACGACTTCGGGTTCCGGGCCGGCATGGTCCTGCCGCCGATGGGCTTCCTGAACGAGATCCACGAGCCCCCCACCTTCCTCGGGACCGAGCGTCCGGCCACCGAGAGCGCCATCATCCCCAGCACGTGGCGGGCGAACGGGATCGGCTTCTTCGGCGCCGCCGGTGACTTCGAGTTCCGGGCCTACGCCATCAACAGCTTCGACGCCGTGGGCGATGGCTCCTCGCCGGCCGGCGGCTTCGACGCCTCGGGCCTCCGCGGCGGCCGCCAGAAGGGCGCCAAGGCGGTGGCCGAGGACATCGCGGGCGTGGGCCGCGTCGACTGGAAGGGCGTGCCCGGGCTGACGCTGGGCACCTCGATCTTCGTCGGGGAGACCGCCCAGAACCAGCCCGCGCCCGGCGCCCCGGGCTCCACGATCGGGGGCGGCACCGTGATCTGGGAGGGCCACGGCCAGTACAAGGCCCGGGGCTTCGACCTGCGGGCCCTGTGGGCCACCGCCGGGGTCGACGACGTGGCTCAGCTCAACGCCGCGAAGGGGCTCACCGACGCCGGGTCCATCGGCGAGCGGATGTCCGGCGGCTACCTCCAGGCCGGCTACGACCTCCTGCGGCACGCGGCCACCGAGCACCAGCTCCTGCCCTACGTTCGGCTGGAGCAGCTCGACACCCAGGAGGAGGTCCCGGCGGGCTTCACGCAGAGCGCCGCCACCGACCGGTCGATCGTCTCGGTGGGCGCCGCGTGGAAGCCGGATCCCGGCGCGATCCTGAAGGCCGACTACCAGATCCACTCCAACGAGGCGAACACGGCCGTGGACCAGTTCAATGTGGCCGTGGGCTGGCTCTTCTGATCGGTCGGCGCTCCTCCCGGCCGTGGCGGCGGGGCTGGCGGCGGTGCTGATCGCCGCCGCGGCCTCTCCCGCCGCCGGCCAGGAGGAGCGGGCGGTCACCCAGCAACGCGCGCTCGAGCGGGTCTTCCCCGCTCCGGCGGAGGTCGACCGGCGCACCGCCTACCTGGACTCGGCGGGGCTGGCCCGGGCTCGCGAGCTGGCGGGCCCGTCGGTCGAGGTCGAGCAGACGGTGGTCACCCACTACGTGGGCGTCCGGGGAGACTCGGCCCTGGGCGTGGCGTACTTCGACGCCCACCGCGTCCGGACCCTCCCGGAGGTGCTGATGATCGTCGTGACGCCGGAGGGCGCCGTGGACCGGGTGGAGGTGCTCAAGTTCTCCGAGCCTCCCGAGTATCGCCCCCCCGAGGGCTGGCTGGAGGAGTTCGAGGGGCGGTCGCTCTCGCCGGAGCTGGCCCGGGGGCGGGGGATCGTGAACATGACCGGCGCCACCCTCACCTCCCGGGCGGTGACCCGGGCGGTCCGCCGCGTGCTGGCCCTGCACGAGGTCATCGAACCGCTGGACCGGCCGTGAACCGCTTCGAGAAATGGTCGGTCTGGAGCACGTCCGCCCTCACCGTGCTCACCGGCGTCGGCTACTTCGTGACCAAGTACCTGGTCGCCTCGCCCGACCCCTACGCGGTGGTCAACCACCCCCTGCAGCCGTGGTTCCTGAAGGCGCACGTGGTGGTGTCGCCGCTGATGCTCTTCGCCCTGGGCATCATCGCGGTCGAGCACGTCTGGAAGCACTACATCTCGGGCGTGGAAGTCAGCCGGCGGAGCGCGCTGATCACGGCCGCGGCGGTGATCCCGATGGTCCTGACCGGCTACCTGATCCAGGTGCTCACCGACGAGGGCTGGGTCCGGGCGATGGCCCTCTCCCACATCGTCTTCGGCGCCCTCTACGGCCTGGGGCTGGCCCTCCACACCTGGATCATCCGGAGGAAGAACGGCGACGCCCGGAAGTCGATCGAGGAGAGGAGCGGCCGGTCGTCCGGGGGGCGCGGCGCATCCCCGCGGGCCGATCCGCCGGAGCGCGGGCCCGGCCGGTCGCGTCCTGTCCAGGCGGGCTCCCGCGGGCAGCCCCGCGACTCCGTGGCGGCCGAGCGGGACCGCTCCTGAGCGGATCGGCCCGGACGTGAGCGGGACCTCCGGCGCGGGGCCGCCGGGCGGCGACGGGGAGCGGAAAGGGGCCGCCCGGTCGGACGGCTGGCGATGGGGGGCGGGCGCGGCCGTGATGGCCGTCCTGGCCGCCGTCGCCCTCTGCCGGGGGGAGGCCGGACCGGGCGCCGCGGGCTCCGCCGACTCCGGCGCTCCCGCCCCCGCGCCGACGGTCCGCCTGGAGCGGGGCTGGCCGGTCATGGGCACCGTGCTGCGGGTCTCGGCCGCCGCCCCCGACAGCGGGACGGCCCGGGAGGCGCTGGAGGCCGCCCGGTCGGCCGTCTTCCGGGTCGACAGCCTGATGAGCACCTACCGGGACGACTCCGACCTCTCCCGCGTGAACGCCGCCGCCGGCTCGGACCGATGGGTCCCCGTCGCTCCCTCCACGGCCCGCGTTCTGGAGACGGCGCTCTCCTGGGCCGCGGCCAGCGGCGGAGCCTTCGATCCGACCGCGGGTCCCCTGGCGGACGCCTGGGGCTTCCACGCCGGCGATCCGGCGAAGCCGCCGCCGGACCGGGCCGACTCGGCGGCCCGGCTCGTGGGCTGGCGGCTCGTCGAGCACGACTCGGCCGGCCGGCGCGTCCGCCTGCCCAGGGAGGGGATGAGCCTCGACTTCGGTGCCATCGCCAAGGGCTGGGCCCTGGACCGGGCGACGGCGGCCATGCGGGGCGCCGGGGCCGCGGCCGGGACGGTGGACCTGGGCGGGAACGTGAGCGTCTTCGGACCGCCGCCCGGGGACCGGGACCGCTGGGGCCTGGGCATCCGCCATCCCCGGCGGGAGGGCCGGCTCGCGGGCACGGTGGCCGTGGACTCGGGCTCGGTGGCCACCTCCGGCGACAGCGAGCAGTACTTCGTCGCCGACGGCGTCCGCTGGTCCCACGTGATGGATCCCCGGACCGGGCGCCCGGCCCGGGGCGTCGTTCAGGTCACGGTGATCGCAGACCGGGGGATCGACGCCGACGCGCTCTCCACCGCGCTGTTCGTCCTGGGCCCCGAGGAGGGCCGCGCCCTGCTGGAGAGCCCGCCGGTCCGGCGCCGGGCGCCCCGGGCCACGGCGGCCTGGATCCTGGATCCCGGGCCGGGCCGGTCGCCCGGACCGGGGGAGGTGGCCTGCGCGGGTCCGCGGGCCGGGAGCGTCGAGCTGTGGATCGGGTGGGCGGAGGGCGACACCCTCCCGGCCGGCTGCCGCGGCGCGGCCCCGTCGGGCCTCCCCGGGAGGCCCGGGGACGGACCGCGCTGAAACTTTCCGTGCCCGCGCACGAACGGTAAGATGGGAGGGGCCGGATCCCCGAGGGATCGCGCGCCCGGGAAGGTCGGCAGCCACGGAGGGCAGCGATGAACGAGATCCTCAAGAAGCGCATCTGGCGGAAGCTGGAGGACCTGCCCGACGAGCAGGGCTACCAGATCCTGGACTACATCCGGTTCCTGGAGGGCCGGTACGCCGACGGCGAGTCGGAGGCGGAGGGCCTGAGGCGGTTCGCCGAGATCCTCCAGGACAAGATGCGAGGCCGCCGCGTCCCGGCCCGGGCGCTGAAGGAGACGATGCGGGTGATGGGCGGCGCCGACCGGGTGCTGGGTGCGTTCCGCGAGGCCGCCGGCGAGTTCCTGGCCGAGCTCGAGGAGGGACGCGCCCGGCCCGAGCCCGGGCCGGAGGGCCCGAAGGAGCCGCCGCGCCGCCGCGAGGTCGTGATCGAATGAGCGGCTCCGAGCCCGACATCCGTCCGTCGGCCGACGCCGAGCTGCCCGAGCCGGAGGACCGCCGGCCCGGCCTCGGGCGCCTGGTCTCGCTGGTCACGTCGATCCCCGCCTTCGGGAAGCTGCTCTACCGGCTCCTGGGCGACCGGCGGGTCTCGACGCTCGACCGGGCGCTGTTCGGGGCCACGCTGGTCTACCTGTTCGTCCCCCTGGACCTGGTGCCGGACTGGATCCCGGGGCTCGGCCAGCTCGACGACCTCCTGCTGGTCCTGGTGTCGCTGGACCGGCTCCTCTACCGGACGGACGCCGGCGTCCTGCTGGAGCACTGGGAGGGCGACCCCGAGGTCCTGCTGGACCTCCGCGGCGCGCTGGACCGCTCCGTCGAGGCCCTGCCGGGCTGGATGAAGGGGCTCCTCCGGGCCGGCTGATCCCGGCCGAGCCCGGTCGGCGCGGGGCCCGCTCGCCCGGCCCCCGCGCCTTGCCCGTCCCCGGCACGCGGGCTAGCTTCCGACATGGACGAACCGCGCACCGCCGCATGAGCGACGGGCGCCGCTCCCCCCGGCGGCGCCCCGACCGCGTGCGGCTTTTTGCTATCGGTGCCGCCCGCCCCCCTGGACCCGACACGACGCCCGGTGCCATGACCCCTCCCTCCCAGAGCGATCCGCCGATCTCCGAGGCCCTCACCTTCGACGACGTCCTCCTGGTGCCCCGCCACTCGGAGGTGCATCCGAAGGAGGTCGACACCTCCACCGCCTTCACCCGGAACCTGGATCTGGCGGTCCCGCTGGTCTCGGCCGCCATGGACACGGTGACCGAGCACGAGATGGCCATCCACCTGGCCCGCCACGGGGGCATCGGCGTCATCCACAAGAACATGTCCGTGGAGCGCCAGTGCGCCGAGGTGGACCGGGTGAAGCGCTCGGAGAGCGGGATGATCCTGGAGCCCATCACCCTGGGCCCGGACGCCCGCCTCCGCGAGGCCACGGCGCTGATGTCGGAGTTCTCCATCAGCGGCGTCCCCATCGTCGAGGACGACGAGACGCTGGTGGGCATCATCACGAACCGTGACCTGGTCTTCGAGACCGACCTGGGCCGGCCGATCCGCGAGGTGATGACCGACGAGGGCCTGATCACCGTCCCCCGGGGCACGTCGCTGGACGAGGCCGAGGAGATCCTCCGGGAGCACAAGATCGAGAAGCTGCCGGTGGTGGACGAGGAGGGGAAGCTCGAGGGCCTCATCACCGTCAAGGACATCTTCAAGCGGCGCAAGCACCCCGACGCCTCCAAGGACGAGCACGGCCGCCTCCTGGTGGCGGCCGCCGTGGGCGCGGCGCCCGCCGACCTCGAACGGGCCCGCGAGCTGGTGGACGCCGGCTGCGACGTGATCGTCGTGGACACGGCACACGGGCATTCCCAGGGGGTACTCGAGGCGGTGGACAGGATCCGCGAGGCCCTGCCCGACGTGGAGCTGGTGGCCGGCAACGTGGCCACGGCCGAGGGCGCGGAGGCGCTGGTGGAGCGGGGCGTCGACGGGGTGAAGGTGGGCGTGGGCCCCGGATCGATCTGCACGACCCGCGTGGTGACGGGCGTCGGGGTCCCCCAGGTCACGGCGGTGATGGAGGCGGTCCGGGGCGTCGACGACCGGGTCCCGGTGATCTCCGACGGAGGCGTCAAGCACTCCGGGGACGTGGTGAAGGCCCTGGCCGCCGGGGCCCACACCGTGATGATGGGCTCGATGTTCGCCGGGACCGAGGAGAGCCCGGGCGAGTCCTTCCTGCTGGAGGGCCGGCGCTTCAAGGTCGTCCGGGGGATGGGCTCGCTCTCGGCCATGGAGGAGGGCTCGGCCGACCGCTACTTCCAGGACGAGGCCGGGGAGGAGCAGAAGCTCGTCCCGGAGGGCGTGGAGGGGCGGGTTCCGTACAAGGGCCCGGTGGAGGACACCCTCTACCAGCTCGTGGGCGGCCTCCGGAGCGGCATGGGCTACTGCGGCGCGGCCGACCTCGACGAATTGCGCCGGACCGCGCGCTTCCTGAAGATCACCTCCGGCGGCCTGCGCGAGTCCCACCCGCACGACGTGGTGATCACCCGCGAGGCGCCCAACTACCAGCCGCAGTGAGCGGCGGTCGAGTCCGAACGACGCCAGGAGCCGGAGGTCCGATGCCGGGGAAGAATCGCGTGACGAGAGCGGCGGCGCTGGTGCCGGCGGCCCTCCTGCTGGTCGGGTGCGCCACCTCCGGCGGCTCCGCCCCGGAGCCCGACCCGGGCCCCGCCGCCGCGGCGGACCGGGCGCCGGCCGACACCTCGACCGAACGGGCGGAGGAGCCGGGGCGGGCCGCCGCGTCGGACGGGACGGAGGCCGCGGAGGCGGTCGAGCGGATGGACGCCCCGACGCGGCAGCAGTTCCGCGATCTCTTCGGCTCCGACCCCCTGGGCGTGGCCCGGATGCCGGACAACGCCGCCCGCTACGAGATTCCGCTGGAGACCAACCGGGCCGTCCAGTGGTGGATCGACCGCTTCAGCGGTCCGCTCCACGAGCGCTTCTCCACCTACCTCCACCGGACCGGCCGCTACGCGCCGATGATCCGGACCCGGCTGCGCGAGGCCGGCCTCCCGGAGGACCTGGTCTACAAGGCGCTCGTCGAGAGCGGCATGAACACCGACGCCTACAGCCGCGCCAGCGCGGTGGGGCTGTGGCAGTTCATGTCCTTCACGGCCCGGAAGTACGGCCTCGAGGTCTCCTACTGGGTCGACGAGCGGCGCGACCCGGTGGCCTCCACCGGGGCGGCGACCCGCTACCTCACGGACCTCTACGACGAGTTCGGGAGCTGGTACCTGGCGGCGGCGGCCTACAACGCCGGGGAGGGGCGGGTGCGCTGGAGCATCTCCCGGGCGGGCAGCGACGACTTCTGGGACCTGGTGGACCAGCGGGTCCTGCCGCGGGAGACCCGGAACCACGTCCCGAAGATCATCGCGGCGGCGCTCATCGCCCGGGACCCGGCCGCGTACGGGTTCGGGGACGTGGAGCCCGCCGATCCGATGAGCTGGGACGTTGTCACCGTCCCCGACGCCACCAGCCTGGACGTCATCGCCGAGGCCGCCGGGACGACCGAGGAGCGGATCCGCCGGCTGAACCCGAAGTTCCGGCGGCACGTGACGCCGCCCGACCGCGAGGCCGAGGTGCGGGTGCCGGCGGGGACGGCGGAGGCGTTCCGCACCGCCTACGCGGAGATCCCCCCCGAGGAGCGGGTGACCTGGCTGGTCCACCGCGTGACCCGGGGCCAGACGGTCTCCCACATCGCGGAGCGCTACGGCACGTCGGTCCGGGCCATCCTGGCCGCCAACGACGGCCTGCGGGCCCGTCGCCTGCAGATCGGCCAGCGCCTGGTGGTCCCCCGCAGCGGGCGTCCCGGGGACGGAGAGCTGGACCGGACGCGGCCCTCGGGCCCGACCACGGTGGTGGTGCGCCGGGGCGACACCCTCTGGGACATCGCCCGACGCCACCGGGTCTCCACCCGGCAGCTCATGGCCTGGAACGGCCTCCGGTCCTCGAACATCCAGCCCGGCGACCGGATCCAGATCCGGCGCTGACCCGGCGGCCGGGAGCGGCCGTCAGTCCCTCAGCCCGGTGAGAATCCGCCGGGCGTATCCGTTGCCGGGGTCCCGCCCCATGGCCAGCAGGTGACCCACCCGGTTGGGCCCCTGGTTGTAGGCCAGGAGCGCCAGGCGGGGGTCTTCCTCCCCGTAGCGGTCCATCAACAGCGACAGGTACCGGAAGCCGAGACGGAGGTTGGTCTCGGTGTCGAAGAGGTCGGCGCGGGCGGTGCCCGGCCGGAGCCACGCCGCCGTGGAGGGCTTGATCTGGGTGTAGCCCACGGCTCCGGCCCGGCTCACCGCCGTCCGGCGGAAGGAAGACTCGGTCTCCACCAGCCGGAAGGCGAGGTCCGGCTCCAGCCCCTCGGCCCGCGCGATGTCGTGGATCGAGGCGGCCAGGTCGGCCGGGATCCCGTGGCGCGCGGAGGCCTCGTGCACGGCCTCAAGGCGCTGGAGCTGGATGTGTCGGACGGCGAGCTTGCCGCGGACGCTCTCCAGCTCGGCTTCGGTCCGCTCGAGGCGCTCGGCCATCTCCGTGGCCTGCCCCGGCGGGAAGCCGGTCCAGGCGGCCAGGGCCATGCCCGCCGCCAGCGATACGACCGCCAGCCCGGCCGCTCCGGCCGGCGTGGTCAGGCGGTCGCGGAACTCCCGTGCGCCCCTTCGGAGGGCGCTCGTGTCGGTACTCGGCGGCTTCGCCAGGCGTCGGTCCAGCAGCTCGTGTCTCGGCATCTCTATCGTCTCCCTCTCGGATCGTCAGGGTCCGTCGGCGTGTTTCCGGCTCGTCGTCCGGTCTCCCGGATCGGCCCGGCGGGCCGCGGCTCGGGGCCCGCCCCGGGAACTCGGGGCGGTCGGGTGCAACGCTCGTACCAGAGGCCGGTCGGTGTTCGGGGTTTGTTCGGGAACGGCCTCTCCCCCTCGTACACGCCCTTCCGGCGAAGGTGCCCTCCGCCGAAAGCTCAGCGGGTCAGCTCCCGGGCCATCTCGTGGAGGAGGGTGGCGGTGAGGGCCTGGGGGTTCACGTTCCCCGCCGCCTCGGTGCGGGCCTCCTCCACCCGGTCCAGGGCGCCGGCCAGGCCGTGCAGGCTGAGATCCGCCTCCGAGGCCAGGCGCCGGGCGCGGTCGGGCTGGAAGGTCCGGTCCTCCTGGCCCGACGCCACGGCGGCCAGGTCCCGGAGCAGCTCGGCGACAGCGCCCAGCGTCTCGCTGAAGCCGCCCCGGGCGCCGGAGGGGGAGACCCGGGCGGCGGCCTCCCAGCGGTCGGCGGGCCGGGAGGAGAGGGCGGCACGGACCAGGGACTCCGCTCGCTCCCGGTGGTCGGCCTCCTCGTCCGAGAGCTCCCGGAGCGCCCGGCCGATCGAGCCCTGGGCGCGCCGGGCCGCCGCCCGGGCCGCTTCCGGATCGGCCCCGGCCTCTTCCCGGAGGAAGGTCTCCACCTCGTCCCGGGAGAGGGGCGGGACCCGGAGGGCGAGCACCCGGGAGCGGACGGTGGGCAGCAGCGCGCCCCGCCGGCTGCTGGTGAGGATCACCCAGGTGTCCTCGGGCGGCTCCTCCAGCAGCTTCAGGAAGGCGTTGGCCGCCTGCTGGCTGGCCGCCTGCGGCACCATGGCCTCGGCGTCGCCCACCACGAAGACCTGGCTCCGGCCCATGGCCGGCCGACGGGAGGCCTTGTGGCGCATCTCCTCCACCGCCGCCAGGTAGATCCCGGTGGCGCCCTCGTCACCCGGGACCGCCAGGGGCTCGGAGCGGCGCTCCTCCAGGGCCTCGAGCCGCGCCTCCTCCAGCTTCTCGCGCAGCTTCTCCCGAGAGGACGCGCCCTTCGGGCGGGGCAGGGGGAAGAACCAGTGGAGATCGGGGTGCTCCAGGCGGTCGGCCAGCCGACAGGACCGGCAGTCGCCACAGCCGCCCTCCGGACAGAGGAGACGCCGGCCGAGCCAGAGGGCCAGGCGCTGCTTGCCCACGCCTTCCGGCCCGTGGAAGAGGAGCGACTGCGGGAGGCGGCCTTCCCGGGCCGCCTCGTCGAGCCGGCGCCGCAGGTCCTCGTGGCCGGCCAGCGGCGGGAGGCTCATCCGCCGTGCTCCCGCAGCCACTTCACCGGGTCCACGGCCCGGGGCGAGCCGTCCGCGCCCGGCTCGTGGATCTCGAACTGCACGTGCGGGCCCTCGCGGCTCCCGGACCCGCCCACCGTGCCCACCACCCGGCCCCGGTCGACCCGCTCCTCGGCCCGGACCCGGATCTCCCCCAGGTAGAGGTAGACCGAGTAGTAGCCGCCGCCGTGGCTGAGGATGACGGTGGGGCCGTAGACGCCCCGGTCGCCCGTCCAGGCCACCCGGCCCGAGGCCACGGCCCGCACCGGGGTGCCTGCGGAGGCGCCGATGCCGATGCCGTCCCGGTGGATGGTGTTGCCGCCCTGCCGCTCCGGGCCGTAGCGGTACAGGATCTCGCCGTCCACCGGCCAGGCCAGCGAGCCGAGATCGGACGTGCGGAGCGAGGAGGTGGAGGAGCGGCCGGCCCGCCGCTCGGCCTCGCGGCGCAGGCGCTCGAGCTCGTCCATCAGCTCCTGGAGGCGCTGCTCCTCCTGCGTCAGGCGGGCCAGACGCGTCTCGTGGCGCGTCTCCCGGGTGCGGAGACGGGCAATCTGGCGCTGGTGCTGCTGCTCGAGCTGCTCGAGCTCCTGCAGCTCGCCCTGCTTCTGTCGCCGAAGGACCCGGAGCCGGTCGAGCTGGCCCCGCAGGTCGTCGCGCTGGTCCTCGAGCCGGTCCTCGAGCCGGCTCACCTGCCGCACGAGCATCCGGTCGTACAGGGTGATCATGTGGAGGTACTTGTAGCGGTCGATCAGGTCCGAGAAGGAGTCGGCCGAGAGGAGCACGCGGACCGGGCCCAGGGGGCCCCGCTTGTAGACCTCCCGGAGGCGCTGCCGGAGCTCGACCTTCCGCGCGGTCAGATCGTCGCGGGTCCGGAGCATCTCGCGGGTGATCTGCTCCACCTCCTGTCCGCGAGCCCGGACCTGGACGTCCAGCTCGGCCACGACGCTGGCCGACGTCCCGATGCGGCGCTCCAGGTTCTCCAGGGCTTCGCGACGGGTGCTCACCCGCTGCTCGAGGTTCTCCATCTCCCGCCGCAGCCGCTCCCGCTCGGCGCGGATCTCCTCCAGCCGCTGCTGGCTCTCCTGGATCCGCTGGCGCAGCTCCTCCTGGCCAGAGGTGCCGCCGGCCTGCTGGGCCGCGGCGGGGGCCGCCGACCCGAGGGTGGCCGAGAGCCCCAGGAGGAGGACCGCGGCCGTCGACCTCACGACCCGCCCTCCAGGGCGTAGAGGTCCCGCAGCTCCCGGCGCACCGCCCGCCAGGCGGCGGCCATCCCCAGGAGCGCGGCCCCGGCCAGGCCGCCCGCGATCCACGGGTCCGGCATCCAGGTCAGGTCGAAGAGGTGGGTGTCCACGGCCCACCAGGTGGCCCGGGTGAGGCCCAGGGCCAGCAGACCCCCGGCCAGGCCGGTGAGCAGGCCCTCCAGCAGGAAGGGGCGGCGGATGTAGGAGGGCTTCGCCCCGATGGTCTGCATGATGGAGATGGCCTTCGAGCGGGCCAGGATGGCCATCCGCACCGCGGTGCCCACCAGCATCACCGCCACCAGGGCGAAGGCGGCCCCCAGCACCGCCGCGGCCACGCCGCCGATGCGCCGCAGGGCGAAGATCCGGTCCACCCACTCGCGTCCGTACCGGACCTCCTCGACGAAGCCGTAGCCACTCATCCGGTCGGCCACGGCCTGGACGCTCTCCGGGTCCCGGTGACCCGGCGCGAGCCGGACCTCCAGCGACGCGGGCAGGGGGTTCACCTCCAGGTCGGAGAAGACGTCCGAGAACTCCTCCAGCTCGCGCCGCGCCTCGTGCAGCGCCTCCACCTTGGTGACGTGGCGGACCGAGGCCACCTCCGGATAGCCCTCCACCTCCTGCCGTGCCACCTCCGCCTGCTCCGGGGTGGTCCGGTCCTCCAGGTAGGCCACCACCTCCACCTGCCGCTCCACCGAGGCCAGCGCCCGGTCGATGTTGTGGGCGGTGAGGCCGAACAGCCCCAGGATGTAGAGGCTGAAGCCGATGGAGACGATCGAGAGCCCGCTGAGCAGGGGCGCGCGCCCCAGGCCCGAGACGGCCTCGCGGAACGCCCTCACGACCGCTCCTCCCGGCCGTCCGCCCCGGTCCCCGCGCCGTCCCCCCCGGCGGCCCCCTCCTCGATCTCCCCGGTCACCGGCCCCTCGCCGGGTCCGACCGAGCGGGCCGAGTCGTAGACCAGCTCGCCGTGCTCCAGCTCCAGCACCCGGATCCCGGAGTGCTCCCGGATCAGCTCGGTGTCGTGGGTGGCGAAGAGCACGGCCATGCCCAGGCCGTTGATCTCCCGCAGGAGCTCGAAGACCCCCCGGGCCGCGCGGTCATCCAGGTTGCCGGTGGGCTCGTCCGCCAGCAGGACCAGGGGGTCGGTGGCCAGGGCCCGGGCGACGGCCACCCGCTGGCGCTCGCCGCCCGAGAGCTCGCCCGGAAGGGACTGCGCCTTGGCGGCCAGGCCCACGTGGCCCAGCAGCTTCTGGACCCGGTCGGAGACCTTCCGCCGCGGGGTCCCGGTGGCCTCCAGGGCGAAGGCCACGTTCTCGGCGGCCGTCAGGTCCTCGAGGAGCCGGAAGTCCTGGAACACGTAGCTCACGCGCCGCCGCAGCTCCGGGATCTCCTTCCGCTCGATGTCCTCCGACGAGAAGCGGGAGACCCGGACGACGCCCTCGTCGGGGGGCGTCTGCATGTGGATCAGCCGGAGGACGGTGGTCTTGCCCGCCCCCGACGCGCCGGTGAGGAAGGCGAACTCCCCCTTGCCCAGCCGGAAGGAGACGTCGGAGACGGCCTCGCCGGTCCGGGGATAGCGCTTCGTGACGCCCTGGAGCCGGATCACGGCCCCGCCCCCGCCCGTTCCGTCGCCGCGGCCGTCCCGCCGCCCGACCCGCCGCCGGCGCCGCAGAAGCGGGCGCAGAGGCGGAGCGCCTCCCGCATCGAGGAGGAGTCGGCCTCGCCGCGGCCGGCGATGTCGAAGGCCGTCCCGTGGTCGGGCGAGGTCCGGGGGAAGGGGAGCCCCGCGGTGACGTTGACGCCCCGCTCCAGCGCCAGGGTCTTCAGCACCGCCAGCCCGACGTCGTGATAGGGGACCACCACCGCGTCCACCCGGCCCTCAAGGCAGCGGCGGAAGACGGTGTCGGCGGGATGGACGCCGTCGACCCGGGCCGACCCCTCCGCCGCCAGCCGGCGGGCGGCGGGCGCCAGGATCCGCTCCTCCTCGTCCCCGAAGAGCCCGCCCTCGGAGGCGTGGGGGTTGAGGCCGGCGAAGGCCAGGCGGGGAGCTTCCAGGCCCCACCAGTCACGGAGCGCCCGGGCGGCGATCCGGCTCCGGGTCAGGACCAGCTCCACGGTCAGGCGGTCCGGGACCTCCCGGAGGGGGAGGTGGCCGGTGAGCAGGGCCATCCGGAGCGGGCCGCCCCGCGGCGTCGTCTCGGCCGCCATCATCATGGTGACCTCCCCGGTCCCGGTCCGATCCCGGAGGAACTCCGTGTGGCCGGGCCAGCCGTAGCCCGCGGCTGCCAGCGCGGCCTTGGAGAGGGGGGCGGTGACCAGGCCGTCGACCTCGCCGGCCAGCGCCAGCTCGCAGGCCCGCTCGACGGCCCGCCCGGCCAGGCGGCCGGCCTCGGCCTCCGGGTCGCCGGCGTCCGGGTCCCACCGGCCCACCGCGTCCAGGGGGAGACCGGCCTTCGGCCGGGTCCCCTCCGGGCCCACCGCCAGCAGGTCGGCGGCGTCCCGGACCGCCGGGTCCCGTGCCGCCGCGGCCACCACCTCCGGCCCGATCCCCCGGGGGTCGCCCAGGGTGACGGCCAGGCGGGGGCGCCCGCCGCTCACGCTCCGCCCTCCGCGCGGGATCCGGCGGTCACGTGGCCCGGCTTCAGATGAGGATCCGGACGTGCATCTGGTCCCGGAGCCGCTCCACGTACTTCTGGAACTGCTTCTGCTGGAGCAGGTTCTCCCGGATCTGGTCCCGCACGTCCTGGAGCTCGTACTCCCCGGTGGGCGAGAAGTCGTTGATCCGGGTCACCACGAAGGTGGGCAGCCCGAAGGACCCCTCCACCCGGAACGGGCCCCGGACCTCGCCCTCCGACGGCGGAGAGTCGGTGAGCGCCTGGACGTAGGCCTCGCCCATCCGGCCCTGGAGCGCGTCGAGGCGCATGTCCTGGAAGTAGACCTGCTCGTCGGACAGGCCGTGCTGGCGGGCGAGCCGATCGGCGCTCTCGCCCTGCTGGAGGCTGTCGGCCAGGGCGGCGGCCCGCTCCCGTGCCGCCTCGAGGTCCTCCTCGTCCACGGCGGGCTCGACCAGGATGTGGCGGATCTTCCGCTCGCCGCCCCGGACGTTCTCGATCTCGAGCACGTGCCAGCCGAAGCGGGAGCGGACGGGTCCGACGGCCTGCCCGGGCGGGGCCGCCCAGGCGGCCCGGGCGAAGGCGGGCACCAGGTCGGAGCGGCGGACCCAGCCCAGGTCGCCCCCCTGCTCGCGGCTGTCGTCATCGTCCGAGTAGCGTCGGGCGGCCACGGCGAAGTCGGTCCCCCCCCGGATGGCCTCCAGGGCTTCCTGCGCCACGCTCCGGGCGCTGTCCAGCGCCGCGCTGTCGGCCTGCGGAGCCACCAGCACGCGCTCGAAGCTGATCGTCCCCGGCCGCTGCCGGCCGGCGGCCTGCTGTTCGAAGTAGCGCCGGATCTCCTCCTCGGTCACGTTGGCCGGGGGGAGGTCGCCGCTCTGCTGGAGCTGGCGCCGGAGGCTCTGGATGATCAGGTCCTTGCGCGCCTGAGAGCGGACCCACTGCCGGAACTGGAACATGTTGCGGCCCGACCGCTCCACGGCGTCCCGGAAGGCCTCCTGCGACTGGAAGCGGGCCCGCATGCGGCCGAAGCGGTCCTGGAAGAGCTGGTCCACCTGCTGGTCGGAGACGGTGACGCCCTGCTCCTGGGCCGCCTCCAGCAGCAGCCGCTCGTCGATGAGGCTCTGCATGGCGGCCCGGTAGAAGGAGTCCTGCGCCGCCGGGTCCTGGGGGACCTGCTGGCCCTGCTGCTGCCGGTTGAAGACCTCCTCCCGGACCTCCGAGATCAGGACCGCCGTGTCGCCCACCACGGCCGCCACCCGATCGACGACCTCGGAGCCGCCGCCCGTGGGCATGGCCGGCTGCTGGGCCCGGACCTCGGCACGGGGGGCGGCCGCCAGGAGGAGGGCGGCGAGGAGCGTCGGGAGGGAACGGGACGGGGGGATGTCTGGCACGGGGTGGCTTCCGGTCCGGGTTCGGGTTCACGGCTCGGGCGGTCCCCATGAACGTACTCCCCGCGGGCGCGGGGGTTCGGTCCGGGAGGGGCCGCCGCCGGCGGGGACGGGGCCGGGTTCGTTCCGGCCTCAGCCGCCCCCGGCGCCGGCCCCCGCACCGGCCCGCTCCGTCCGGGCCAGCACGGCGAGCGCGTCGCGGAGGGTCGGCAGGACGGGCTCGGGGCCGGCCTGCTCGAGCACCAACGATAGAGGCTGCGCGCGGCGCACATCAACGTCGAGCTGGCGGTCGTGGAAGGCATCGCGCAGGAGCTTCATCCGCGGTACCGCGTCGGGCCGGAAATTGATCCGCGCCGAATCGTCGGAGACCCGGATCCAGTCAGCGTCGATGGCCCGCCCCAGCGCCTTCAGCTCCACCGACGCGAGCAGGCGCTCGGCCGGCCCGGGGACGGGGCCGAATCGGTCCCGCAGCTCGTCGCGCATCTCCTCCACCGCGGCGGGGTCCTCCAGGCGGGAGATACGCCGGTAGAGGTTCATCTTCTGCTCACCGTCCAGGATGTAGTCGTCGGGCAGGAACGCCTCGCCGCGCAGCGACACCTGCGGCGGCTCGTCCGAGCCCTCCTCCTCCCCCTTCATCCGGGAGACGGTCTTCTCCAGCAGGCGGCGGTAGGTCTCGAAGCCCACCGCCCGGGCGTAGCCCGACTGGTCCTCGCCCAGCAGGTTGCCCGCGCCCCGCAGCTCCAGGTCCTTCAGCGCCACCTCGTAGCCGGCCCCCAGCTCGGTGTGGTGCTCCAGGATGCCCAGCCGGCGCTCGGCCTCCGGCGTGACGTCGCGGGGGACCAGCAGGTAGCAGTAGGCGCGGTGGTGGGAGCGGCCCACCCGGCCCCGGAGCTGGTAGAGCTGGGCCAGGCCGAACATGTCGGCCCGGTGGACGACCATCGTGTTGGCGGTGGGCACGTCCAGGCCGTTCTCGATGATCGTCGTGGAGACCAGCACGTCGACCTCGCCCTCGAGGAGGGCTTCCATGGTCGCCTCCAGCTCCCGCTCGGGCATCTGCCCGTGGGCCACCGCCACCTCGGCGTCGGGCACCAGCTTCCGCACCCGGGAGGCCAGGGTGTCGATGGTCTTCACCCGGTCGTGGACGAAGAACACCTGGCCGCCCCGGTCGATCTCCCGCCGCATGGCGTCCCGCAGGATGGGGTCGCTCCACTTGAGCACGTGGGTGACCACCGGCCGCCGGTCCCGGGGAGCGGTCTCGATGACCGAGAGGTCCCGGAGCCCGCCCAGGGCGAGCTGCATGGTGCGGGGGATGGGGGTGGCGGTCATGGTGAGCACGTCCACCGAGCGCTTGAAGTCCTTCAACTTCTCCTTCTGGCGCACCCCGAAGCGCTGCTCCTCGTCCACCACCAGCAGGCCGAGGTCCCGGAACGCCACGTCGCCGGTGAGGAGGCGGTGCGTGCCCACGACGACGTCCACCGTGCCCTCGGCGAGCCCCTCCAGCACCTCGCGCTCGTCGCCGGCGCTCTGGAAGCGGCTCAGCATCTCGATGTTCACCGGGAAGCCGGCCATTCGCTCGCGGAAGGTGTGGAGGTGCTGCTCCACCAGGACGGTGGTGGGGGCGAGCACCGCCACCTGCTTCCCGTCCTGGACCGCCTTGAAGGCGGCCCGCATCGCCACCTCGGTCTTGCCGTAGCCGACGTCGCCGCAGACGAGCCGGTCCATGGGCACCGGTTCCTCCATGTCCGCCTTCACCTCCTCCCAGGCGGCCTGCTGGTCGGGCGTCTCGTCGTAGAGGAAGGCCGACTCGAACTCCTTCTGCCAGGGGGTGTCCTCGCTGAAGGCGTGGCCGTCCACGACCTGGCGGTGGGCGTACAGCTCGAGCAGCTCGGCGGCGGTCTCCTGGATCGAGTCCACCGTCTTCTGCTTGAGCTTCTTCCACCGCTTCCCGCCGAGCCGGTGGACCCGGGGGGGCTCGGCGCCCTCGGCCCCGGTGGCCGACCATCGCTCCACAAGGTCCATCCGGTAGTGGGGGACCCGCAGGACCTCGCCCTCGGCGTACTCCAGCTTCAGGGTCTCGACGGTCTCGCCGCCGATCTCCACCCGCTCCATGCCCCGGTAGACCCCGATCCCGTGGTCCAGGTGGACCACGTAGTCGCCGGGCTCAAGCGTGGCGATGGACTCCAGGGTGGAGGAGGACTGCGTGCGGTGGGACCGGCGCAGGCGGTGGGACCGCTGGAAGATCTCGTGATCGGTGAGGACGGTGAGCGGCCGCTCGCCCGGGATCCGGAACCCGCCGCTCAGCGAGCCCAGGCCCAGGTGCACGTCCCGGGCGAGGCCGGCGCCGCCCCGCTCGGCCAGGATCTCCTCCAGCCGCTCGAGCTGGCCCCGGTTGTCGCAGAGGACCAGGACCCGCTCTCCGCCGTCGAGCCGGGCGGAGATCTCGTCCACCAGCACCGTCATGTCCCGCTCGATCCGGGGCGGCGGCCGGAAGCCGGGGTCCAGCTCCGGGCCCGGGAGCTCGTCGTCGGGATCCTCCCGGCCGGCGAGCCGCCGGAGGGCGTCCAGACGCTCCTCGGCCTCTCCGGGCCGGAGGAGAAGCTCCTCCGGGGAGAGGGCGCCGCCGCCGTCCCGGGCCCCGACGGTCTCCTCCCACTGGCGGCGCCGGCGCTCCGGGCCGGTCCGCGGGGCCAGGTCCATCATCAGCGTTCCCTCGGGCAGCATCTCCAGCAGGGAGCGTCGCTCGTGCCCCTCCCCCTCCCGGTCCGCCTCCAGGTCCACCGGCAGGATCTCGACCCGGTCCATCGCCTCCACCGAGCGCTGGTCCAGCAGGTCGAAGCGCCGGAGGCTGGCCACCTCGTCCCCCCAGAGCTCCACCCGGACCGGGTGCTCGGCCCCCACGGGGAACAGGTCGACGATGCCGCCGCGGAGGGCGAACTCGCCCAGCTCCGAGACCGTGTGCACGCGGTCGAAGCCCATCGAGGCGAGCCGGCCCGCCAGCGCCTCCCGGCCCACCCGGTCGCCCTCGGCCAGCGTCAGCTCCAGGCTCTCGCCGCCGGAGGGCACGGGGGTCCGCTCGGGGAGCGCCCGGGCGGTGGTGACCAGGACGCGGCACCGCCCGGAGAGGAGCGCGCCCAGCGTCCGGACCCGCTCCCCGGTGATCTCCACGTGGGGGTCGCGGTCCTCGTGGGGGAGGGCCTCGCGCTGGGGGTAGTAGGCGTGGGCGACGTCCGGCTCCAGCGCCTCCAGGTCGGCGTCCAGCGTCTCCGCCCGGTCGGGGGTGGGGGCCACCATCACCACCAGGGGCTCGCCCGCCTCGGCGAGCGCGGCGGCCAGGGCCCCGGGGGACGCCCCCGGGAGCGGGTCCACGGACCGCCGCTCCCCGGCCGCCGGGAGGCGGTCCCGGAGTCCGTCGTGGCGGAGCAGCTCTCGGACGGCGGAGAGGATCACGTCGGTGGGCTTCGCTCGGTGGCGGTCGGGGCGGGCGTCGGAGCGGTTAGGGATACCGCCTCCGCCGGACCGGGTTCCGGGCCCGGCCAGCCGGCACACGGGGAAGGAGACGGGGTATCCTTCCCGCCGCACGTTCGGCCACGGGCGGCGTCGCCGTGGCCTCCGGATTCGCGTCCCCCGGCCCTCGCTCCAGGAGAGGTCCATGTCCGTCGTCCGCCGAGCCCTCGCCCTCGTCGCGCTGGCGGCCCTGGCCCCGTCCGGGCTCGCGGTCGCCCAGGCGGCCGCGGCGGCCGGCACCCCGACGGCGGAGGCGCCGGGGGCGGTGGCCGTCACCGCCGACGAGCTGCGGACCACCGTCGGGGCGCTCGCGGCGGACTCGATGCGCGGCCGCGACACGCCGAGCCCGGAGCTGGACGCGGCCGCCCGCTGGCTGGCGGCCCGCCTCGAGGCGGCCGGCGCGAAGCCGGGCCTGGGCCCGGACGGCTACCTGCAGCGGTTCCCGGTGACCGTGGTCGATCCGGCCGGGCCGGAAGGACACCGGATGACGCTCACCGGCCCCCGGGGGACCCGGACGCTCACGCCGGACGAGGACTTCGTGGCCGTGCCCACCGGCCGGGATGCCCGGACGGTGGGCCCGCTGGTGCCCTGGCGGCCGGGCCCGGACCCTGCCCCGGCCGGTGCGGTCGCCCTGGTGGGGACCGATCCCGCCTCCCTCCGGTCGGCCCTGGAGTCGGTGCGGACGGCCCTCGACGGCAGCGGGACGACGGGCGCCGTGATCGCGGTGGACGGATCGTCCCGGTGGTTCGGCCAGGTCGCCGCCTACCTGTCCCGACGGCAGGTCTCGCTCGGGGAGCCGGACGTCCTGGACCGCCCGGTGGTGCTGGTCCGGGCCGGGGCCCTGCCCGGCGCGCTGGCCCGGGCGGCCGCCGGCGGGGAGAGCGGGGGGAGGACGGGCGACTGGTCGGTGGAGCTGGCCACCTCGGCCGGGCTGGACACGGCCAGCGCGCCCAACGTCGTGGGCTGGGTGGAGGGGACCGATCCGGAGCTCAGGGGCGAGTACGTGGTGGTGACCGCCCACCTGGACCACCTGGGGGTCGGGACGCCCGTGAACGGCGACTCCGTCTACAACGGCGCCGACGACGACGGCTCGGGCGTGGCCGCCCTGGAGGAGCTGGCCGAGGCCTTCGCCGCCGACCCGCCCCGGCGATCCGTGGTGCTGATGGCGGTGAGCGGCGAGGAGAAGGGCCTGCTGGGCTCGCGCTGGTACGCCGAGCACCCCGTCTTCCCGCTGGAGCGCACGGTGGCCGCCGTCAACCTGGACATGATCGGCCGCAACTGGCGGGACACGGTGGCCGCCATCGGCTCGGAGCTGTCCAGCCTCGGGGCGACCGCCCGACGGGTGGCCTCCGAGCGGGCGGCGCTGGGCCTGACGGTGGTGGGCGACTTGTGGCCCGAGGAGAACTACTTCCGCCGCTCCGACCATTACCAGTTCGCCCGGCGCGGCGTGCCGTCTCTCTTCTTCTTCAGCGGGATCCACGAGGACTACCACGCGCCGGGGGACGAGCCCGACCGGCTGGACTACGAGAAGACCGCCCGGATCGTCCGGCTCGTCGAGGGCGTGGTGCGCCGGGTGGCCGACGCCGACGAGCGGCCGTCGTGGGACCCGGAGGCCTACGATCGGGTGGTAGACGGCGGAGGGGGAGGCTAACTTTCGAGATCGGCGCCGGCCCGTACGGCCGGGCGCCGACGAGGCCGAGCACGCTGGCCCCGGGAGCCGCGCTCCCGGGGCCGCTCACGCCATACACGGATCCGGACGAACATGAGCGATTCCGACAACGGCAAGCGGGACGCCGCCCCCATCCTGGTGGTCGACGACGAGGAGACCATCGTCGAGGCCCTCCAGGCCGTCCTCACCGAGGAGGGCTTCGAGGTCGACGTGGCCGGGGACGGCGAGTCCGCCTGGGAGCAGCTCGAGGACGGGGCCTACGGCCTCGTCGTCCTGGACCTCAAGCTCCCCGAGATGGGCGGGCTGGAGCTGTTCGAGAAGATCCGGGACGCGGAGCTCGGCTGCGAGGTCATCATCATCACCGGCGAGGGCTCGGTGGACTCGGCCGTCCAGGCGATGCGCAACGGGGCCTACGACTACCTGACCAAGCCCCTGGAGACCGACCGGCTGAAGGCGCTGGTGCCCAAGGCGCTGGAGAAGTACGACGTCCGGGAGCAGAAGGCCGCCCTGGAGCGGAAGGTGGCGAACCTGACGCGCTACGGCGACCTCACCGGTCAGTCGGACGAGATGAAGGAGATCTACAAGACCATCGAGGCGGTGGCGCCCACCGACGCCAGCGTCCTGGTCTACGGCGAGTCCGGCACCGGCAAGGAGCTGGTCGCCCGGGCCCTGCACGACAAGTCCCACCGCTCCGACGGCCCCTTCGTGGCGGTCAACTGCGCCGCCTTCCCCAAGGACATCCTGGAGAACGAGCTCTTCGGCCACGAGAAGGGCGCCTTCACCGGCAGCCTGAAGGAGAAGGCCGGCTGCTTCGAGCTGGCCGACGGCGGCACCCTCTTCCTGGACGAGATCGCCGAGATGGAGCCGGACACCCAGGTGAAGCTGCTCCGGGCCATCGAGACCCAGCGCTTCCGGCGCCTGGGCGGCAAGGAGGAGATCGAGGTGGACATCCGGGTCCTGGCCGCCACGAACCGGGACGTGCACGAGGCGCTCAGGGAGGGGGAGTTCCGGGAGGACCTCTACTACCGGCTCAGCGTCGTGGAGATCTACCTGCCGCCCCTCCGGCAGCGGGGCAACGACGTCCACCTGCTCGCCCACGAGTTCCTGCAGGAGTTCTCCGAGGAGCACGAGAAGGACGTGGACGGCTTCTCGGACAGGGCGATGAAGTTCATCCAGGCCTACGACTGGCCGGGCAACGTCCGGGAGCTGAAGAACGCCGTGGAGCGGGCCGTGATCATGAGCGGCGAGGGCGAGATCGGGCTGAAGGAGGTCCGCCCCCGGGCCGCCGAGCAGCGGCGCTCGGACGAGGTCTCCATCCCGGTGGGCGACACGCTGGAGGAGGCCGAGTCGAAGTTCATCCTGGAGACGTTCGCGGCCACGGGCGGCGACCGCCAGCGGACGGCGGACATCCTGGGGATGGACGAGGAGGAGCTGGGGGAGCGGCTGCTGGAGCTGCTGGATGCCGAACCGGAGGCGGTGGCCT
The DNA here is from genome assembly GCA_964450995.1 of uncultured Gemmatimonadota bacterium. Classification (GTDB taxonomy): domain Bacteria; phylum Gemmatimonadota; class Gemmatimonadetes; order Palauibacterales; family Palauibacteraceae; genus CAYVFM01. The sequence continues at coordinate 270 of CAYVFM010000005.1, read as the reverse complement.
GAGGACACCGTCGGGTGGGGTGGGGGCGCGGGGACCGGGAGGGCCGCCCGGCGGTCCCCCTCTCGCTCACGCCCGATGCAAGCATCGAAGGGTTCGCTCGGAGGGATCCGCCGGGCGGCCCTCCCTCTGCGCACGGCGAACCCATCCGCGGGCCGCTCGGGCTGGACGGAGGGGTGGGTAGCCGACGGGGTGGCTCCGATGGGGGTGCGGGGGGCGCTCGCTCGCTTCGCGACGTCGCGTCGGCTTTCCGATCCGGTTCGTCGAAGGGGC
>CAYVFM010000004.1:36473-38562 GCA_964450995.1 uncultured Gemmatimonadota bacterium | reverse complement strand
CCGCCAGCTCCGCAACCGCGCCTTCGAGAAGCTGAAGGAGTCGGAGGACGGGGAGACGTTGGAGCAGTTCTGGCAAGCCTCCGCCTGAGGCGCGTCAGCACTCGCATCTCGGCGTCGCGGCTTCGCGGCGCCATCCTCGACGCACATGAGTGCGCCTCCGGTGGCACCGACTCGCGCTCCTTGACCTGCGAGCGCTGACGCGCCTCAGGATGCGGCTAAATTGCGCTTGGGCGGCGGGCGCATCGCTTCGCTCGCGCCCTCTGGATTGCGAGCGCTGACGCTACTTCTCGATCGATCCTCCCCCGCGCCCCTGGAGGTCCCCTTGGAGCCCGATCCCGATGTCCTCGAGATGGTCCGCCGGCAGCTCGATCGCGACACGCCCCCCTCCACGGAGGCGCTGTACGGGCGGGCCGCCCGCATCAACAGCGACATCTACGAGCTGAGCCTCCGGCAGTTCAACGCCACCTACGTCCTCCGGGTGAAGCGCGAGCGCAAGCGATCCGAGGAGGAGGACGGAGCGGGCGGCTCCGGGCGCGGCGGCTCCGGCGGCAGCGGCGCGGGGGGCGGCGAGGCCGCCGGTGGGGGGGAAGGGGACGAGGTGGAGCCCCGTCCGGGCGGATTCCTGGACGCGCTCCGGGACGCGGGGGACGGGGAGGAGTCCGAGTCGGGCGACGACGCTCCCGCCTCGGAGGCGTCGGCGCCGCCGCCGGGCGCCCGTGCCGGCCTCCGGGAGCGCGTCCGCTCGATCCTGTGGCGGTACGCCCGCCAGGTGGCGGCCCGGCGGGGGCTGGCCGGGGCGCTGGCGGCGGTGGACACGGTGGACGACCGGGTGGAGGAGATCCTCCGGCTCGCCGGGGGCGGCCGCTAACCCCGGGTCGTCCGGACCCGCGGCCACAGCGCTCCCGCCAGCAGGGCGTGGCGGGGCACGGCCGTCAGTCCCGGGCGGCGGAGGGCGGGAGGGCCAGCAGCAGCGCCAGGAGGGCCGCGCGCCGCGGCATCTCGTCGATCACCACGTGCTCGTCGTCGGCGTGGGCCCCGCCGCCCACCGGCCCGAGGCCGTCCAGCGTGGCGGTGAGCCGGCTGGTGAGGTTGGCGTCGGAGGCGCCGCCGGACGTGCCCTCCTCCAGCTCGAGCTCCAGCAGGTCGCCGAGCCGGCGCGCGGCCTCCCAGAGCCGTCGGTTCCGGTCGGTGCGCTCCATCGGCTCGCGGGTCATCGCCCCCTCGATCTCGAGCCGGGTGCCGGGGGTCCGGGCCTCCAGCGAGCGGATCGCCTCCTCCACCTCCCGCGCCCGCCGCCGGCTCGGCACCCGGACGTCGATCCGGGCGCGGGCGGCGGGCGCCACCACGTTCGGCCGAACTCCCCCGGAGACCTCGCCGACGTTGACGTGGACGCCGCTCCCGGCGTCGGTGAGGGCGTGGAGCGCCTGGATGACGTGGGAGAGCTCCTGGATGGCGCTGGCGCCCTCCCCGGGGTCGAGGCCGGCGTGGGAGCCGCGGCCGACCACCCGGATCTCGAAGCGGCCCGTCCCCCTCCGGGCGGTCTTGAGGTGGCCGCGCGGCCCCAGGGCGGGCTCCAGGACCAGCGCCCGGTCCGCTCCCCGGGCCAGCCGCCGCACCCAGCGCTCCGACTCGGGACTGCCGACCTCCTCGTCCGAGTTCACGAGCACCGCCGGCGTCACCTCGGGCTCCGGCCCCAGCGCCTCGAGGGTCTCGAGGGCGAACACCATCTGCACCAGGCCGGCCTTCATGTCGAAGACCCCGGGGCCCTTCAGGCGGCCGTCCTCCCGCTCCACGGGCATCGTCTCCAGGGTGCCCGGCGGCCAGACGGTGTCGGAGTGGCCCAGGAGGAGCTGGTAGGGACAGCCGCTCCCCCCGGGGCGGGCGAAGAGGTGTCCGCCGGTGTCGCGCCCCGGGAGCCTGCGGGTGCGGAATCCCGCCGCGCGGAGCCGTCCGGCCACGACCTCCTGGACTCGCGCCTGCGACCCGGGGTCGTCGGTGGGCGACTCGATCTCCGCCAGCCGGCGCAGCAGGTCGACCATCTCCTCCCGCCGCTCCCGGAGGTGCTCCAGGACCCGGGCCGCCGCGTCGG
>CAYVFM010000004.1:0-36373 GCA_964450995.1 uncultured Gemmatimonadota bacterium | reverse complement strand
TCTCCTCCCGCCGCTCCCGGAGGTGCTCCAGGACCCGGGCCGCCGCGTCGGGCGGAAGCGTCCCGCTCACCGCCGTCCCTCCCGGGGGGAGGGGGCCGCCGGACGATCGGTCTCGAGCGTGGCCGGCTCCTTCAGGGCGGAACGCATCACGGCACCTCGTGGCTCGCGGGAAGGGTCCGACGGACCGGGGATCCGGGGAGGCGTGGCGGCCTCCGTCCGGTGTGGAACCTGCAAGGACGGCGCCCCGGAGGCCACGGACGTGCCCCCTCGCGGGACCCGTCGCCCCCGCACAGCCCGATCCCGACGAACCGCCGCGTGGAGGTCCCCCGTGCATCGCCTGACCCCGGTTCCCCGATTCCGCTCCGCCGTCGCCGCCGTCGCGTCCCTCCTCGCCGTCCTCTTGCTCCTGCCGAGCGCCGCGGCCGCGCAGCAAGGCGGGGGGGACCCGGTGCCCACGCGCCTGCAGGTGCGGGCGGCGGCCCACGACGCGAAAGTCGTCGGCTCGGGGGTCGGCGGCGCCCGGATCACCGTCCGGGACGCCGCGACGGGCGAGGTGCTGGCGCGGGGCGTACAGCGCGGCGGGACCGGGGACACCGGGCTGATCATGCGCGATCCGGTGGAGCGGGGCGAGGCGATCTACGACACCCGGGGGACGGCCGGCTACACGGCCACGCTGATGCTCCGGGAACCCACCCGGGTGGAGGTGACGGCGGAAGGGCCCCTGGCGGCGCCGGCGGCGTCCCGCGAGCGTTCGAGCAAGACGCTCTGGATGCTGCCCGGCCGGCACGTGGAGGGGCAGGGCCTCGTGCTGGAGCTGCACGGCTTCTTCGTGGAGATCCTCTCTCCGGAGGCCGGCGCCGCGACCGGCGGCGACGTCCGGGTCCGGGCCCGGGTCCGGATGATGTGCGGCTGCCCCACCGAGCCCGGAGGGATGTGGGACGCCGACCGGTACGAGCTGACGGCCCGGCTGCTCCGGGACGGACGGCCCGTGCGGGAGGTACCCCTCCGCTTCGCCGGCGAGGCCAGCCTGTACGAGGCGACCCTTCCCGCGCCGGAGCCCGGGAGCTACCGCCTCGAGGTGCTGGTGGCGGACACGGCCCGGGCGAACCTGGGACGGGCGGTCGTGACGGTCCGGGCCGGAGGGACCTGACGCCCGACGCCCGCCCGGACCCCGGCGGAGGAGCCGCTCAGGCGCCCAGCCCGTGCTCGGCCACCGCCCGCATCAGGTCGGTGGTGGTCACCACGCCCACCAGCTCGTCGTCCTCCAGCACCAGCACCCGGTGGATGTCGCGCTCCAGCATGTACCGGGCGGCCTCGTCGGCCGGCGTGTCGGGCTCCAGGGCGTACAACCCCCGGCTCATGGCCTCCGAGACCGAGTGCTCCTCCAGCACGTCCCACTCGGGCCGGTCGGTCCGCTGGAAGCGCTCCAGGACGCCGGCCCCGGCGTCCTCCCACAGGTCGGTGAAGTAGACGGACGCCCCCTGGCCCTCCTCGTCCAGGTCCGTCTCCCGGTCGGACTCCTCGAACGCGCCCCACTCGGCCCGGTCCTCCCGGCGGGTGGGGACGCCCGGCGTGGAGACCACCAGGTGCAGGACGTCGGTGGCCGAGAGGACGCCGACGACCTTCCCGCCCTCGGCCACCGGGACCCCGGTGATGTGCTCGGCGGTGAGCAGGTCGGCCGCGTCCCGCAGGCTGTCCGACGGGTGGAGGCTGTGGATGTCGGTGCTCATCAGGTCGCGGAGGGTGACCATCGTGCGGCTCCCGGATCGGAGGCGGCGGGCGCGGACGCTCGATCCCCAGCATCCCGCACGAACGGTTCCAGTCCCGGCCCGGCCGTGAAACCCCCGGTCGCCGGGCCCCGTAGGGCGAGTCAGGAAGCGGGCGGGGACCGTGGCGCGCCCGGGCGCGGCCGCGACCTTCGCCGGAGAACGTGCGATTCGACGAGCAGGGAGCCGTCCATGCCGAACCGACGAGACGAGCACCTCGATCTACCCTACGGCCGCTGGGCCGCGTGGGGCGTGGCCGCCAGCGTGGCCCTCACGCTGGCCGCCGTCCTCTTCGCCCCGCTCTCGCCCGTCCGCCTGGCCCTGGAGGCCGTCGACACGCTCCGGGCGCCGCAGGCCCGGGCCACGGCCACGGCGGTGCGGGCGGGGCCGGAGGCCGCGCGGCGCCTGGCCGAGATGGAGCGCTGGATCGGGCCGGAGCTGACCCGGGAGATCCGTCACGATCTGGCCCCCGATGTCCGGACCGCGGTCCGGCTCGAGCTGCGCCGGGAGCTCCGGCGGGCCCTCGAGGAGAGCCTGCGGGACGGGATTCGCGGCTCGCTGGGCGACCTCCTGGGCGTCCGGGTGTCGAGCCGCGCCCCGGCGTTCGGACCCCTGCCGTCGTTCACGCTGACCCTCTGACGCACCGGCGGCCGGACGCCGGTCGGCGAGGGAGGGAACACGAAAGGCCCGGCTCGCGCCGGGCCTTTCGTGGTTCGGCGGGGCCGGCGGGAAGCCGGCCGGGGGCCGGGCTCACATCATGCCGCCCAAGCCCCCCATGCCGCCCATGCCGCCGCCGGCGGGCATGCCTCCGCCGCCGGGACCGCCGGGGCCGCCTCCGCCGGGCGGGCCGCCCTCCTCGCCGTCCTCCCCGGGGATTTCCACCACCAGGGACTCGGTGGTGAGCATCAGCCCCGCGATGGAGGCGGCGTTCTGGATGGCGTTGCGGCTCACCATCGTCGGATCGATGACGCCCGCCTCGACGAGGTCCTCGAACTCGGCCGTCTGGGCGTTGAAGCCGAAGTTCGGCTCGTCCTTCTGGCGGATCCTCTCGACGACGATCGAGCCCTCCTCGCCGGCGTTGTCGGCGATCTGACGCGTCGGCGCCTCCAGGGCGCGGCGGACGATGCCGACGCCGACCTGCTCGTCCTCGTCCTCCAGCTCCAGCCCGTCCAGGGCCTTCTGCGCCCGGATGAACGGGATGCCGCCGCCGGGCACGATGCCCTCGGCCACGGCCGCCCGGGTGGCGTGCAGCGCGTCCTCCACCCGCGCCTTCTTCTCGTTCATCTCGGTCTCCGTGGCGGCCCCGACCTTCACGACGGCCACGCCGCCGGCCAGCCGCGCCAGCCGCTCCTGCAGCTTGTCGCGGTCGTAGTCGGAGTCGGCCGCCTCGATCTGTCCGCGGATCTCGGAGATGCGGCCCTGGATGTCCTCCCGGGAGCCGCGGCCGCCGACGATCGTGGTGTCGTCCTCGGTGATCACGATCCGGTCGGCCTCGCCGAGGTCCTGCCGCGTGGCGCCCGACAGCTCGCGGCCCAGCTTCTCGCTGATGAGGTTGCCGCCGGTGAGCGTGGCGATGTCGCGGAGGTTCTGGTCCTGGCGGTCACCGAAGCCCGGCGCCTTCACGGCGCAGACGTCCAGGGTGCCGCGGACCTTGTTCACCACCAGGGTCGCCAGCGCCTCGCCCTCGACGTCGTCGCCGATGACGAGCAGGGGCTGACCGCTCCCCTGGACCTCCTCCAGCAGGGGGAGGAGGTCGTTCATGCTCGAGATGGTCTCGTCGTGGATGAGGATCAGGGCGCCCTCGAGGACCGCCTCCCGGGCCTCGGCGTCCGTGACGAAGTGAGGCGAGAGATAGCCCCGGTCGAACTGCATGCCGTCGACCGTCTCGAGCACCGTCTCCAGCCCGGTGCCCTCCTCGACGGTGATGACGCCGTCCCGGCCGACCTTCTCCATCGCCTCGGCGATCAGCTCGCCGATGGACGGATCGTTGTTGGCCGAGATCGTGGCCACCTGGGCGATCTCCTCCTTGCCCGTCGTGGGGGTGGAGATCGAGCGCAGCTCCTCGACCACCCGGTCCACGGCGGCGTCGATGCCGCGCTTGAGGGAGGTCGGGCTGACGCCGGCGGTGACGCTCTTCAGGCCCTCCCGGAAGATCGCCTGGGCCAGCACCGTGGCTGTCGTCGTGCCGTCGCCGGCCTCGTCGGACGTCTTGGTGGCGACCTCCCGGACCATCCGGGCGCCCAGGTCCTCCATCCGGTCGTCCAGCTCGATCTCCTTGGCGACGGTGACGCCGTCCTTGGTGATGGTCGGTCCGCCGAACTCCTTCTCCAGGACCACGTTCCGTCCCTTCGGGCCGAGGGTCACCTTGACTGCCTCGGCGAGCTGGTCCACGCCCTCCTGGAGCTTCTGGCGGGCCTGGCTGTCGAACTCGAGATCCTTGGCCATGGCTCGCTCCCGTGTCTGCTCTATGGAATTTCGCTGGCTCTCGGTCGTCGATCCTGCGGTGGCCGCCTCCGGCGCGGGGCCGGGGAAGGCGGCCGGTCTCCGTCGGGCAGGAGGGGCGCAAGCGACATGCCGGACGCGAGCCGGGTCCGCTCCCCCCGGCGGCGTGCCGATACGGCGCGGCCCTGCCGCAGCGACAGGGACGGGAGACGCCGTGACGAGCGGCCGGGCTCTTGCAGGCGTGGAGGGACGGGCCGCCCCCGGAGCCGGACGCGAGGGCCCCCGGATGCGAGCGACCTCACCACCCGCGAGGAGGGACGACCGATGGCCGTGAGCGAAAGAGTTCGCGACGCGCTGAACGCGCAGGTCCGCCGGGAGCTGCAGGCGGCCTATCTCTATCTGTCGATGGCGAACTGGTTCGAGGAGGAGAGCCTCCCGGGCTTCGCCTCCTGGATGCGGGCGCAGTCGGAGGAGGAGCGCGACCACGCGTTCCGGCTCATCGACCACCTCCACGACCGGGGCGCCCGGGTGGAGCTGGAGGCCCTGGAGGCGCCGACCGGCGACTTCGGCTCGCCGCTGGACGCCCTCCGCGCGGCGCTGGAGCACGAGCAGGCGGTCACCGGCCACATCCACGACCTCTACGAGATGGCCCGGGAGGAGGGGGACCACCCCGCGGCCGTGATGCTGGAGTGGTTCGTGGAGGAGCAGGTCGAGGAGGAGGACACCTTCCAGACCCTGGTCGACCACCTGGAGCGCGACGGCAGCGGCGCCTCGCTGCTGGTCATGGACGGCAAGCTGGAGGACCGCGGCGGAGGCTGAGGACGCCGGGGAGGGCCGGGCCGGAGCCGGGAGCGTCGGCGTGGAGCGCACGCGGGTGGCCGTCGTCGGCGCCGGGATCACCGGCCTGGCGCTCCGGCGCGAGCTGGCGGACCGGGACGTCGACGCCCTCGTGCTGGAGGCTTCCGACCGCGCGGGCGGGGTCATCCGGTCGCCCGGCGCGGACGGTCGCGTGCTGGAGATGGGGCCCCAGCGGACCCGGATGGTGGCCCCGGTCCGGCGGCTGGTCGAGGAGCTGGGGCTGGAGGACCGCCTGCTCCTGGCCGACGACGACCTCCCCCTCCACGTCTACGCCGACGGGAAGCTCCGCCGGGTCCCGATGTCGCTCGGGGCCTTCTTCGCCACCGACCTCTTCTCGTGGCGCGGGCGCGCCCGGATGCTGCTCGAGCCTCTCACCGGCCCCGCCCGCGAGGGGGAGACGGTGGCCGAGTTCGTCACCCGCAAGCTCGGCCGGGAGGCCTACGAGCGCCTGGTCGGGCCGCTCTACGGGGGGATCTACGGCTCCGATCCCCGGGACATGCCGGTGCGCCACACCCTGGGCGCGGCCCTGGAGACGGCGGGCGTGGGCGAGGGGAGCCTGCTGTTCGCGGCGCTCCGCTGGATGCTGTCGGGCGACGCGGCCCCGCCGCCGGCGAGCTTCGCGGGCGGGATGCAGGAGCTCACCGACGCCCTGTGGGAGGAGGCGAGAGACCGGGTGCGCCTCTCCGACCCGGTCCGGGGCCTCGAGCCCGACGGCGGCGGCTGGCGGCTGGCGGCGTCCGGGCCCGTCCGTGCGGAGGCCGTGGTGCTCACCTGCCCGGCCGACGCGGCGGCGGAGATCCTGGAGGGAGCGGCACCGGGCGCGGCGGCACGGCTGGCGCGGATCCGCTACAACCCGCTGGCCATCGTCCACCTGGCCGCCGAGGAGGGGCTGGAGGGCTACGGCTACCAGATCGCGGCGGGGGAGGGCTTCGTCACCCGCGGGGTGACCTTCAACGAGAGCCTGTTCGGACCCGGCCACGGACGGCGGGGCGTCCACACCGCCTACCTGGGCGGCGCCACCGCCCCGCGGGCGGTGGAGCGCCCGGACGAGGAGCTGGCCTCGACGGCGGTGGAGGAGTTCCGCCGCGTGACGGGCCTCGGAGCCGAGCCCCTCCGGGTCGGCCGCACCCGGATGGCCGCGTGGGACCGGAGCCGGGCGGCGCTGGAGGAGCTGGAGCTGCCCGACGGGATCCGGATCTGCGCGGCCTACGAGTCGAGAGCGGGCATCCCGGGGCGGCTGGCGGAGGCGGAGCGGGTGGCGGAGGGGCTGGCGGGCTAGCGGGCTCGGTGTCGCGGGGACGGCGGTCCGAGTCCCCCCTTCGACTCGCTACGGTCGCCTGCGGCGCCCTGAGGCTCGCTCCGGGGGGATCTCGGCCGCCGTCCCCGCCAGATCCACGCCCCCCCGGACGAAAAAAGTGGCGGGCTCATCTGGGGGAGAGGCTTCGCTGGTCTCCCCGCGGGCGCTCAGTCGCCGTCGTCGCCGGAAGTGTCCATTCCCGCGTGGGGATCGCGCGCCCCGTGCACCGAGTCGCCGCCGTGCAGCGAGGCTCCGGACTCGCTCAGGTTCCCGGCGCGCTCGAGCGCGGCGCGGGCCGAGTCCTCTCGCCCCAGGGCGCTGTAGGCCATATAGACGCCGAACCAGGGGGCGGCGGCCTCTTCCTCCAGGTCCGTGGCGGCCCGGTAGTGCGCCAGGGCCCGCTCGTAGTCCCCGGCCCGGTAGGCGGTGTTGCCGCTGTCCAGCTTCGCGGACACGGCCGACGACATGCTGGACTGCGCCTGTCCGATCCTCTGGCGGGTCGCGTCGCCGTCGCGCGGGCCGTCTCCGTCCCCGCCGCAGCCGGCGGCCAGGAGGGCGACGGGAAGGGCGACGATCGCGATCTGGATGGGGCGCTTCATGGGGTTCCTCCGTCGAGTGGATCGGTCAGGTGGCAGGCGAGGGAGACCCGGCCGTCGCGCTCCGCTGGGCCCTCCGGGTGAAAGCCGGACCCGCCCCGTGCGGGTCAGATCGCCGCGTTGAGGCAGGCGGCCGGACCGTCGGCTCGGCACCGGCAGCGCCCGGTCGTCAGCTCCCGGTCCGGTCGGTCCGGCAGGGCCGCCTCGACCAGGTCCGCCAGGATCCCCGGGAAGCGCTCGTCGTCGTGGGGGACGGGGACCCGGTGGAAGTCCAGCCCCGCGGCCTCCGCCTCCTCCCGGAGGTCGTGGTCCAGCTCGGCCAGCGTCTCCGACTGCTCGTGCATGAACGAGCAGGCGTCCACCACGACCCGGTCGGCGTCCAGGCTCTCCACCAGCGCCTCGACATCGGGCTGCGTCCAGGCCACCTGACCCCGGTTGCCGTGGTTCTGGTAGCCCAGGGCGTAGCCCTCCACGCCCAGCGCGGCGGCCACCGCGTCGCAGTGGTCCCGGACGTAGAGCACGTATCGGTTGCCCCCTTCCACGTACTTGAGGGGGGTGCCGTGGGCGGAGAAGAGAAGGACGGTCCGCGGGTCGGCCAGGTCGAGCCCCGCCGATTCGACGGTCGCCCGGATCGTGTCCGTCCGGAGCCGGAGGTAGTCCGGGTGGCGGTGCCATCCGGTCACCTCGCGGAGCTCGACGTCCCGGCCGGCCTCCCGGGTGGCGGCGGCCAGGTCCCGGAGGGCGGCCACGGTGGTGGACTCGCCGCAGAGCGGATAGACCGGCAGGCCCACGAGCCGCTCCATCCCGTCGGCCCGGGCCCGTTCCACCGCCTCGCCCACGAAGGGCTCGGTGAACTGCATCGCGGCGTAGGTTCGGGCGTCGAGCCCCCGGTCCCGGAGCTCGGCCTCGAGCGCTCGCGCCTGGGCGCGGGCCTGCTCGTTCAGGGGTGAGCCGCCGATCTCCCGGTACTCCTCCAGGAGCCCGGGGGCGCGGCGCTCGGCCAGCTCGCGGCTCCGGGCCCGCATCGCCTCCTCGGAGTCGAAGTCCTCCAGCGAGGCGTTGCTTCGGAAGATCCGCTCGAGGTAGGCCACGACGGACGCCTCGTCGGGTCCGGCGGGCTCGCCGAAGTTCAGGACGACGACACCGGTCTTCATCGCTTCGCTCCCGGGGAAGGGGCCTCGGGCATCGGCCTACAGCTCCGCGGGCCGCTGGCCGAGCTCGTGGACCAGCTCCACCACGCTCCGCACGACCCCCGGGTCGGTGTCGGGCAGCATGCCGTGGCCCAGGTTGAAGACGTGGCCGGGGCGGCCACCCACACGCCGGAGGATCTCGCGGGTCTTGGCCAGCGCCGTCTCCTCGCCCGCCAGCAGGGCCACCGGATCGAGGTTGCCCTGGATCGCACGGTCCTCGCCCACCGCCTCCCAGGCCTCGTCGATGGGGATCCGCCAGTCGACGCTGACGGCGTCGCCGCCCGCCTCGGCCAGGAGGGGCAGCAGGCGCGGGTTCCCGGTGGCGAAGTGCACGCTGGGCACGCCGGCTTCCTCGAGCCGCTCGAAGAGGCGGCGGGAGTGGGGCAGGACGTGCTCCCGGTAGTCCTCCGGCGCCAGGGCCCCGGCCCAGGAGTCGAACACCTGGACCGCCGCCGCCCCCGCCTCGTGCTGGGCCAGGGCGAAGTCCGCCTGCTGCTCGGCCCAGAAGCCGGCCAGGCGCGACCAGGCCTCGGGCTCGCTCCAGAGGAAGCGCTTGGTCTGCTCGAGCCGCTTGCTCCGGGGGCCGTGGACCAGGTAGGAGCACAGCGTCAGCGGCGCCCCCACGAAGCCGATCACCGGCACCTCCAGCCGCTCCTGGAGGATCCGGATCTGGTCCATGACGAAGCCCATCTCCTCCCGCGGGTCGTAGCGCCGGAGGCGGTCCACGTCCTCGGGCCGCTCGACGGGCCGGTCCACCACGGGCCCCACGCCGGAGACCATCTCCACCTCGAAGCCCGCTCCGAAGAAGGGGGTGGAGATGTCGTTGTAGAGGACGCAAGCGTCCACCGGGTAGTACCGGAGGGGGAGGGCGGTGAGCTCGGCCGCGGCCTCGGGGTCACGGATCAGGTCGAACATGCCCCGGTCGGCCCGTACCTCCCGGTAGCGGGGGAGGGAGCGGCCGGCCTGGCGCATGAACCAGACCGGGGTCCGGTCCACCTCTTCTCGTCGGATCGCTCGGAGGAGCCTGTCGTTCATCGGCGTCGGTTGGGGGGTGGCCCCGGCGCGGTCCGGGGCGGTGCTGGCGAGGCCCGGCGCCGGGCCGGGAGGCGCACAAGCTACCCGCCGGACCGCCGCGGTGCGAGCCGGGCCGCGACGGAGGCGCCATCGCGGGCGGCCGGGCCGCGACGGCGGCGGGGGGCGCTTTGCGCCCGCCGGCGGCCGCCCCTAAGCTGAGCCGTCGCATCCCCACGACACCCACCCGAGGACGCCAGATGTCCACCTGCTCGGTCCCCCTCACCCGTCCCGCGGCGGCGGCCGGCGCGCTGATCCTCGCGGCGTGCCTGACCCCCGGGCCGGCCGCCGCCCAGGAGACCGACCCCGTCCGCCCCGACTCCGGCCTGGCCGCCCTCCGGACCGCGGCGTCCGAGGCGGACCCGTTCGACTTCTACGACCGGGGCCCCTACCGGGAGGACGTGCCGCGGCCCCGGGACTTCCTGGGCTATCCGGCGGGCAGCCTGCACACGCCCCATCACCGGGCGGTGGCCTACCTGCGGGCCCTGGAGGAGGCGGCCCCGGCGCGCGTCCGGGTCGAGCGCTACGGATCGAGCTACGAGGGCCGGCCGCTGGTGCTCGCCTTCATCAGCTCCGGGGAGAACCTGGAGCGCCGCTCCGAGATCCGGCGGGCGGTCCAGCGCCTGGCCGAGCCCCGGGGCGTCACCCCGGAGGCGGCGCGCCGCCTCGCCGCGGAGAACCCGCCGGTGGTCTGGCTGGACTACGGCAACGACGGGAACGAGAGCGCGAACCTGGAGGCCGCGCTCCACGTGGCGTACCAGCTCGTGGCGGGCGAGTCCGACCGCACGCGGCGGCTCCGCGAGGGCGCCCTGGTGATCCTGAACCCGGCCCACAACCCGGAGAGCCACGAGCGGCACGCGGTCTGGCAGGACGCGTTCGCCGTCGGCGCCACCGACGACGACGCGGTGGAGCACGACGCGCCGTGGGGGATGAGCACGAACAACAACCACTACCAGATCGACCTGAACCGTGACGGGTGGGGGCTCGCCCAGCGCGAGAGCCAGGAGCTGGCGGTCCAGGTGCTGAAGTGGCGGCCCCAGGTGTTCGTCGACCATCACGGCCAGACCGAGCAGTACTTCTTCCCGCCCCCCACCCCGCCGGTCAACCCGGCCCTGCCGGAGTCGCACCGTCGCTGGTACGAGGAGTTCGGGCGGGGGAACGCCCGGGCCTTCGACCGGCAGGGATGGCAGTACTACGTCCGCGACGTCTTCGACCTCCACTACCCGGGCTACTGGGACAGCTGGCCCTCCCTCCACGGCGCCATCGGGATGACCTACGAGACTGACGGCGGCGGCGGCCGGGGCCTGCGGTGGCGCCGGGACGACGGCTCGGTGGTCACCTTCCGGGACGGCATCGCCCACCACTTCGTGGCCTCGCTGGCCACCGTCCGCACGGCCGTGGAGAACGGCGAGCGGCTCCTGCGCGACTTCGCCGGCTTCTTCCGCACCGCGGTCGAGCGCGGCCGCCGGGGCGAGCCGGCGCGGGCCTACGCCCTGCCGGCCGGCGACGACCCGCGGCGGGCCGCGGTCCTGGCGGCCACCCTCCTCCGGCACGGGGTCGAGGTCCGGCGGGCCGAGGAGCCGTTCCGGGCCGGCGGCCGCCGGCACGCGGACGGGGAGACGGGCGTCCGGCGCTTCCCGGCCGGGACCTGGCTGGTGGACATGGCCCAGCCGGACGGCCGGGCCGCCGCGACGTACCTGCGGGCCGACGTGCCGATGGACTCGGCCTTCCTCCGCGAGCAGTTCGCCATCTGGCAGCGCAACGCGCGGCGGGGGGAGGACGCACCCCGCGAGGGCTTCGAGTTCTACGACCTCACCTCCTGGTCCCTGCCGCTGGCCTTCGGGGTCGAGGCCTGGGCCCTGGACGAGATGCCGGAGGTCCCGGCGTCCCTCCTCTCGGTCCCCCCGGGACGGCTGGCCGGGACGGGGGGCTGGGAGCAGATGGTCCCCTTCGAGGTGCCCGGGCTCGAGACGGGCGTCACCTCGGTGGTCCGGGAGCCGCCACCGGTCGGGTCCGACGGGGTGGGCGGGTCCGACGGGGCGGCGGTCCCGGGCGACGCCCGGGCGCGGAGCGCGTACCTGGTCCGGCCGGACGCGGAGGGCTCGCTCCGGCTGGTGGCGAGGCTCCTGGGGGAGGACTACCGGGTCGTGGTGGCGCGCCGCCCCCTGATGGCGGGCGGCGAGACGTTCCCGCGCGGGACGTGGGTCGTGCGGACCGACCGGAACCCCGAGACGGTCCACGAGCGGATCCGCGCCCTCGCCCGCGAGGCCGGGGTGGAGGTGACGGCCTCCCACACGGCCTTCCCCGCCCGGGGGGAGACGGGGCCAGGGTCCTCGGGCCACATGGCGCCCCTGCACCCGCCGCGGGTCGCGGTGGCGGCGGGCGAGGGGATCTCGACCAACGGCTACGGGCACACCTGGTTCGTGCTCGAGCGCCGGCTGGCCTACCCGTTCACGCCCCTGCCCCTGGATCGGATCGGCTCGGGCGCCCTCGAGCCGTACGACGTGCTGGTCCTCCCGGGCGGATGGGCCGGCGGGATCCGTTCGGAGCTGGGCCCGACGGGGCTCGAGCGGCTGGAGGGCTGGATCGAGCGGGGAGGGGTCCTGGTCGGCTGGGGCGGCGCCGCGGGCTTCGCCGTCGACGCCGAGCTGGTGGAGGCGGGGCTGGTGCGCCGGGAGGCCGGGGGGGCCGGGGCCACCGACAGCCTCCCGGCCGAGGAGAGGCTCGACCAGATCGAGGCCCTCTCGGCCCTCCCGGAGCCCAGGCCCCCGCTCGTGAGCCCCACCGCCCGCCCGGGCGCGCTCCAGCCGGTCCCGGGCGCGGTCCTGCGGGCGGAGCTGGACCTGACGCACTGGCTGACCCTCGGCTACGGCTCCGCCGACCTGCCCGTGCTCGCCGAGGGCGACGACTTCCTCACCCTCTCGCCCTCGGGCAGCAGCCCCGTGGTGTTTCCGGCCGAGGGGGACCTGGTGCTGTCTGGGTTCACCTGGCCCGGTAACACGTTTCGGCTGCTCGCCGGGGCGGCCCACTCGGTGGCCGAGCGGAGGGGGGCGGGCCAGGTGGTGCTCTTCGCCTCGGACCCCAACTACCGCCTGGTCTGGCGGGCCACCGGCCGCCTCTTCGCCAACGCGGTCCTCCTGGGGCCCTCCCTCGGGGCCGAGCGGGAGGGGTACTGATCCCGGCCGGATCCGATCGGGGGCCCGGGCCGGACGAGGTCGCCGGGCTCCGCGGCGAGGCCCCGGCGTCGTTCCAGCTCCTGGGGGTCCTGGCCCACCTGGGCGAGGACCCGGTCCCGGGGTGGGCGCTTGCCGAGGGGCACGAGGCGCTCCCCGCGCCGCTGGCCTCGACGGCCGCCGCGGGCGAGGCGGCGCTGCGGGAGGCCGTGGACCCCCTCGTCGAGCGGGGCTGGGCCGGCCGGGAGGAGGACGGCCTCCGCGTCGATCCGGTGGCCGCGGCCGCGGCCCGGGACGCCGCCGCGCCGCGGGAGCGGGGGCGCCTGGCCGGCGCGGCGGTGGGCATGCTCCACCGCGCCTTCCCGGACCGGGTGGGCCGCCCGGACGCGGGCCGTCGCTGCCGGGCCCTGGCGCCCCACGTCCTGGCGGCGGTCCGGCACCCTGCGGGCGGCGGCCGGACCACCGCCGAGGCGGCCCACCTGCTGGCCCGGCTGGGCGCCCATCACCGGAGCGAGGGAGAGCCCGAGGCGGCCCTGGAGGCCTACCGCCGGGCCCGGGAGGTGGCCGACCGCGGGGATCCGGTGGAGGACGCCTTCCGGGCGGTCCTGGCCGACGAGACCGCGAGCGTCCTGGCGGGGCTGGGCCGCCGGGAGGAGGCGGCCCACGCGGCGGTGGAGGCCCTGGAGCTGGCTGACGCGGGCCTGCCGGCCGACGAGCCGCGCCTCCCGATCCTCCTCTCCAACGTCGGGACCACCTTCCGCGAGCTGGGCCGACACGACCGGGCCTCGGCCTGCTTCGAGCGGGCCCTGGAGCTGGCCCGATCGGCGGGCGGGGACGCGGCGCGGCCCCTGGCGGTGGAGCTCCAGGCCGGGCTGGCCGACGTCCGGATGGCCCAGGGGCGCCGGGAGGAGGCGGCCCTGGCGGCGGAGGGGGCCCTCGCCTCGGCGGAGGAGATCTGGGGCCCCGAGCACCCGCAGGTGGCCCGGGCGGCCTGGATGCTGGCCGACGCCCTCCGGGGCCGGGGACGGGAGGACCGGGTGGTGGAGCTGTACCGCCGCTCGCTGGAGATCGAGGCCTCCCTCCACGGCGAGGACCACCCGGCCGTGGGGCAGAAGGCGCTGGCGCTGGGCCTGCACCTGGAGGAGGTCGGCCGCCGGGACGCGGCCCGGGACGCCTACCGGCGGGCCCGCGACGCCTTCGGCGCGGCCCTGGGCCCCGAATCGGACGCCGCCGACGCCGCCCGCCGGCACCTCGCGCGGCTGGAGGAGGGGACGGCGGGGGGCGGGGCGGCCCCCGGGGAGGCGGTCTCCGGGGGCTGATCCGCCGGGGAGCGGGGACCTGGCCTACAGCCCCAGGGCGGCCTCGGCCCCCACGAAGAGCGACCGGCCCCGGGCCGGGAAGTTGAAGACCTCCTCGTACCCCGCGTCGAGGACGTTGTCGACCCGGAGCGTGGCGGCCAGCGAGGACCGGCCGTCGCCGTCCTCCAGCAGGGGCCACCGGGCCGAGAGGTCCAGGCGGAGGTAGTCGTCCAGGGCGAGCCGCCGGGGCGGGGAGGCGGTGAAGTCGCGGTCGTCCCGCTCGCCCACCCAGGCCGCCTCGAGCCGGGCCGAGCGGCCGCCGCCGGGCGCCCACGCAGCGGTGGCGGTCACCCGGTGGGCGGGCCGGCGCAGCAGGGGCTCGCCCTCCACGAAGGAGGCGTCGGACCCGGAGGCGAAGCCGGCGTCCTCGACCTCGCTGTCCGTCCAGGTCCAGGACAGGTCGCCCCGGAAGGGGCCGCCGGTCCGCAGGCCGGCCGTCACCTCCAGCCCGCGGGCCCCGGCCGCCGCCACGTTGAAGAAGTTGGGCCCGCCCGACTCCGGCGGGGACGCGGTGAACTGGATCAGGTCCTCGAAGGACTGGTCGAACCAGACGGCCTCCAGGGCCAGGGCGCCGTCGGCCACGACCTGCTCGACGCCGGCCTCCCAGCTCTCCGACGTCTCCGGGTCCAGGTCGGGGTTCCCGGTGACGAAGCCGGTGGAGAAGTTCTCGAGGAAGGTGGGCTCCTTGAAGGCGGTGCCCCAGGAGGCCCGGAGGCGCGTCCCCGGCACGACGTCCCAGGCCGCCCCGAGCCGTGCGGTCTCGAAGGTCCCGAACCGCTCGTTGTCGTCCAGCCGGAACCCGGCGCTCAGGCTCACCCGGTCGTCCAGGCGGGTGACCGCCTGGGCGTACCACCCGGTGTTGCCGCGCTCGGCCTCCAGCGAGCCCTCGGTCGTCCCGAAGGAGCTGCGCGACACGTTCGAGCTCTCCTCGGTCTCCTCCTCCACCTCGGCGCCGGCGGTGAAGACCGTGGGACCGGGCAGGCGATAGTTCAGCCGGGCGTCGACGCTCCGGCGCACCACCTCGCTATCGCTCCGGAAGGCGAAGGAGCCGGTGGTGTCGGCGGGCCCGTCGCGCGCGTCGTCGAAGCCGGCGTCCAGCTCGTGGCGGCGGAGCTGGACGCGGGCCTCGAGCCGGTCGGTGAGCTCCCGGCCCAGGTCCAGCGCGGCCACCCATCGCTCGCCGAAGCCGAACTGGTTCCCGTCCACCGCCCGCCCGGCGCCGTCGGTGGGCGTGTGGGCCTCGTGGTCGCTCCAGCGGACCGAGAGCGACGCGTCGGTCCGCGGCGCGTCGGCCAGCCCCAGCCGGAGGCTCCCGACGGTGTTGCGGAAGTCGTTGTTGAAGTCCCGGAGGCCGTCGGTGGTGAAGCGGGAGAGGGAGGCCGACCAGCTCACCGGCCCGGACCGCCCGGCCCCGCCGACGTCCCACTCGAGGGTGCCGTGGCTGCCCCCCCGGAGCCCGGCCGAGACGCGGGCCGGACCGTCGCCCTCGCGGGTGAAGACCTGGATGACGCCCGAGACGGCCGACGAGCCGTAGAGGACGCTCGCCGGGCCCCGCACCACCTCCACCCGCTCGACGTTGTCGGTGGTGAGGGTGGAGAAGTCGAAGTCGCCCCCCGGCTGGTTGACCGGGACCCCGTCCACCAGCACCTGCACGTAGTTGCTCTCGCCCCCGCGGACGAAGACGGACGCGGTCCCGCCCCACGAGCCGGTCTGGACGACGCTCAGGGCCGGCACGCTCCGGAGCAGGTCGCCCACGTGCGTCGCGCCCGAGCGCTCGATCTCCGCCCGGTCGAGGACGGTGACCGAGGAGGTGAGCGCCTCCCGGGGCAGGGGCACCCGGTGGGCGGTGACCACCAGGTCTTCGACCGGGCGGACCTCGCCGGGGGTGGGCCCCTCCGCCCGGGCGGTGTCGGACGGGGCCTCCTGCTGGGCGGCCCCGCCCCGGGGCGCGAGCAGGCCGGCGGCCAGGACGGCCGCCGCCACGGCCGAGGTCCGGAGGAGCGATCGACGGCGAACGTGCAACATATTGTGTTCCTTTTTGTTAATATTATTCACCTGGAGCGTCGTCTTAGATGTCCGGGCGGTCCCGGTCCGGTCCGCGTGGACCGGAGGACGGGGCGGGCGCGGACCCGTCGGCGGGCTCGTCTCCCGCCGGCGCGCCCCGGAGCGGGACCACCTGGGGGGCCCCGGCGTCCGGTCCCGGGCCGGGGTGGCGGGTGACCCGTACGGGCCAGCGCCAGGCCGACTCCACGCGCTCCCGCGTCAGCACCTCCCCCGGCGGGCCCTCGGCCGCCGAGCGGCCGCCGTCCAGCAGGAGCAGGCGGTCGGCGGTGCGGGCGGCGGCGTTGAGGTGGTGGGTCACCACCACCACGGTCACCCCCTCGTCGTCGACCAGCCCGCGGAGCAGGCCGAAGATCTCCATCTCGTGCCGGAGGTCGAGGGAGACGGTGGGCTCGTCCAGCACCAGCACCCGCGGCTCCTGGGCCAGGGCCCGGGCCACCCGGGCGAGCTGCCGCTCCCCGCCGGAGAGGGTCGAGAAGGCCCGGCCCGCCAGGCCCTCGAGGTCGCAGCGGCGCATCGCGCCGTGCACGGCCCGGCGGTCCTCCTCCCGCTCGGCGCGCCAGGGGCCCAGGTGGGGATAGCGACCCATGGCCACGAACTCCCGGACCGTGAGGGGGAAGGCCACCTCCTCGCGCTGGGCCACCACCGCCAGCCGCTGCGCCAGCTCGCGCCGGCTCCGTCCCGCCGGCGGGCGGCCCTCGAAGCGGACCGCCCCGGCGTCGGGCCGGAGCACCCCGGTGAGGAGCCGCACGAGGGTCGACTTCCCGGCGCCGTTCGGGCCCAGCACGGCGTACAGCTCGCCGGCCCCCACCGAGAGGTCCACGCCGTCCAGGGCGGGCCCCGGGGCCCCGTCGTAGGCGAACCGGAGGCCCTCGGCGCGGAAGACGGGGCCGTCGGCGGCCGCGGCGGCGATCACGCCGAGCCTCCACCGGCGGCCCCGCCGACGCGCCGGCCGCCCCGGCGGACCAGGAGGACGGCGAAGAGGGGGACGCCCACCAGGGCGGTGAGCACGCCCACCGGGATCTCGGCCGGGGCGGCGACGGTCCGGGCCACGGTATCCGCCAGGACCAGGAAGGTCGCCCCGGCCAGCATGGAGGCGGGCAGCAGGAGCCGGTGGTCGCTGCCCCAGGCGAGCCGGACCCCGTGGGGCACCACCAGGCCGACGAAGCCGATGGCCCCGCTCACGGCGACCGACGCGGCCACCAGCAGAGAGGCGGCGAGGTAGACGAGGCGCTTGAGGCCCTCGACGCGGACCCCGAGGAAGAGGGCCGTCTCCTCCCCCACCGCCAGCAGGTTGAGCGGGCGCGCCAGCACCAGCAGGAGCGCCCCCACGGGCACCAGGTGGAGCGCCACCAGGCCCACCGCGCCCCAGTCCGCCCCGCCGAGCCCGCCCATCATCCAGAAGATCGCCGAGCGGAACGTCTCGGCCCGCCCGAACGTCAGCAGCAGCATGATGAGCGCGTTGAAGAAGGCCCCGGCCACGACCCCGGCCAGCAGCAGCACCCGCGTGTCCAGGGCGGGCCCCGCCCGGGCCGCCACCCGGAGGACCAGGCCCACGGCCCCCACCGCGCCGACGAAGGCCGCTGCCGGGAGGACCCACGCGGCGGCCGCGGCCCAGCCCGCCACCACGGCGGCCACGGCGCCCAGGGCGGCGCCTCCGGAGACGCCCAGGACGTAGGGCTCGGCCAGGGGGTTCCGGAGGAGCGCCTGGAGCGCGGCGCCGGCCAGGGAGAGGGCGGCGCCGACCAGGGCGGCCAGGGCGGCCCGCGGCGCGCGCAGCTCGAGGACGATGGTCCGGGCGCCGGTCTCCCCGCCGCCGGAGAGGACGGCCGCCAGCTCGGCGGGGCCCACGGCGGACGGGCCCACGGCCAGGGCGGCCACCAGGGCCGCGGCCAGCCCGGCGGCGAGCAGGATCAGTCGTGCTGGATGTGGCGCCGACACGCGAAACCCCTCCCTCGAGGGCGGCTCGCCCCGGGGAGGGGAGGGTCGGCTCGCGGTGGCCGCGAGGGCCCGCGAACCCGACGGCCCCCTCCCTCGGGGGGCCAGGCTCGGGGCGGTCGGGGCCGGTCTCCTGACTCGAGGCGGCGCCGCTCGCCTTCCCGGGACCGGCGTCCGGTCCCAGTGGCCGGGATGAGCGGGCCACACCGGGGCCGCCGCGGGGGCGGACCCGGGCCTCTCACAGTGGCGGGGCCGTGTCGGTCTCGCACCGACTTCCGGTGGGCCCCGGCCGCGCTTCTGTCACGTCGCTCCCACGCTACCCGGCGACGGCGGCGACGCGCAAGGCGCCCCGGCCGACGTCGCCGGGAGCGGAGGCGTTCAGCCGAAGTAGTCCGGGGCGTTCCCGGGCTTCCACTTGATGTTGCAGCCGGCGCTGGCCTTCTGCTCCGCGGGCGGGTCCTCCCCCGCCAGCAGGCGGTCGCAGGCCTCGCGCAGGTCCTCCCCGGTGACGGGGACGTCGTTGCCGGGCCGGCTGTCGTCGAACTGTCCGCGGTAGAAGAGCTCCCGGTCGCCGTCGAAGAGGAAGAAGTCCGGCGTGCAGGCGGCGCCGTAAGCCTTCGCGACCTCCTGGCTCTCGTCGTGGAGGTAGGGGAACGGATAGCCCACCCGCTCCTTCTCCTCGGCCATCTTCTCGGGCCGGTCCTCCGGGTGGCTCTCCACGTCGTTGGCGTTGATCCCCACCACGGCGAGCCCCCGGTCCATGTACTCCGCGGCGAAGTCGGCCAGCTCGTCGCGGACGTGCTTCACGAAGGGGCAGTGGTTGCACATGAAGATCACGAGCAGCCCCGGGGCGTCGTCGAAGTCGGAGAGGGCCACGGGGCTCCCGTCGGTGTCCGGGAGCTCGAAGCCCGGGGCCTCCATTTCCAGCTCGGGCATCGTGGACGGTGTCACGGCCATGGTCGTCGTCCTCCTGTCGGCTTCGGGGTCTCGGTCCGCTCCGGGGCCCGCCCGGGTCCGCCCGGCGGTCGGGGCCGGATCCGCTCCGGCGGGCCTCTCAAGGATCCAGAGCTTCAAGATGCGAGCCATCCCCGGCCGGACCCCCGGGCCGTCCCGGCGCCGCCCGGGTTGCGCCCTCCGCTGCGGCCCCGCCATGCTGTCGACCGACCCGCGCCGGCGGGTCCCGACGAACGCCGCCCGTCCCCCGAACGCGTCCGGGAGCTCCATGCCCGCCGCCGACGAAGC
Source organism: uncultured Gemmatimonadota bacterium (assembly GCA_964450995.1). GTDB lineage: Bacteria > Gemmatimonadota > Gemmatimonadetes > Palauibacterales > Palauibacteraceae > CAYVFM01. The sequence continues at coordinate 17,381 of CAYVFM010000004.1, read as the reverse complement.
CGCGTCCCGCACGCCCCGCGGAGAGGAGGGCCCGCGGCCCGCCGGCCGGGGCGGGTGGCTGGAGAGGCTCCGGGACGTGGGGCCGGGCGCCGCCGTGGCGGCGGCCTTCATCGGCCCGGGCACGGTCACCACGGCCACCGTGGCCGGCGCCCGCTTCGGGGTGGCCCTCCTCTGGGCGCTCCTCTTCTCGGTCCTGGCGACGCTGGTGCTGCAGGAGATGGCCGCCCGGCTCGGCCTGGTCACCGGGAGGGGCCTGGGCGAGGCGGTCCGCGCCCGCTTCGAGGGAAGGGCGGCCCGGTGGACGGCGGCCGGGCTGGTGCTGGGCGCCATCGTCCTCGGCAACGCGGCCTACGAGACGGGCAACCTGCTGGGCGGGGCCCTGGGGGCCCGGGCGCTGGCCGGCGGGACGGGCTCGCCGCGGGGCTGGGCCCTGGCCATCGCGGCCGTGGCGTTCGCGCTTCTCTGGACGGGCAGCTACCGGGTGGTGGAGCGGACGCTGGTGGGCCTGGTGGCCGTCATGGCGGCGGTCTTCTTCGTCACCGCGGCGGCCCTCCTCCCGGACCCCTCGCGGCTGGCGGCCGGCCTCCTGGTCCCGTCGCTCCCCGACGGCGACGCCCTCCTGGTGGCGGTGGGGCTGGTGGGCACCACCGTCGTCCCCTACAACCTCTTCCTCCACGCCTCCGCCGTCCGCGAGCGCTGGGCGGGGCCCGACGACCTGCCGGCGGCGCGCCGGGACGCGGCGGTCTCCATCGCCGTGGGCGGCGCGGCGAGCATGGCGGTGGTCGTGACGGCCGCCGCCGCGGGCGGCGCCGAGGTGACCGACGCCGCGGACATGGCCGCCCAGCTCGAGCCCCTGCTGGGCCGGTGGGCGGAGGTCTTCTTCTCGGCAGGCCTGCTGGCCGCCGGGGTGACCTCGGCGGTGACGGCCCCGCTGGCGGCCGCCTGGGCCGCCGCCGGCGTCCTGGGCTGGGAGCCGGACCTGCGCTCGACTCGCCTCCGGGCCGTCTGGGGCGTGGTCCTCGGGGCCGGCGCCGCCTTCGCGGCGGCCGGCGTCCGCCCGGTCCCGGCCATCCTCTTCGCCCAGGTGGCCAACGGGATCCTGCTCCCGGGGGTGGCGGTCTTCCTGCTGGTGGTCGCCAACGACGGCCGGCGGATGGGCGCCTGGAAGAACGGACGGCTCCTCAACCTGGCCGGCGGGATCGTCGTGCTGGTGACGCTCGTCCTGGGCGGTCGGGCCGTGGCGGGCGCGCTGTGAGCGGCCCCGCGGAGCGGCGCCTCCGGATCGGGGTCGACATCGGGGGGACCTTCACCGACTTCGTGGCCGTCCTGGAGGGCGGGGACGGTCCGTCCGTCCAGACCCTGAAGCTCCCCACCACCCCGGACGAGCCCGCCCGGGCGGTGGTGGAGGGCGTCCGCCGGCTGGCGTCGGCGGTCGGGGACGGGCAGGGGGCGGCGGGGCCCGACGTGGTCCACGGCTCCACGGTGGCCACCAACGCCCTGCTGGAGCGGGCGGGGGCCCGGACGGCGCTGGTGGCCACCGGGGGCTTCCGGGACGTGCTCCACCTGGCCCGCCAGGACCGGAGCGGGCTCCACGACCTGGCCCCCTCCCGGCCCCGGCCCCTGGTCCCGCCGGAGCGGTGCGTGGGCATCGAGGAGCGGACCGGCCCGGACGGGGAGGTGGTCCGGCCGCTGGACGAGGAGGCGGTGCGGGCGGCCGCCGGGGAGCTGGCGGAAGAGGAGGTCGAGTCGGTGGCGCTCTGCTTCCTCCACGCCTTCGCCCGGCCCGATCACGAGGCCCGGGCGGCGGAGCTGCTGCGGGAGGCGGGCCTCCGGGTCTCGGCCTCCCACGAGGTCCTGCCCGAGTTCCGGGAGTACGAGCGGGCGAGCACCACGGCGGTGGACGCGTACGTGGGGCCGGTGGTGGAGCGCTACCTGGCCGGGCTCGAGGAGGCGCTCCCGGCCCGCCGCCTCCGGGTCATGCAGTCCGGGGGCGGCAGCGCCGACGTGCGGGCGGCCCGGGAGCGCCCGGTGGGCTCGGTCCTCTCCGGTCCGGCGGCCGGCGTGGTGGGCGGCCTCCACGCGGCCCGCCGCGCGGGCTTCGAGGGCGCCATCACCCTGGACATGGGGGGGACCTCCACCGACGTCTCGCTCGCCCGCGGGGAGCCCCGCGTCACCACCGAGGCCACGGTCGGGGGGCTGCCGGTGGCGATCCCGGTGGTGGACCTCCACACCGTCGGCTCCGGGGGCGGCTCGGTGGCCCGGATCGACGCCGGCGGCGCGCTCCGGGTGGGGCCCAGGAGCGCCGGCGCCGCCCCCGGGCCGGTCTGCTACGGCCGGGGCGGCGAGCGGCCCACCGTGACCGACGCCCACCTGGCGCTGGGCCGGATGGCCCCCGGCCGCTTCCTGGGCGGCGAGATGCCGCTGGACGCGGACGCCGCCCGGCGGGCGCTGGAGGAGCTGGGCCGGGAGGCCGGCCTCGGGGGCGGCGGAGGCCCCGGCCCGGCGCGGGCCGCGGCGCTGGGGGTGGTCAGGGTGATCGAGGCCCGCATGGAGCGGGCCCTCCGGGTGATCTCGGTGGAGCGGGGCCACGACCCCGCCGACTTCGCCCTGGTGGCCTTCGGCGGCGCGGGCGGCCTGCACGCCTGCCGCCTGGCCCGGGCCCTGGGGATGGAGCGGGTCCTGGTGCCGCCGGAGGCCTCGGTGCTCTCGGCCTTCGGGATGCTGGCCGGCGACGTGGTCCGGGAGCGGGGGCGCACCGTCATGGCCCGGGGCGGGGCGGTGGACGCCGGCGAGCTCCTCCGCCGCGCCGAGCCCATGGTCGAGGAGGTCCGGCGCGGGCTGGCCCGGGAAGGGGTCCCGGAGGAGCGGATCCGGGTCCGGCGGTCGGTGGAGATGCGCTACCGGGGCCAGTCCTACGAGCTGCGGGTCCCGCTGGAGGAGGGCTTCGTCGACCGCTTCCACCGGCGCCACCGGGAGCGCTACGGGCACGCCGCCCCCGGCGACCCGGTGGAGGTGGTGACGCTGAGGGTCCGGGGCGAGGGCCGCGTGGACCCGCCGCCCCGCCCGCGGGCCGAGCCCGGCGACCCGGACCCGTCGGCGGCCCTGCTGGAGCGCCGGGAGGCGGTGGTGGCCCGCGGGGACGGCGGGGCGAAGGCCCGGGCGGTGCCCTTCTACGACGGCGGGGCGCTCCGCGCGGGCCACCGGCTAGAGGGGCCCGCCGTCGTGGCCCGCGCCGACACCACCGTCTGGCTCGGACCCGGCGACCGGGCGGAGGTGGACCGCGAGGGGAGCCTGCGGGTGGAGGTGGGCCCGTGAGCGGGGACGCGGTGGACCCGGTCCGACTGGAGGTCGTCCGCCACCTGCTGGCGGCCTGCGCCGAGGAGATGGGGACGGTCCTCCGGCGGACGGCCTACTCGCCGAACATCAAGGAGCGGCGCGACTTCTCCTGCGCCGTCTTCGACGCGGACGGCCGGATGGCGGCCCAGGCGGCGCACATCCCCGTCCACCTGGGCTCGATGCCCCTCTCGGTCCGGGCGGCGGTCGACGCGGCGGAGCCGGGTCCCGGCGACGTGGCGATCCTGAACGACCCCTTCCGCGGCGGCACCCACCTGCCGGACGTCACCATGGTGGCGCCGGTCCACGCGGAGGGGGGAGGGCGCCTGCTGGGCCACGTGGCGGCCCGGGCCCACCACGCCGACGTGGGCGGATCGACGCCGGGCTCGATGGGCCTGGCCCGGGAGATCCACGAGGAGGGGCTGGTGATCCCGCCGGTCCTCCTGGTGGAGGGCGGTCGCCTCCGGCGGGACGTCCTCGAGCTGGTGCTGGCCAACGTCCGCACGCCCGACGAGCGGGAGGGCGACCTCCGGGCCCAGCGCGCGGCGGTGGAGCGGGGCGCGGAGAGGATGCGGGAGCTGGCCGACCGGGAGGGGGCCGACGGGCTGTCGGCCTGCATGGCGGCCCTCCACCGCCGGGGCGCGCGGGCCGTCCGCCGGCTGCTGGAGGAGCTGCCCGACGGGAGCTGGCGGTTCGAGGACGCCCTGGAGGACGACGGCCACGGCGGGGGCCCGTTCACGATCGCCGTGGAGGTGACGGTGGACGGCGACGCGGCGACCTTCGACTTCTCGGCCACCGACGCCCGGGCGGAGGGCGGGATCAACGCCGTCCGGGCGGTGACGGTCTCGGCGGCGCACTACGTGGTCCGGGCCCTGGCCGGCGAGGACGTGCCCTCCTCGGGCGGGTGCATGGAGCCGGTGGAGGTGGTCACCCGGCCCGGGACCCTCGTGGACGCCCGGCGGCCGGCGGCCGTGGCCGGGGGGAACGTCGAGGCCTCCCAGCGGATCGTGGACGTCCTGCTGGGGGCCCTGGCCCGCGCCTGCCCGGACCGGATCCCGGCGGCCTCGCAGGGCACGATGAACAACGTCGCGCTGGGGGGGCGGCGAACGGGCGAGACGGACGGGGAAGGGCGGTGGGCCTACTACGAGACGGTGGCCGGCGGGGCCGGCGGCGGTCCCGACGGGCCGGGCACGGACGCGGTGCACACCCACATGACCAACACCCTGAACACGCCGGTGGAGGCCCTGGAGCACGCCTGCCCCCTCCGCGTCCGGAGCTACCGGATCCGACGGGGCTCGGGCGGGGCGGGGAGACACGCGGGCGGCGACGGGGTCGTCCGGGAGCTGGAGCTGACGGCCCCGGCCACGCTCAGCCTGCTGGCCGACCGCCGCCGGCGAGGGCCGTGGGGCCTGGCGGGAGGAGGGGACGGCGAGCCGGGACGGGACCTGCTGATCCGCGGGGGCGAGACCCGGGAGCTGCCGTCCAAGGGGACGTTCCGCCTCGAGGCGGGAGACGTGCTCCGGATCGAGACGCCGGGCGGCGGGGGGTGGGGCGGAGAGGCGTGACCCTCAGCGGGGCACGGCCTCGACCACCAGGTGGGACGCCTCCGGGGTCCAGTCGGCCCCGTCGTAGTCCCCCCACCGGCGCCGCACCCGGAGACCCGCCCTCTCGAGGCGCTCCTCCAGCTCGCCGGGGCCCCACCAGCGGCCGCGGAACGTCGAGGTGACCGCTTCCTCCCCCCCCGTCATCCGGAACTCCGCCACGCAGGTCCGGTCGGAGGGATCGCACCGCCACCGCTGCCGGATCTCGAGGTCGGTGTCGTCGCCGTCCCCGGGAGCCTCCTGGCGGACCGTCTTCCCGCCGTCGCCCGCCGCCTCCTCCACCCAGCTCTCCGGGAACCAGAGCGCGTCCAGGAGGAACCGGCCGTCCTCCGCCAGGTGCGCGGCCACCCGGCGGAGGGCCCGGTCGCGCCCGCGGTCGCTGCGCAGGTGGGAGAAGGGGTCGTTGGCGGCGACCACGAGGCCGAAGCGGCGGTCCAGCCGGAAGGTGCGCATGTCGGCCACCAGCAGCCGCACCCCCGGCCTGCCGGCCAGCCGCCGGCGGGCCCGGCGCACCGCTTCCGGGTTCAGGTCCAGGCCCACGACCTCGCGGCCGGCGCCGGCGAGCACCTCGGTGACGCGTCCGCTCCCGGCGCCCAGCTCCAGCACGGCCCGGCCGGGGCGGCGGGCGGCGCTGCGGCGCCAGAAGGCGAGGTCGCCCCGGTCGTGGAGGCTCCGGTCCCAGTGGGGGAGGAGCGGCCCGTAGTAGGCCCGGAGCTCCTCCTGCAGCCGTCCCTCGCTGGGCGCCTCGGCCATCCGCTCCTCCCCGGGTTCGATCCTGCGACGGCCGCCGCGGACCGCTCTGCGCCCCGTGGCGTCGCGCCGTATCTTACCAGGGCGTGCCCGCCACGGGTCCGATCCCCGAACCTGCGAAACGGAGCGCTGGAGCCATGAGCCGAAAGCTGCTGATCGTCTCGGCCCTCGTCCTGCTGGTCGGCGGGGCGGTCGGGGTCTGGATCGGCGTCGACGGCGGCGGGGAGGAGCGCGGCGGGGACCCGGCCCGGGACGCCTCGCTGGCGATCCCGGCCGACGTGGTGAAGTTCCCCACCCTCGACGGCGACACGGCCTCGCTGGCCGACTACCGGGGCCGCGTGGTGCTGCTGAACCTCTGGGGCACCTGGTGCCCGCCCTGCCGGCGGGAGATCCCCGACCTGGTGGAGCTCCAGGAGGAGATCGAGCCCCGGGGCGGCACCGTGGTGGGGCTGGCCGTGGACTCGGGCTCGCCCGACGAGATCCGCGAGTTCGCGGAGCGCTACGGCATCAACTATCCCATCTGGCGGAGCGACGGCCGGACGGTGATGGAGCACTACCGGGCCATGGGCTATCCCACGACGCTGCTCGTCGACCGCCAGGGGGTGATCCGCGAGCGGTACGTGGGGGCCCAGACGGCCGCCGAGCTGCTGGCCGCGCTGGAGCCCTACCTGGAGGGCTGACCCCCGGGCCCCGTCACGGACGGGGGAGATCCACCTCCAGCCCCCCGTAGACGCGCCGGCCCGGCGCGGGCTCGAAGTAGTTCCCCCCGAAGGCGTTCGGGACCACCGAGGCGTTGTAGCGCTCGTCCAGGACGTTGTCGATCCCGAGGAAGGGGCGCAGCCGCCACCGGCCGGCCGCGGCCTCGCGGCCGAGCCGCAGGTCCACCGTCCGGCGCGAGACGTCGAAGGCCGTGTTGGCGTCGTCCACCGGGAAGGCGTCCACCCAGGTCGCGTCCACCTCGAGCCGGAGCGCCCCCGGCAGCGTCCCCGTCAGCGACGCGTCCACCCGGTGCCCGGGGACCCCGGGCTCGTCGTTGCCCGAGAATTCCCCGTCCGCCGTCCGGAACCGGTCGAAGCGGTAGTCCTGGAGGGCGTACGCCAGCACCGCCTCCCATCGCGGGGCCGGCCGCCAGGCCGTCCTGAGCTCCGCCCCGCGCCGGGAGAGCCGGCCGGCGTTCCGGAAGAAGACCTGTCCCCCGGGCCCCTCCCGCGGGACCAGCGCCCGGTCCACCGCCGCGTCGTAGAGGGCGGCCTCCACGCGGACGGGACCGGGGAGGGAGAGCCGGACCCCCGCCTCCAGGCTCCGGGTCTCCTGCGGGTCCAGCTCCGGGTGGAAGCCGGCCCGCCCGTCGGGCCGGTTCGAGAGCTCGGAGGTGGTGGGGGTCTCGAAGGCCGTGGCGAGGTTGGCGTAGAGCGTCGTCCCCTCCCGCGGCGTCCAGGCCAGCCCCAGCGACGGGCTCGCCTGGGCCATCTCCCGCCGGCCCGAGTCGTCGCCGTCGGCCAGCCGCCGGTCGTCCGCCTCGAAGCGGTAGGCGTCGAGGCGGACCGCCCCGGTCAGCGAGAGGGCGGGCGAGGGCCGGGCGCGGACCCGGAGGAAGGGGGCCGCGTAGGCCACCGTCTCCCGCTGGTCCAGGAGGGTCGCCCCGGCCTCGGCCCGTCCGCCGTCCGGTCCCACCCCGAGGTTCTCCGACTCCCGCCGGTCGTCGCGCTGGAATTCGGCGTCCAGGCCGGCGGTCCAGGCGACGCCCGGCGCCCGGTCCGGCCCGCCGTCCACCTCCAGCCGGGCGCCGCCGGTGAGCCGCTCCAGGTCGATGATCCGGCCCGGGATGGGGTTCCTGAGGTCCCGGCCCGCCGCCCAGGCCGAGGCCCGCAGGTCGAGCCCGCCGCCCAGCGGGGTCCGGAGGGTCGCGCCGGCCTGGAGCTGGGAGGCCGACTCGCCCGCGCCCTGGGCCACGATGAAGTCGCGGGCCGCCCGGGGCTCCTCCAGGGCCCGCTCCCGGGGCAGGGTGCTCGGGTTCTCGCCGAAGGGCATGTCGAAGGCGTTCAGCACCGCCCGCAGCTCCCCCCGCTCCCCCAGCCGCTTCCGGGCCACCAGGTTGGCGCGCCAGGTCTCGGCCGCCGCGTGCCGCCGCCATCCGTCGGTCTCCAGGTGCCGGGCGTGGAGGAGCCAGTCCCACCCGCCGGCCCGGCCGCTGGCGCCGAGCTCCTGCGTCCGGAAGCCGTCCTGGCCGGCCGTGAGGCGGGCGGTGGGGGCCAGGGGGGCGTCGGCGAAGCCCCCGCTGGTCACCCGGAGCACCCCGCCGCCGGCGTTCCCGTAGAGGGCCGAGGCCGGGCCCCGGAGGACCTCCACCCGCGCGGCGGAGCCCAGGTCCAGGTTGGTCAGCGTCGTCTGCCCGTCCGGGAGGGTGAGCGGGACGCCGTCGACGATGACCTTGATCCCCCGGACGCCGAACTGGGCCCGGGATCCCACGCCGCGCATCACCACCCGGTCGCCGAGGGAGTAGTTGCGGCGGTCGGAGACCTGCACGCCGGGCACGGTGTGGAGGACCTCGGCCAGGCTGGTCCGCCGCTCGCGGGCCGTGGCCCTTCGGGCGTCCACCACCGACACGGCGTGGGAGGCCCGGCGCAGGTCGACGGGCGTCCGGGTGACGGTGACGGTGAGGTCTTCCATCGCGGCGGGCGCCGTGTCCGACGGGGTCTCCTGGGCGGCCGTCGGGACGGCGGCGGCCAGGAGGAGGGCCGTGGCCGCGGCCGCGGCTGGGCCGGGGCACCGCGGCCGGCCCCCCGGGTCCGGCGCGCGGCCCCTCACGCCGGCTCCCCGGCCGGATCCAGGAGCTGGCCCCGGTGGAGCCGGGCGTAGAGGCCGTCCGCCTCCAGGAGCGCCTCGTGGGACCCCTCCTCGACGATCCGGCCGCCCTCCATCACCAGGAGCCGGTCGGCCCGCTGCACGGTGTTCAGCCGGTGGGCGATGATGAGGGTGGTACGGTCCTCCATCAGCGTCTCCAGCGCTCGCTCGACCAGCCGCTCGCTCTCGGTGTCGAGGCTGCTGGTGGCCTCGTCCAGCAGCAGCATCTCGGGCGCCTTCAGGAAGACGCGGGCGAGCGCGATCCGCTGGCGCTGGCCGCCGGAGAGCCGGACGCCCCGCTCGCCGACCACCGTCTCGTAGCCCTCGGGCAGCTCCTCCACGAACTCGTGGGCGTGGGCGGCGCGGGCGGCCCGCTCCACCGCCCGGCGGTCGGCCCCGGGATCCCCGTAGGCCACGTTCTCCTCCACCGTCCCGGCGAAGAGGGTGGGCTGCTGGGGGACCAGGCCGATCCGCCGCCGGAGGTCGGCCAGGTCGACCTCCCGCAGGTCGACGCCGTGGAGGGTGACCCGGCCCCGCGTGGGGTCCCAGAAGCGGGGCACCAGCCGGGTGAAGGTCGTCTTGCCGGCGCCGCTCGGCCCCACCAGCGCCACCACCTCGCCGGGCCGGATCCGGACGTCCACCTCGCGCAGGGCCCAGGGCTCGTCGGGCCCGTACCGGAACCAGACGTCCTCGAAGGCCAGCTCCCCGGGCCCGTCGGCCGGGAGGGCCGCGGGGTCCTCGGGCGAGCGGACCCCGGGCTCCAGCTCCATCAGCTCGAAGACCCGGCGGGCCGCCCCCTGCGCTTCCTGGTAGCCGCTCCAGACCGACCCCAGCGCCGTGACCGCGGCGGCCACCTGCACCGAGTAGAGGAGGAACTGCACCAGCTCGCCGGCGGTGATGGCGCCCGTGGCCACCAGCCGGGCTCCCTGCCACAGGACCACCACGATGCCGCCGAAGGCCAGGAAGGTCAGCGCCCCGAAGAAGGCGCCCCGGGCCCGGGCCCGGCGGAGGGCCGCCTCCAGCGCCTCGCGGATCCGGTTGACGTAGCGGGTCAGCTCCCACTCCTCGCGGACGAAGCTCTGGACCACCGGGATCTGGCCCAGCGCCTCCTCCGCGGCCCCGTGGGCCGAGGCGATCCGGTCCTGCACCTCGGTGCTCCGCCGCCGGAGGTAGCGGCCCACCGTGAAGGCCAGCGCCACCACCACGGGCGCGGCCACCAGGACGGTGACCATCAGCTGGCCGTGGAGGAGGGCCAGCAGGGTGAGCCCGCCCACCAGGTAGAGGAGCTGGCGCAGCAGCTCGGCCACCTGGTGGGAGAGGAGGTTCTGGAGCGTGGAGCAGTCGGAGGCCAGACGGCTGGTCAGCTGGCCGGAGGAGGTCTCGGCGAAGAAGCCCGGCGAGAGCCGGAGGAGCCGGTCGTAGAGGTCGATCCTCAGCTCGGTGATCACCCGCTCGGCCACCGCTCCCAGGTGGTAGACCTCCAGGTAGTTGAGCACCGCCTGGACGGCGAAGAGGCCGATCAGCACCAGGGCGATCGTGTCCAGCCGTCCGAGGTTGCTCTCCAGGAAGGCCGCGTCCATCTGGCGGCCGACCACCGCGGGGAACGCCAGGCCGATGGCGCCGCTGGCCACCAGGCACACGCCGGCCAGGCCCAGCTCCCGGAGGTGCGGGCGGAGGCGCGGCGCCAGCCGGCGCACGGCGAAGAGGGACAGCCTGTCCAGGAGCGATCTCATCGGCGGCGCGTCGCGGGGCGGGGCGTGTCCGGGGCGGTCGGCGTGCGGCGTCCGTGGCGGCGGCCCGCCGGGGCCCCTAACTTGGGCCGCCGCCGGACGGTCCCGAAGATCGCACGCGGGCCGCGGCCGGCGCAAACCGAACGAGCCACGGCCCTCCGCGGCCCGCCCCCGTCCTCCCGACCGCCCGATCCGATGTCCACGTCGAGCTCCGACGACGCCCCCCGCCGAGGCTGGGGGATCCTGACGGCGGTCACCGCGGTGGCCGCCTGGCTGCTCATCGTCCTGGGCGGCTGGGTCCGGATCACCGGCAGCGGCATGGGGTGCGGCCCCGACTGGCCGCTCTGCAACGGCCGGCTGATCCCCCTGATGGACCTCCCCACCTTCATCGAGTGGAGCCACCGGCTGGTGGCCGCGGTGGTGGCGCTGATGGTGGCCGCCGTGGCCGCGCGGGCCTGGTGGCCGGGACGCGACGCGGGCTGGGAACGGGCACGGCGGCTCTCGGCCGCCGCCGTGGTCCTGGTGGCGGTCCAGGTGCTCCTGGGGGCGGTGACGGTGTGGCTCGAGCTGCCGCCGGCCAGCGTGGTGCTCCACCTGGGCACCGCGATGGCCCTGCTGGCGGTCCTCCTGGCGGGGGGCGGCCTGGCCCTGGCCGGCCCGCGCACGCGTCTGCCGGACGGTGCCGCCCGGACCGGGTGGACGGGCGCGTGGGCCGGCTTCGCGGTGGTCCTGCTCGGGGCCCTGGTGGCGAACCTGGAGGCCGCCCCGGCCTGCCAGGGCTTCCCGCTCTGCAACGGGTCGCTCCTGCCGGAGGGGGGATGGCGGATCCAGCTCCACTGGCTCCACCGGCTCTCGGCCTACGCCCTGGCGGCCTGGTGCCTGTGGCTGCCCCGCCACGTCCGGCGCCGCCGACCCGGCGATCCGGCGGCCCGGCGATGGGCGGCGGGGGCGGCGGCTCTCGCGGCGGCCCAGGTCGCCCTCGGGGCGGTCATGGTGCTGGGGGGGCTCCCCTCCGGACTCCGGGCCCTCCACCTGGCCGTGGGCGCGGCGCTCTTCGGCGCCCTCGTCGTGACGGCGGCCCTGGTGGCCCGCCCGCCGGTCGACACGGCCCGGGCCGCCTAGGCGGCCTGGACGGCCTCCAGCAGCGCCACGTGGCCGAGCCCGCCGGCCGCGCAGATGCTCACCACGCCCCGGGTGCCGGCGGGCTCGCCGGCGAGCTCTTTCACGGCCTGGGAGAGGATCCGCGCGCCGGTGGCGCCGAAGGGGTGGCCCAGGGCCACGCTGCCCCCGTTCGGGTTGACCCGGTCGGTGGGGAAGGGGCCCAGCTCCCGGTCCACCCCGGCCCGCTCCCGGAGCCATGCCTCGTCCTCCAGGGCGGCGTAGGTGCAGAGGACCTGTGCGGCGAAGGCCTCGTGGATCTCCCAGAGCGCCACGTCGTCGTAGCGCAGGCCGTGCCGGGCCAGCAGGCGTGGCACCGCCAGCGCCGGCGCCATCAGGAGCCCCTCGGACTCCGGGTCCACGGCGGCCTGCTCCCAGTCCACCAGCCGGACACGGGGCAGGGCGTCGGGCAGGCGGTCCGCGCCCTCGGGTCCGGTCATCCAGACGCAGGCGGAGCCGTCGGTCAGCGGCGTGGAGTTGGCCGCGGTGAGCGTCCCCTCCTCCCGGTCGAAGGAGGGCGGCAGCGATGCCACGGCCTCCAGCGAGGTGTCGGGGCGGACCAGGGCGTCCGCGTCCGCGTCGAAGGTGCCCGGTGCGACCAGGAGGTCGCGGAAGAAGCCCTCGTCGGCGGCGGAGGCGGCGCGGTGATGGCTCTGCACGGCCAGCCGGTCCTGGGCCTCCCGCTCGATGCCCCAGTCCCGGGCCATCAGCTCGGCGTGCTCGCCCATGGTGAGGCCGGTGGTGCGCTCGGAGGCCTCGGGGACGTGGAGCCCGAGGTCGGAGGGCCGGAGCTGGCCCAGCGCCTTCAGGGCCCGCCCGGGGCTCCCGGCCTGGGCCGCCTGCCGGAGGGCCCGGCTCAGCCCCGGGGCGAGGCCCAGGTCGGTCCAGCTCATCGACTCGACGCCGCCGCAGAGGGCGAGGTCGACCGTCCCGGCCCGCACCTGGCCGGCGGCGTGGGTGGCGGCGGCCAGGCTGGTGCCGCAGGCCTGGGAGACGTTCTGGGCCGGGACGCTCCGGTCCAGCCCGCTCTCGAGCCAGACCTCCCGCCCCCAGTTGCTGACCCGGAGGTCGGGGATCACCTGTCCCCAGAGCACCAGGTCGACCTCGCCGGCGCGGTCCCGTCCGAGGCCGCGCGGGCCCGCCACGGTCTGCTGGACCACCGGAACCGAGAGGCCCAGCCCGTCGCGGTCGGCCAGCTCCCGGTCGATCTTGGCGAACGGGCTCCGGAGCCCGGGGAGGACGAACACGTCTCGGTCGTCGGGGGCTTCGGCGCTCATGGGATCGGCTCTCCCTGCTGGTCGCGGCAGTGCGTCCGGTCGGCCGTGGCGCCGGCCGGCCGGGGCCGGGTCCTCGCCCGCCCCTCGGTGCAAGATGGAAGCCGCACGGGCCGTCCCGCCGGCCGGGGGGGCGGACTGGCACGGGTTTTTCGCGCCGCTGGTCCCGGCCGCGTGCCCGCCAGGGCCGGACCGCCCACCCCGAACCCGTCGAGACCATGGACCGACCCCGCGTTCGATTCGCCCCGAGCCCCACCGGTCACCTCCACGTCGGAGGCGCCCGGACGGCGCTCTTCAACTGGCTGTTCGCCCGGAAGCACGGAGGCGACTTCCTCCTCCGGATCGAGGACACCGACGAGGAGCGCTCCAGCGAGGAGATGACGGCGGCCATCCTGGACGCCCTGGACTGGCTGGAGCTGGACGTCGACGAGGGACCGGTCCACCAGGCCGACGGCGTGGAGCGCCACCGGGACGACGTGGCCCGTCTCGTGGCCTCGAGCCACGCCTACCGCTGCTTCTGCCCGGCGGAGATGGAGCATCCCGACGAGGCCGGCGCGGTGGGAGGGTGCCCCTCGGGCTGTCGGGATCTGCCGGAGGAGGAGGCGGCCCGGCGGGCCGCGGAGGGCGACGATCACGCCGTCCGCTTCGCCGTGCCGGAGGGGGAGACGGCCTGGGACGACGCGGTCCACGGACCCACCTCCTTCCCCAACGACGACCTGGAGGACTTCGTCCTGCTCCGCTCCGACGGGACGCCGGTCTACAACCTGGCCGTGGTCTCCGACGACCTGGCCGCGGACGTCACCCACGTGATCCGGGGCGACGACCACCTCTCCAACACCCCGAAGCAGATCCTCATCTACCGTGCCCTGGGCGAGGAGCCCCCGGCCTTCGCCCACGTCCCCATGATCCTGGGCGAGGACGGCGAGCGCCTCTCCAAGCGGCACGGCGCCGCGTCGGTGGGCGCCTTCCGGGACCGGGGCATCCTGCCGGAGGCGATGGTGAACTTCCTGGCCCTGCTGGGCTGGTCCCCCGGCGACGGCCGCGAGGTGATGGACCGGCCGGAGCTGGTCGAGGCCTTCGACCTGGACCGGGTGCTGAAGAGCAGCGCCGTCTTCGACGTGGAGAAGCTCGAGTGGCTCAACGGCGAGCACATCAAGCGGTCCGAGCCCGGCCGGCTGGCCGACCCGGTCCTGGACGCGCTGGCCGAGCAGGGGGTCGACCCGCGGGCCGTGGTGGACGAGAAGGAGCGCCTGCTGGCGGTCATCGAGGCGGTGAAGAGCCGCCCCCGGACCGTCGACGCGCTGGTGGCCCAGGTCCGGCCCTTCTTCGCCGACGCGATCACCTACGAGGACGAGGCGGTGGAGCGCTTCTGGGACGAGCCGGCCGTGGCCGCCGAGCGGCTGGAGGCGCTGGCCGGGATCTTCCGGGAGGTCGACGAGTGGGCGCCCGGGCCGCTGGAGGAGGACCTCAGGGGGTTGGCCGACCGGCGGGGCGAGGGCGCCGGCGACCTGATCCACCCCCTCAGGGTGGCGCTGATGGGCGTCGCCGTCAGCCCCGGCATCTTCACCGTCCTCCACCTCATGGGGCGGGAGCGCACGCTCCGGCGCATCGACCAGGCCGTCGAGCGGCTGGAGTCGGGAGCGGCGGCGTGAACGGGGACGGAGACGGAGGGCTCGTCCTGGTCGCCGAGGAGCTGCGGGAGATCTGCGGGGACGACCCGGCCTGGCCGGGCGGCCGGGCCACGGCCTTCGTGGCCGACGGCGAGCCCATCCCGGAGGATTCCCGGGTGGAGGCCCTCGTCCCGCTGCTCTCCCGTGAGGTCGGGGCGGCGGAGATGGACCGGCTGCCCTCCCTGCGGGTGGTGGCCAACTACGCCGTGGGCTACGACAACGTCGACGTGACGGCCGCGGCCGAGCGCGGGATCGCCGTGGCCAACACGCCCGACGTGCTCACCGACGCCACCGCCGACCTGGCGTGGGCGCTGATCCTGGCCGCGGCCCGACGGCTCCGGGAGGGGCTGGACCTGGCGGCCTCGGGCCGCTGGGAGGGCTGGCATCCGACCCAGCTCCGGGGGCTGGCCCTGCAGGGCCGGACCCTGGGGATCCTGGGGGCCGGCCGCATCGGCTCGGCCGCCGCCCGCCGGGCCCCCGGCTTCGGGATGGAGGTCCGCTACTGGAGCCGCTCGGCCCACCGGGAGCTGGAGGCGGAGATCGGGGCCGAGCGCGTCGAGGATCTGGACGAGATCATCGCCTGCAGCCACGTGCTGTCCCTGCACTTGCCTCTCACCGAGGAGACGGAGGGGCTGCTGGGAGCGGAGGAGCTGGCCCGGATGCCGGAGGGGGCGGTCCTGGTGAACACGGGCCGGGGCGGGCTGCTGGACCACGGCGCCCTCGTGGACGCGCTGGAGGAGGGGCCCCTGGCCGCCGCCGGGCTGGACGTCTACCCGGAGGAGCCCTCGATCCCGGAGGCGGTGCGCGAGCATCCCCGCTGCTTCGTGCTCCCCCACCTGGGCAGCGCCACCCGGCGGGCCCGGGCCGAGATGTGGGAGCTGGTCGCCGAGAACGTGCGCCGGGTCCTGGAGGGCGGGGAGCCGGTCACCCCGGTGGGGCGGGGCGCCGGGAGCTGAGGGGGCGGAGGCCGCCGGGCACCCTCCCGCGAGGACGGACCCGGCCCTAGCTTTCGGTCGGCCGCCGGGATGCACCCGACCTCGACCACGGGAGGCGATCGATGCACGCGGACCGATGGGCGCCCTGGAGCTCGGTCTTCTTCTCCGTCTTCCTCACCGGCGCCGAGCCGGTGAGGGGGCTGGCCTCCGGGCTCGGGCTCACGGCCCTCCTGGAGCCCACCGTCCTTTTGCCCCTGCTGGCGCTGCTGCTGGGCGTCACGCTCTGGTCGCTGGCGACCGACCGGCGCTACCACCGGAACCCGAACCCGTCCCGGACGGCGTGGGCCGGCACGGCCCTGGTCTTCGCGGGTCACTGGACGGTGGCGGCGCTCACCTGGGCGGGGGCCGCCCTGGTGGCGGCCGCGGCGGTGTGGAACAGTCGCGAGGTCCGGGACCTCGGCCCCGAGCGGGCCCGGGCCCGGGCAGCCGATCGGCGGCTGGGCTGATCAGCCCTCCCACTGGGGCGAGGCGTCGTCCCGCTCGCCCGCGAAGCGGAGCACCAGGAAGAGGACCGCCGCGCCCGCCGCGTAGCTGATCCACGGCGACATCCCGAGCGCCGTGGGCACGTCCCCGAGGGCCATGGCGACCACGCCGACCAGCAGGGCGTAGGGGAGCTGGGTGCGCACGTGGTCCATGTGGTCGCAGGCGGTCCCCATCGAGCTCATCACCGTGGTGTCGGAGATGGGCGAGCAGTGGTCGCCCCAGATGGCGCCGGCCATCACGGCGCTGATGCTGCCCAGCAGCACGGTGTACTGGGCCCCGCCGTCGAAGTCGATCCCGCCGCCCAGGGAGACGGCGAGCGGGATGACGATGGGCAGCAGGATGGCCATGGTCCCCCAGGAGGTGCCGGTGGCGAAGGCGATGGCGGCCCCGGTGACGAAGGTGAGCACCGGCAGGAGGAACAGCGGGAGCCCCTCGCTCAGCACCCCCGCCAGGTAGGGGGCGGTCCCCAGCACCTCGGTCACCTCGCTCAGCGACCAGGCCAGCACCAGGATCACCGCCGCCAGCACCATGGCCCGGAGGCCGCCGAGCCAGGCCTCGATCGCCTCCCGGGGATCCAGGATCCGCTGGCCCACCGCCAGGAGGATGGCCACCACGCAGCCGGCCAGCGATCCCCAGAGCAGGGCGGCGAAGGGGTCGGCGGCGCCGAAGACCGACCAGAGGTCGGCCCCCGGTCCCGCCTCGGCCCGGCCGCCGAAGTAGAGGCCGCCCAGCACCACCAGGATCACCGTCAGCACCGGCAGGGCGGCGTTGTACCAGCGCTCCGGCGCGTCCTCCCTGGGCTCCATCGCTCCGCCGGAGGTGTCGGCCATGAGCATGGCGTCCTCCCGGTGGAGCCCGTCGCCCCGGCTCGCCCGGTTCTCGGCCTCCCACATCGGCCCGAAGTCCCGCTGGGTCCAGATCACCAGCCCCACCATGATCAGGGCCAGGATGGGATAGAAGAGGTAGGGGATGCTGTGGATGAAGACCGTGAAGGGGTTGGCCGCCGTGAGCTGGGCCGCCAGCTCGGGCGAGCCCGCCGCCTGGCCGGCGGCGATCTTCAGCCCGTCGCCGATCAGCGAGATCTCGAAGCCCGCCCAGGTGGAGACGAAGACGATGGCGGAGATGGGGGCCGCCGTGGAGTCGACGATGTAGGCCAGCTTCTCGCGCGACACCTGCATGGCGTCGGTGATGGGCCGCATCGTGTTCCCGACGATCAGGGTGTTGGCGTAGTCGTCGAAGAAGATCCCCAGGCCCGACAGGTACGTGGCGAGCTGCGCCCGGCGCGGGGTCGTGGCCACGGGCCGGAGCGCCTGGACGATCCCCTTCGTGCCCCCGGACTTGGCCATGACCCCGACCATCCCGCCCAGCAGCAGCGAGAAGACGATGATGGCCGCGTGGTCGGGGTCGGCCAGGGCCGGGACGGCGAACCGGTCGATGGTGCGCCACAGCGCGGCCACAGGGTCCAGCCCGACGTAGAAGAAGGCCCCCAGCCACACGCCCAGGAAGAGGGAGATCACCACCTCGCGGAAGACCAGCGCCAGCC
>CAYVFM010000003.1:0-40139 GCA_964450995.1 uncultured Gemmatimonadota bacterium | reverse complement strand
GCTGGAGCGCCGGTTCGGACGGACGTGAGCCGGCCGGACGAGGACGGGCCGGACGCCCTGGCGGTGGTGGGCCCCACCGCCACCGGGAAGAGCGAGCTGGCGGTGCGGCTCGCCGAGCGGCTCGGGGGCGAGGTGATCTCCCTGGACAGCCGCCAGGCGTACCGCGGCATGGAGGTGGGCACCGCCGCCCCCGGCCGGGAGCAGCGCCGCCGGGTCCCCCACCACGGCGTCGCCTTCCTCGACCCCGACGAGCGCTACGGCGCCGGCCGGTTCGCCCGCCTCGCCCGGGGCTGGATCGCGGAGATCCGGGGCCGAGGCGGGGTGCCGATCCTGGCCGGCGGGACCGGG
Organism: uncultured Gemmatimonadota bacterium; assembly: GCA_964450995.1. Taxonomy (GTDB): domain Bacteria; phylum Gemmatimonadota; class Gemmatimonadetes; order Palauibacterales; family Palauibacteraceae; genus CAYVFM01. The sequence continues at coordinate 39,791 of CAYVFM010000003.1, read as the reverse complement.
CTCTTCCTCCGCGCCCTCACCGACCCGGTCTTCGAGGAGCCGCCGATGGACGAGGACCGCCGGGCGGCCCTGGAGGCCTGGCTGGAGGACCGGCCCGACGACGAGCTTCGCCGCTGGACCCGGCGGCTGGACCCGGAGCTGGCGGACGGGCTGGACGGGCTGGACCCCCAGCGGTGCGCCCGGACCCTGGAGCTCGCCCTCCTCTCGGGCCGGCCGCTGAGCTGGTGGCATCGCCACGGCGAGCCGGAGGCGCCCCCGGTGGACGCGCTGACGGCGGTGCTGGAGATGGAGCGCGGCCCCCTGCGCGAGCGGATCCGGCGCCGGATCGAGCGGCAGCTCGACGCGGGCTGGTCGGAGGAGGTCGACCGTCTCCGGACGGCGGGATTCGGCCCCGGCGACCCGCCCTTCACGGCGGTGGGCTACGACGAGGTGGCCGACCTGCTCGACGGTGAGATCGGCCGGGAGGAGGCGGTCGACCGGATCGCCGCCTCCACCTGGCAGTACGCCCGGCGCCAGCGGACCTGGTTCCGCCACCAGGTCCCGGAGGACGCCCTGAGGCTGGACGCGGGGCGGCCGGCCGACGAGCTTGTCGCCCGGATCGAGACGGCCTGGCGGAAGGCGACGGAGCGGGACGGGAAGGACGGCGACGGAGGGCCATGAAGATCGGGATCACCTGCTATCCCACCTACGGCGGGTCCGGCGCCGTGGCCACCGAGCTGGGGCTCGAGCTGGCCCGGCGGGGCCACGAGGTGCACTTCGTCTCGTACGCCCAGCCGTTCCGCCTGGACCGGTTTCGGGAGGGCGTCTACTTCCACGAGGTGGAGATGATGCCCTACCCGCTCTTCGAGTATCCCCCCTACTCGCTGGCGCTGGCGGTCTCCCTCCACGAGGTCGTCCGGGAGCACGGGCTGGATCTGCTCCACGTCCACTACGCGCTCCCCCACGCCACCAGCGGCTGGATCACGCGCGAGATGCTCCGGGCCGAGGGGGACGACGTGAAGGTGGTCACCACCCTCCACGGCACCGACATCACGCTGGTGGGCCAGGACGACTCCTTCCGCTCCATCACCCGCTTCTCCATCGAGAAGTCCGACGGCCTGACCGCGGTCTCCGACTGGCTCCGCGAGGAGACGGGCGAGGCGTTCGGCGTCGCGGAGGACCGGATCGAGGTGATCCCCAACTTCGTGGACACCGACGAGTTCGACCGGGACGCCTACCCCTGCCACCGGTCGACGCTGGCCCCGGAGGGCCAGGAGATCCTGATGCACATCTCCAACTTCCGGCCCGTCAAGCGCGTCGTGGACGTGGTCCGGATCCACGCCGCCGTCCGGGAAGAGATGCCGGCCCGGCTGGTGATGATCGGCGACGGGCCGGAGCGGGGCGAGGCCGAGGACGCGGCCCGCGAGCTCGGCACCTCGGACGACGTCATCTTCCTGGGGAAGCTGGAGTCGGTGGCCGAGCTGCTGGCCTGCGCCGACCTCTTCCTCCTGCCCAGCGAGGAGGAGTCCTTCGGCCTGGTGGCCCTGGAGGCCATGGCCAGCGGCGTGCCGGTGGTAGGGAGCGCCGGCAGCGGCCTGGCCGAGGTGGTGGAGGACGGGGTCTCGGGCCACCTGCACCCGGTGGGCGACGTGGAGGCGATGGCGGCCAGCGCCCTGGAGCTCCTGGCCGACCGGGACCGATGGGATCGCTTCTCGACGGCGGGCCGGCGGCGGGCGGTGGAGCGCTTCTCGGCCGACGAGGTGGTGCCCCGCTACGAGGCCTGCTACCGCCGGGTGCTGGAGGGCGGCGGGGCCGGGGACGGGCGCGCGTGACCCCTCTCGAGGCGGCGCTGCTGGGGGTCGTCCAGGGGCTGACCGAGTTCCTGCCCGTCTCCAGCAGCGGTCACCTGGTGCTGGCGCAGGCGGTGCTCGGGGTCTCCCTGCCCGGCGTCCTCTTCGAGATCACCGTCCACGTGGCCACCCTGGGGGCCGTGCTCTGGGTCTACCGCGGACGGGTGGCGGAGCTGACGGCGGGCCTCGTCCGGGGCGACCGGGCGAGCCTGCGCTACGTCGGCCTGCTGGCCCTGGCGTCGCTGCCGGCGGCCGCCGCCGGCCTGGCGGCCCGGGAGACGGTGGAGGGGGCTTTCGACCGGCCGATCCTGGCGGCGGCCATGCTGCTGGTCACCGGCTGCCTGGTGTGGACGCTGAAGTGGACGGCCCGCCGGGCGGAGGCCGACGAGCCCGGGGCCGGACCGGCTCTCTGGGCGGGCTTCGCCCAGGCCCTGTCCCTCCTGCCGGGGATCTCGCGCTCCGGGGCCACCGTGGCCGCCGGGGTCTGGCGGGGGGTGGACGCCGTCCGGATGGCCGAGTTCTCCTTCCTGATGTCCGTCCCGGCCATCGGCGGCGCGGCCCTGCTGCAGGGGTGGGGGCTGGAGCCGGGGGCGCTGAGCGGGGCAGCGCTCCCGCTGGCGGTGGGCTTCGGGGCCGCCCTGGTTGCTGGCGTGGCCGCGATCCGGCTCTTCGTCCGCACGCTGGAGGCCCGGGCCTTCCACCGCTTCGGCTGGTACTGCTGGGCCGTCGGCGGCGGCTACCTGGCGGCGGCCTGGCTGATCCCGGGGCTGCGGTGAGCGGACCGGCGGGCGGCGCGGCGCCGGGCCGGGGGCCGCTGGACGTCCGGGAGCTGGTGGAGGCGGCCCTGGCGGAGGACCTGGGCGCCGGGGACCGGACCACCGAGTGGAGCGTGCCCGCCGGGGCCCGTGGCCGGGCCCGGATCGTGGCCCGGGCGTCGGGCGTGGTGGCCGGCACCGAGCCCGCGGGGCTGGCCTTCCGCCTGCTGGACGCGGGGGCGGAGCCGGGCTGGCGGGCTGCCGACGGCGACCTGGTGGAGGCCGGGGCGACGGTGGCCCGGATCGAGGGACCGCTGGCGGCGCTGCTGGCCGCCGAGCGGACGGCCCTGAACTTCCTGGGACGGCTCTCCGGCGTGGCGACCCTCACCGCCCGGTTCGTGGCGGCGGTGGAGGGCACCGGCTGCCGGATCACCGACACCCGGAAGACGACCCCCGGCTGGCGGCGGCTCGAGAAGGCGGCCACGGCGGCCGGGGGCGCGGTGAACCACCGGATGGGCCTGGACGACATGGTCCTGCTGAAGGAGAACCACCTGCGGGCGGCCGGCGGGGTGGCGGCGGCCCTGGAGGCGGTCCGCCCCCGGGCCCGGGACGCGGGCCTCGCCGTGGAGGTGGAGGTCACCGGGCGGGAGGAGCTGGAGGCGGCGCTGGCGGGGTCGCCGGAGCGAATCCTGCTGGACAACATGGACCCCGACGAGCTGCGCCGGGCGGTGCGCCGGACCCGGGAGCTGGACCCGGAGGACCGGCCCCTGCTGGAGGCGTCGGGAGGGGTGACCCTGGAGTCGGTCCGGGAGGTGGCCGGGACCGGGGTGGACCTGATCTCGGTGGGGGCCCTGACGCACTCGGCGCCGGCCCTGGACCTCTCGATGCTGGTGGAGCTGGTGGAGGAGGCATGAGCGAGGAGCGGGCGGAGAGCTGGCACGGACACGACGCGGCGGAGCTGCGGAGCCGCTGGGGACGGGAGGGCGTCCACCTGTACGCCTCCGTGCCCTCCACCAACGACGCGGCCCGGGCGCTGGCCGAGGAGGAGGACGCCCCCGGGGGCAGCGTCGTGCTGTCCGCCCGGCAGACGGAGGGCCGCGGCCGGGAGGGGCGCTCCTGGCACTCGCCGCCGGGCGGCGTCTACATGAGCGTGCTCTTCCGGCCCGCCTCGCTCCCCAACCCGGACCTCCTCCCCCTGCTGGCCGGGCTCGGCGTGGTCCGGCGGCTCGACGAGGGGTTCGCCGGGTTGGATCCGGCCCTGAAGTGGCCCAACGACGTGATGGTGGGCGACCGGAAGGCCGGCGGGGTCCTGTGCGAGGCCGTCTGGTCGGACGAGGGCCCCCGCTTCGTGGTGGCCGGGGTGGGCCTCAACGTCCGTCCCCTGGAGGAGGCGCCCGCCGGGTCCGGGGCGGAGGCCACGTCGCTGGACGAGGAGCTGGGCGGGGAGGCCCCGCTGGTGGAGGCCGCCGACGCGGTGCTGGAGGGGCTGGAGGCCTGGCTGCCGGAGGTGCCCGCGAGCCTGGACACGAAGGCCCTGGAGCTGGTGGACCGCTACGACTGGCTCAAGGACCGGCGCGTGCTCACCACGCTGCCCGAGGAGGACGAGCCCCTGCCGGGCGTCTGCGTCGGCATCGCTCCGGACGGGAAGCTCCTCTTCCGTCCCGACCGCGGGGCCCTGCGTCGGCTGGACCGGGGCAGCGTCGAGGCCGAGCCGTGATCCTCGCCATCGACGTCGGGAACACCGAGACCGTCCTGGGCCTCTTCCGGGAGGCCTCCGATGGCTCCGAGCCCGACCTGCTCCAGAGCTGGCGGCTGGCCACCGACTCCCGCCGGACCTCCGACGAGCACGCCTTCCTGCTCCAGGGCTTCCTGGACCGTTCGCTCTCGCCCTCCGACGGGCCCCTGGGCCGGGCGGTGGTGGCCTCGGTGGTGCCCCGCATGGACCGGGCGTGGCAGGAGGCCTGCCGGACGCTGAACGTGGAGTACGTGCCGGTGAGCCCGGACTCGCCGTTGCCGATCGAGCTGGACGTGGACGACCCGGCGGGCGTGGGCGCGGACCGGATCGTGAACACCCTGGCGGCGGCCGAGACCTTCGGCCGCGACACGGTGGTGGTGGACCTGGGGACCGCCACCACCTTCGACTGCATCACCGCGGGGGGGACCTTCCTGGGCGGCGTCATCGCGCCGGGCCCCCGCGCGGGCCTCGAGCGGCTGGTGCGGGCGACGTCGCGGCTGCCCCAGGTGGAGATCGGCCCGCCCGAGCGCACCATCGGACGGCGCACGGAGGCGTGCCTGGACTCCGGGGTCTTCTACTCGGTGGTGGACGGCATCGACGGGATCGTCGGCCGGATCCTGGAGGAGTGGTCGCCGGAGGACCCCCTGGTGGTGGCCACCGGCGGGCTGGTGGACGTGATCGCGCCCCACTGCGCATCGGTGGAGCGGGTGGAGCGCCACCTCACGCTGCGGGGGCTGGCGCTGGCCGACCGCCACCTCCGCGGCCGGCCGGAGGAGGGCTGAGGCGCGGGCCGGGCCTCAGCCGCGCCCCTCCAGCTTGCGCTTGCACTCGTCGGCCAGGTCGGGCCGGACCAGGCGCAGCACGAAGTAGCCCACCACCAGCACCAGGCCCACCTTCACCGCCAGGACCAGCAGCGGCACCAGCATCGAGAACACCACGCCGATGACGGCCATCCCCACCAGGCCGACGGCGAGCAGGATCAGCAGCGAGCGGATCATCGGGCACTCCTCCTCTGTCGTGATCGGCCGGGGCGTCCCGGCCGGCGCGTCTCCCGGGGGCGGCCCGTCGCAAGCTAACCGCCTCCCGTCCTCCGTGCGGCCCTACGGGGGAGGAACGCCGCGGGTTTCAGACGCGACGGACCACGGGCGCGGCCTCCCGCGGTCCAATTTGGCAGGACGTGGCCGGCGCCGGTTGTCAGATCGGCATGGGAGGGTGCCGGAGCGGCCGCGGGGAGGGCCCGTGGAGGTGGCACGCCTCCTGCACCACACGAACGCACGGATGCGCCGTCTCTTCGTCGAGCGGCAGCGTCCCTTTCGATGCGGAAGCGTCGGGTCCGTCCGGACCCGGCGAGGCCAACGACAGCACGAGCCCCGAACACGAGGAGGACGCGGAGATGCCTACCGCCACGAAGCAGGAAGTCAAGATTCGCCCTCTCGGCAGCAACGTCGTCGTGCAGCCCCTCGAGGAGGAGGAGGAGATGCGCGGCGGCCTCTACATCCCGGACACGGCCCAGGAGAAGCCCCAGCAGGGCACCGTCGTGGCCGTGGGCCCGGGCAAGCTGAACGAGGAGGGCGACCGGCTCCCCATGGAGCTCGAGGTGGGGGACCGGGTCATCTACGGCAAGTACGCGGGCAACGAGGTCGAGATCGGCGGCCAGGAGTACCTCCTCGTCGAGGAGGAGCAGGTCCTGGGCGTCGTGGAGGGCTGACCTCTACCGCACCGAGCGCGCGGACGTGAAGGACACGAGCCTCACCCCATAAACCCGACAGGAGAGAACCACCATGGCGAAGGACCTGGAATTCGACAACCGGGCGCGACAGCGCCTCAAGGCCGGCGTCGACAAGCTGGCCCGCGCGGTGAAGGTGACCCTCGGCCCCAAGGGCCGGAACGTGGTGCTGGAGAAGAGCTTCGGCAGCCCCACGATCACGAAGGACGGGGTCACCGTCGCCAAGGAGATCGAGCTGGAGCACCCCATCGAGGACCTGGGTGCGAAGATGGTCAAGGAGGTCGCCACCAAGACCTCCGACGAGGCCGGTGACGGCACCACGACCGCGACGGTCCTGGCCCAGGCGATCTTCCGGGAGGGCCTGAAGAGCGTCACGGCCGGCGTGAACCCGATGGCGCTGAAGCGCGGCATCGACAAGGCCGTGGACCAGGTCGTCGAGAACCTGCGCGAGATCTCGGTGGAGACCACGGGCAAGAAGGAGATCGCCCAGGTCGCCACCATCTCCGCCAACAACGACCCGGAGATCGGGGAGCTCATCGCCGACGCGATGGAGACGGTCGGCAAGGACGGCGTCATCACCGTCGAGGAGGCCAAGGGCCTCGAGACGACCCTCGACACCGTGGAGGGGATGCAGTTCGACCGCGGCTACCTCTCCCCCTACTTCGCCACCGAGTCGGAGAAGATGGAGGCGGAGCTGGACGAGCCGCTGATCCTCATCCACGACGACAAGATCTCGGCGATGAAGGACCTGCTGCCCATCCTGGAGAAGGTGGCGCAGATGGGTCGCCCCCTGCTGGTCATCGCCGAGGACGTCGACGGCGAGGCGCTGGCCACCCTGGTGGTCAACAAGCTGCGCGGCACCCTGAAGGTCTGCGCGGTGAAGGCGCCCGGCTTCGGCGACCGGCGCAAGGAGATGCTGCGTGACATCGCCACGCTGACCGGCGGCCAGGTCATCAGCGAGGAGCTCGGCTTCAAGCTGGAGAACGCCGTGGTCAGCGACCTCGGCGAGGCCAAGCGGGTCGTGGTGGACAAGGACACCACCACCCTCGTGGACGGCGCCGGCGACGAGAGCGACATCAAGGGCCGGATCGCCGAGATCGAGGCGGCCATCGAGAAGTCCACCTCGGACTACGACACCGAGAAGCTGCAGGAGCGCAAGGCCAAGCTCGCCGGCGGCGTCGCCGTCGTGAACGTGGGCGCGGCCACCGAGACCGAGATGAAGGAGAAGAAGGCCCGGGTCGAGGACGCGCTCCACGCCACGCGGGCGGCCGTCGAGGAGGGCATCGTGCCCGGCGGCGGCGTGGCCCTGCTGCGCAGCCAGTCCTCGATCGCCGACTTCGAGGGCGACACCGACGACGAGACGATCGGCGTCCAGATCGTCTACCGCGCCCTGGAGGAGCCCCTCCGGCAGATCGCCCAGAACGCGGGCGCCGAGGGCTCCATCGTCGTCGAGCGGGTGCGCGAGAAGGACGACGCCTCCTTCGGGTACGACGCCGCCTCCGGCGAGTACGTCGACCTGGTGAAGGCGGGCGTCATCGACCCCACCAAGGTCACGCGCACCGCGCTGCAGAACGCCGCGTCCATCGCCGGCCTGATGCTCACCACCGAGTGCGTGGTGGTGAAGCACCGGGACGAGGACGAGGACGACGACATGGGCGGCATGGGCGGCGGCATGGGAGGCATGGACTTCTAGAGTCCCGATCCCCGCCGTCCCGACGCCCCCCGGCCGCCCCGCGGCCGCGGCGGGCGCGAAGCGAGAGGCCCGGCCGTCACGGCCGGGCCTCTTCGCGTTTCGGCGGGCTCCGCGACCGGGACGACGGGAACGCGGGCCTGCGCCCGGGGTCTTCTCGTGCACGGGACGGGGGACCGAACCACCGGGGAGCGTGCGGATGGAAATTGCGGCAGGGAAGGGCGCGGATCGATCCGGGGCGCGCCGCGTCGCGGCCGCCGCCGTGGTGCTGGTCGTCCCGGTCCTGGCCGGGGCCTGCGGCGGGAACGGCGGCGGAGGCGGCGGAATGAACGGCGACGACCGTCCGGCCTCGCTGCTCCGGGTCTCGGCGCCGGCGGACACCGTGGTGGCCCGGGAGACCCTGGAGGACTCCCTGGTCGTCCGGGTGGAGAACGCCTCGGGCCAGCCGCTGTCCGGCGTGAGCGTGGCCTTCGAGGTCTCCGCCGGCTCGGGCACGGTGGACCCGGACGCGGCCGACACCGGCGCGGACGGCGAGGCCCGGACCACCTTCGAGGCCGTGAACGCCACCGGCAACTCCGTCGTCCGGGCCTCCCTGCCGGGCGTCTCCGGCGTGGACCCGCTGGAGTTCGACGTGGAGATCGTCGCCCCCGGCGTGGTCCGCCTCCGCCGCTCCGCCGGCGACGGCCAGTCGGCCGAGCCCGGGAGCCAGCTCCCCGAGGCCCTGGAGGTCCGGACGTTGGCGGGCGACAACGAGCCGACGGGGGGCGTCGAGGTGGTCTGGTCCGTGACGGACGCGCCCTCGCCGGTGACGGGGGACGGGGCCCGCCTCACCGCCGACACCGTCTTCAGCGACGCCGACGGCCGGGCCCGGACGCTGCTGACCCTGGCCGACGCGGAGGGTGAGCACCGGGTCAGGGCCGTGGTGCCGAACCACGCCGACACCGTGACCTTCACCGCCACCGCCTCGGCGGACGCCGCCGGCGACATCGCGCTGGACTCGGTCCGGCCGCGTCCCCTCCGGGCCGGGGAGGCCGCCACCCTCTTCGGGGGCGGCTTCGGGGGCGACGCCGGCGCGCTCGCCGTCACGGTGGAGGGCGTGGAGGCCACGGTGACCTCGGCGGCCGACGACCGGCTCGAGGTCGAGGTCCCGGCCTTCGAGGAGCGGTGCCTGCCGGCCCGCGACGTCGGGGTGAGGGTCCGGGACGGCGATCGGCTCAGCGACGGTCTCGACGCCCCGCTCCGTCCCGCCCGGGAGCCGCTGGCCCTGGCGCCGGGGGAGGTGGCCACGCTCCGGACGGCCGACGAGGTGCGCTGCCTCCAGCTCGCGTCCGCCGACGCCGAATGGGCCTACCGGATCCAGGTCCAGAGCGCGGCCCGGACCCTGAGCCGGACGTCGATGCGCTGGATCCACCGCTCCGGGCCGGAGGCCGGCGCCACCCTTCCGCTTCGGACGGTGGGCGCTCGGCGCGAGGCCGCCTTCGCCGATCGCGGCCCGCTGGCGGCGGCCTCCCGCCGGGAGCTGGAGCTGCGCCGGAGCATCCGGGACGAGCTCCGTCGCGTCGGCGCCCGCCCGGTCCGGCCGGAGACCCGCGAGGGAGCCGGCCGGCTCCGGACGTCCCACCAGGCGGGGCCCCCGTCGGTGGGCGACACCCTGGGGATCAACTTCTACGTCCGGCCCAACCTCAGCATCACCTGCGACGACACGCTCCGGCGCATCGGGGCCGAGGTCCGGGCGGTGGGCCAGCGGGTGGCGCTGGTCGAGGACACCCTGGCCCGGGAGGTCCCGGGCTTCGACCAGGACGATTACGACCGGCTCCGGGACGAGTTCGACGACGCCATCTTCGCCGCCGACAGCGCCTACTTCGGGTCGGCCTCGGACATCGACCACAACGAGCGGGTGATCGTGCTGATCTCCCCCGAGGTCAACATGCTGAGCGAGGAGCCGAACGCCCGGATCACGGGCTTCTTCAGCTCGGCGGACCTGGCCGACTCGGGCGACCCGGAGGGCGGCGGGACGGACGCCGGCGGCACCTGCGCGACGAGCAACGAGGGCGAGCTCCTCTACCTGCTGGCGCCGGACCCGGACGGACGCTGGGGACCCTCGATCTCGGTCGACGGGGCGCGGAGGAGCGTCCGCGGCACCTCGGCTCACGAGCAGCAGCACCTGATCAACGCATCGGTCCGGCTGATCCGGTCGGGCGGGGACTTCGACGACCTGCTGGACACCTGGCTGGACGAGGGCCTCTCCCACGTCGCCGAGGAAGTCGTGGGGATGCGGCTGGCGGGGCTGTCGCCGCGGCAGAACCTGACGCACGCCGAGGCCGGCGGCGGCAGCGCGGACTTCGACGCCTACTTCGTCCAGAACCTGCTGCGGCTGGGGATCTACTACCAGAACCCGTCCAGCGCCCCGACCCTGAGTGCCTCCGATCCCGGCGGCGTCGAGAGCCTCGAGATGCGGGGCTTCGCCTGGAGCTTCCTGCGGTGGCTGGCCGACACGCGGGTGCCGGCCGGGAGCGGGGGATTCCTGGGCGGCCCGGCCGAGGAGGAGCTCTTCCGGGCGATCGCCGACGGCGGGCCGCAGCTCCTCACGGGCACGGACGCGGTGCTCCGGGCGGTGGAGCGGGTCGCCGGCCGGCGGCCGGCGTGGAACGAGCTGGTGGCGGCGTACTCGCCGGTGGCCCACGTGGACGACGACGTGGACGGTGTCCCCGGCGAGTTCACCTATCCGTCCTGGGACCTCCGGGACGTGCTCCCGGCCGTGAGCGAGCGGACGAGCCAGTTCTCCGGTTACCCGCTCCGCTTCACCGAGGCGGGCTTCGAGAGCACGGCCTACGAGTTCGATCTCCGCGGCACGACCCAGATCTACTTCCGGCTCGCGTCCGACGGGGCGGCCCCGGCGCTGTCCCTTCAGCTCTCGAGCGTGGTGGGCGGTCCGGTCCCGGAGGCGGCGGAGCCCCAGATCACGGTGGTGCGGGTCCGATGAGCGGGGGGCGGCGGGCTCCGTCGGCGGCCGCGGGCGCGCTGGCCCTGGCCCTGGTCCTGGCCGCGGCCGCGTGCGGCGCGAATCGGGCGTCGGAGGACCGCCGGGGGGAGGCGGATGCGGCGGCCCGGGACACGGTCACGGGGATGGTCCGGCAGGTGGGCAGCACCCCCTTCGCACGCACGGTGGTGGAGGGGGAGGCGACGTCGGCGACGGTCGTCGGCCCGCTGGCCGGGGAGCTGACCCGGCTCGTGGGCGCCCGGGTCCGGGTGGCCGGGCCCGCGGCGGAGGGCGAGTTCCCGGGCCCGGCGATCCGGGTGGAGAGCTACGAGGTGCTCTCGGTGGACGGGGACGAGCCGCTGGTGGGGATCCTCCGGCACGAGGCGGGCACCGGCTACCGGATCGAGACGGCCGAGGGCGATGCCGTGCCCCTTCGGGCGGTCTCGTCGAGCCTCGGGGCCGCCGCCGGCGGCAAGGTCTGGGTGGTGGTGGACGAGACGGGCGGCGTCCTCCGCTACGGCGTCCTCCGGGAGCCTTGAGGTCGCGCCTCGACGGGTGGCACGGCCCGTCGGCCCGGGCTAGCTTGCCCCGCCCGAGAGCAGGGCGCCGGAGCCCCGGCGCCCGCCCCCTTTCACCGCCTTCATCGACGGGTACGCGATGAGCGACGACAGGATCGAGGTCACTCTTCCCGACGGATCCGAGCTCGAGCTGGAGGCCGGCGCCACCGCCGCCGACCTGGCCGCCTCCATCGGTCCCGGCCTGGCCCGCGACGCGGTGGGCGCGCGGGTGGACGGCGAGCTGCGGGACCTGAACCGCGACCTGCCGGACGGCGCCGAGGTGGCCATCGTCACCCGGTCCGACGAGGACGAGGACGCCCTCTATCTCCTCCGCCACTCGGCGGCCCACGTGCTGGCCACGGCGGTCCGGGAGATGTACCCGGACGCCGGCATCGGCTTCGGCCCGCCCGTCGACGAGGGCTTCTACTACGACTTCGACGTCCCGGAGCCCTTCACCCCGGAGGACCTGGAGGAGCTGGAGGAGCGCATGGCCGAGGTGGCCGACCGCGCCTTCCCCTTCGAGCGCGAGGAGGTGGACCGGGAGGAGGCGCGGGAGCTGTTCGCCGACGACCGCTACAAGCTGGAGCGGCTGGAGGAGATCCCCGAGGACGAGACGATCTCGGTCTACCGGGACGGCCCCTTCACGGACCTCTGCCGCGGGCCCCACGTCCCGGACACCGGCGAGGTGGAGCACTTCGAGCTGACCAGCACCTCGGGCGCCTACTGGCGGGGCGACGAGGCGAACCCGATGCTCCAGCGCATCTACGGGACGGCCTACTTCAGCGAGGACGCCCTGCAGGAGCACCTGGACCGGCTGGAGGAGGCGAAGAAGCGGGACCACCGGAAGCTGGGCGCGGAGCTGGACCTCTTCAGCTTCCAGGACGACATCGGCGCCGGGCTGGTCTGCTGGCACCCGAAGGGCGCCCGGATCCAGATGGAGCTCCGGCGCTGGATCGAGGACCTGCTGGACGGGGAGGGCTACGAGTTCGTCTACACGCCCCACGTGACCAGCGAGGACCTCTTCGAGCGCTCGGGCCACCTGGAGAACTACGCCGAGAACATGTACCCCCGGATGGAGGGCGAGGGGGAGGGCGAGGCCTACCGGGTCAAGCCGATGAACTGCCCGGGCCACACGACGATCTACGCCTCCGACCAGCGCAGCTACCGGGACCTGCCCGTCCGGCTGTCGGAGATCGCCAACGTCTACCGGTACGAGCGCTCGGGGACCCTCCACGGCCTGCTCCGGGTCCGGATGCTCACCATGGACGACGGCCACATCTTCTGCACCCCGGACCAGGTGGAGGACGAGATCTACACCTGCCTCGACCTGGTGGACGAGGTGATGGACACCCTGGGGCTGGACTACCGGCTCGACCTCTCGACGCGGCCGGAGCGGCGGATCGGGAGCGACGAGACCTGGGACGACGCCGAGGCCTCGCTGCGGGACGCCCTGGACCGGATCGGCCGGGCGTACGGGATCGACCGCGGCGGCGGCGCGTTCTACGGCCCGAAGATCGACATCAAGTTCGACGACGCCATCGGCCGGGAGTGGCAGGGCGCCACCATCCAGCTCGACTTCAACCTCCCCGAGCGCTTCGACCTGGAGTACATCGGCTCCGACAACGAGGCCCACCGGCCGGTGATGATCCACCGGGCGATCTTCGGCACGCTGGAGCGGTTCACCGGCTTCCTCATCGAGCACTTCGCCGGCGCCTTCCCGGTCTGGCTCGCGCCGGTCCAGGCCCGGGTGCTGCCGATCACCGACGAGCACGTCGAGGGAGCCCGCGAGGTGACCGACCGGCTCGAGGACGCCGGGCTCCGGGCCGAGGTGGACGACCGATCGGACACGCTGAGCTACCGGATCCGCGACGGGGAGCTCCAGAAGGTCCCGTACCTGCTGGTCCTGGGCGACCGGGAGCTGGAGGAGGGCACCGTCGCCGTCCGCGAGCGCGGCGCCGACGACAAGCAGAAGGTGATGCCCGTGGAGGACTTCGTGGACGAGGTCACGGGTCTGGTGGAGGAGCGAGCCCTGGCGCCGTAGGGCGCGGGGCCACCGGAACCTCCCCCGGCGGCCGGCGTATCGTCCGACGGTCCCGCTCCGGGAGGGGCGGGACCTTTTTCGTGCCGTCCCCGGCACCCCGAGCCCGAACACCCGCAGCGCACCGAGACCCCATGGCCACGGCGTCCGACGAGATCCGGCGGAGGCGCACCTTCGCCATCATCAGCCACCCCGACGCGGGGAAGACCACGCTGACGGAGAAGCTCCTCCTCTACGGAGGCGCGCTCCACCTGGCCGGCTCCATCAAGGCGCGGCGGGCCGCCCGCCACGCCACCTCCGACTGGATCGAGATGGAGAAGGAGCGGGGCATCTCGGTCACCTCCAGCGTCCTCCAGTTCGACCACGACGGCTACCGGATCAACCTGCTGGACACGCCGGGCCACGCCGACTTCTCGGAGGACACCTACCGGACCCTGATCGCCGCGGACAGCGCCGTGATGCTGCTGGACAATCGGCGCGGCGTGGAGGACCGGACCCGGAAGCTCTTCCGCGTCTGCGAGCGCCGGGACATCCCGATCTTCACCTTCGTCAACAAGTGCGACCGGGTCGGCACCGATCCCCTCCAGCTCCTGGACGACGTGGAGTCGGACCTGGGGATGGCCTGCTGGCCCGTGACGTGGCCGATCCTGGACGGGCCCGACTTCCTGGGCGTCTACGACCGCCTGGACGAGCGCGTCCACCTGTTCGAGAAGGGCGAGCACCACGGCCAGGAGAAGGTGGAGGAGACCACCTTCGCGCTGGACGACGACGAGGCCGCCGACCGGCTGGGCGAGCGGGTGGTGGACGAGCTCCGGGAGCAGCTCGAGCTGCTGGAGCTGGCGGGCGCCGGCTGGGACGAGGAGGCGTTCGAGGCCGGGGACCTCTCGCCCACCTTCTTCGGGTCGGCCCTGACGAACTTCGGGGTGGAGAGCTTCCTGGACCACTTCCTGGAGATGGCGCCGCCGCCGCGCCCCCGTCCGTCCGACCGGGGGATGGTGGAGCCGGACGAGGAGGACTTCACCGGCTTCGTCTTCAAGATCCAGGCGAACATGGACCCGAACCACCGGGACCGGGTGGCCTTCATCCGGATCTGCTCGGGCGTCTTCGAGCCGGGGATGGAGGTGACCGACGTCCGCTCGGGCGAGATGGTCCGCCTCACCCAGCCCCGGAAATTCATGGCGCGGGATCGGGACACCCTGGAGGAGGAGGCGTGGCCGGGCGACATCGTGGGGGTGATGGACCGGGGCGACATCCACATCGGCGATACCCTGTCCGAGGACGGCGACCTGAGCTTCGGCGGCATCCCGCGCTTCTCGCCCGAGCACTTCGCCCGGATCCGGGTGCCCGACCCCCTGCGGCGGAAGCACCTGGACAAGGGGCTGGAGCAGCTCTCCCAGGAGGGGGCCGCCCAGGTCTTCTACGAGACCTCGGTGACCGGGCCCGCCCCCATCGTGGGCGCGGTGGGCGTGCTCCAGTTCGACGTCCTCCTCCACCGGCTGGACACCGAGTACAACGTGGGGGCGAAGCTGGACCGGCTCCCCCACACCCGGGCGAGGTGGGTGGAGGGGGCCGAGGAGGCGATCGAGCGGGTGGCCGGGAAGTACGGCCGCAAGCTCGTCTACGACGCCGAGGGCGAGCCGCTGATCCTCTTCGAGAACGACTTCCAGCTCCGCCGCGCCGCCGAGGAGGCCGCCGACGAGGGCGTCGAGCTGCACGAGGTGGCGCCCGGCGCCTCGGCGGAGCTCTGAGCCCGACGGGCCGCGCGCCCGCGTTGACGCCCCCGACCGCGGGGCGTACGTTTCCGGGCTGACGACGAGCCGGGACCGGAGGCGGCCTCACCCGCGATCGGCCCTTCCGGAACGGAGGCCGCGCGGGGGCGTACGCTCGGGAGGACCCGCCGGCGGCGACCGCCGACCGGTGCCCCGCCAGCGAAGACGGCATCCCCGACAGGAGCCCACCATGTCGAAGATGAAGACGAACCGGTCGGCCGCGAAGCGGTTCAAGAAGACGGCCACCGGAAAGTACAAGTACTACCATTCCGGCAAGAGCCACATCCTGACGAAGAAGTCGCCCAAGCGGAAGCGGCATCTCCGGAAGCCGGGGATCATCGGTCCCGACGACCACCAGCGGGTCCGGCGCCTGCTGGGCGGCGGACGGGCCGCCCCGGGGAGCGGGAAGAAGGAGGAGCGGCGGCCCTCGGTGGTGCCCAACGAGCAGCACGACCGCATCATGGAGCTGCTCAAGGGCCAGGGCTGAGCCACCTTTCCGCCGGGCCCTCCGGACGAGCCGTCACGACGACCGAGCGACGCACCATAGATCCAGCCAGGGAGCGAGCATGACCCGGGTCAAGACCAGCGTGGCCACCAAGAAGCGCCGCAAGAAGATCCTCGAGCACGCCAAGGGCTCCTTCGGCGGGCGGAAGAACCTGTATCGTCCCGCCAAGGACCAGGTGGAGAAGGGGTGGGAGCACGCCTACCGCCACCGCCGCGAGAAGAAGCGCGACTTCCGGCGGCTCTGGATCACCCGCATCAACGCGGCGGCCCGGGAGCACGGCCTCTCCTACTCCCGCTTCATCCACGGGCTGGACGAGGCGTCGGTGGAGCTGAACCGGAAGGTCCTGGCCGACCTGGCCGTGCGCGAGCCGGAGGCGTTCGCCGAGCTCGCCGGGATCGCCGAAGAGCACGCCCGTTGACCGGGGACGAGGCTTCCCTCCTCGACCGGCTCGACGACATCGAAGAGCGGGGGCTGGCCGCCTTTCGCGAGGCCTCCGACGAGGAGGAGCTCGAGGAGGCCCGGGTCCGCTTCCTGGGCCGCGGCGGCGAGGTGTCCGAGGCCCTGGGCCGCATCGGCGAGATCCCCCCGGAGGACCGGCCCGAGGCCGGGCGCCGGGGCAACGAGGTCAAGGATCGCCTGGAGGCGGCCCACGAGGAGCGGGCCGGCGAGCTGGAGCGGGAGGCCCGCCGGGCGGAGGCCGAGGCCGTGGACCTCACCCTGCCGGGCCGGCGCTCCTGGGTCGGCGGCCCCCACCCCGTCACCCGCGTCATCGACGAGATCTGCGGCATCTTCCGCGAGCTGGGCTTCACCCGGGTGGGCGGCCCCGAGGTGGAGTCGGAGTGGTACAACTTCACGGCCCTGAACATCCCGCTGGACCACCCGGCCGCCGACATGCACGACACCTTCTACCTGGACGAGGGCGTCCTGCTGCGGACCCACACGTCGCCGGTCCAGGCCCGGGTCATGGAGCGACGGGATCCGCCCGTGCGGATCGTCGTGCCGGGCCTCTGCTACCGGCGGGACGCCTTCGACCCCACCCACGCGCCCGCCTTCGACCAGATCGAGGGGCTGGCCGTGGACGAGGGGGTCGACTTCGTGGAGTTCCGGGCGGCCATCGACCACTTCGTCCACCGCTTCTACGGCGAGGACGCCCGGACCCGGTTCCGCCCGTCCTACTTCCCCTTCACCGAGCCCTCGGCCGAGGTGGACGTCTCCTGTCCCATCTGCGACGGGGACGGCTGCTCCACCTGTGGACGGTCCGGGTGGATCGAGATCATGGGCGCGGGGATGGTGGACCCGGCCGTCTTCGAGGCCGTGGGCTACGACCCCGAGCGCTACACGGGCTACGCCTTCGGGATGGGGCCCGGCCGCATCGCCATGACCCGGTACGGGATCCCGGACATGCGACGGCTCTACGAGGGCGACGTCCGCTTCCTGAGCCAGTTCACGGGCTGACGGAGCGGACGCGATGAACATCTCCGTCAACTGGCTGCGCGACCTGGTCCCGGGCCTGACGCGCGACGCCCGCGACGTCGCCGAGCGGCTCAGCATGCGGGCCGTCCCGGTGGAGGAGGTCGTGCGGGTGGGGGAGGGGCTCGACGGGGTCCGGGTGGCCCGCGTCCTGGAGGCCGGCCCCCACCCCGACGCCGACCGGCTCACCCTCTGCCGCGTGGACGCCGGCGAGGACGGGCCCCTGGACGTGGTCTGCGGCGCCCCGGAGGTGCTGGAGGGCGAGCTGTACCCCTGGATCGCGCCGGGGGCCTCGCTGCCCGGCGGCCCGACCGTCGAGGTCCGGGAGATCCGGGGCCGGGAGAGCCACGGCATGCTCTGCTCGGAGAAGGAGCTCGGCCTGGGCCGCGACGCCGGCGGCATCCTCCGGCTCGCCGGGGACCTCGAGCCCGGCCAGCCGCTGGGCGAGGCCCTGGGCCTGCCCGACGACCGGCTGGTGCTGGACCTGACGCCGAACCGGGTGGACCTGGCCTGTCACGTGGGCGTCGCCCGGGAGGTGGCGCCGGGGGGCACGGCCGAGGTGGTCCTCTCCCGCTTCGGGTCCTGGGAGCCGACGTGGAGCGACCACGAGAGCTCCGCCTCCGTCGGGGGCGTTTCGGTGACGGTGGAGTCGCCCGAGCGCTGCGACCGCTACCTGGGCGCCGTGGTCCGGGGGGTGGAGGTGGGCCCCTCTCCGGCCTGGCTGGAGGGCCGCCTCCGGGCCATCGGGGTCCGGCCGGTGAACAACGTGGTGGACGCCACCAACTACGTCCTCCACGAGCTGAACCAGCCGCTCCACGCCTTCGACCTGGCCGAGCTGGCCGGCCCGGAGGTCCGCGTCCGCCCCGCCCGGTCCGGCGAGGAGCTCCGCACCCTGGACGGACGTGAGCACGAGCTCTCGCCCGCCCAGACGGTCATCGCCGACGCCGGGGGCCCGGTCGCCCTGGCCGGGGTGATGGGAGGAGCGGACTCGGAGGTCTCGGCCGGCACCACCGACGTCTTCGTGGAGTGCGCCTCCTTCGACGCGTCGTCGACCCGCCGCACGGCCCGCGAAGCCGAGCTCTCCACCGACGCGTCCTACCGGTTCGAGCGCGGCATCGACCGCGGGGGGCTGGAGGAGGCGCTGGCCCGGTGCGTCGAGCTGATCCTGGCGGTGGCCGGCGGTCGGGCCGAGCCCGAGGCCGCCAGGGTGGGCGAGCCGGCCCCGGAGCGGCGGATCGTGGAGCTGCGGCCGTCCCGGGTCCGACAGGTCCTGGGCCGGTCCTTCGGGCCGGGCGAGCTCCGCCGTCTGCTGGACCCCCTCGGCTTCGAGGCCTGGGAGGACGTGAACGACGCCGGCTCGGCGGTGCTCGCCTGCCGGGTGCCGGGCTGGCGGCCGGACGTGACCCGGGAGATCGACCTGGTGGAGGAGGTGGCCCGCCGCCACGGCTACGACGCCTTCGCGTCGGAGGACCGCTCGTTCCGGCCCTCCCGGGTGCCGGACGGCGTGGACTGGCGCCGGGCCCGGAAGGTGCGGGAGCTGCTCCACGGACGGGGGCTGCTGGAGGCGAAGAGCTCGCCCCTGGTCTCGGAGGCGGAGGCCGACCCCCGCGGGCCGGTGGAGCTGCTCCACCCCCTCTCGGAGGAGGAGGGCCATCTCCGGGGCAGCATCGTCGCCCCGCTGCTGCGGCGGGTGGAGCACAACTGGTCCCGGGGCCAGAGGGACGTCCGGCTCTACGAGATCGGCACCGCCTTCCGCCGCGCGCCCCGGGACGAGGAGGGCGACCTGGGCCACTTCGCCGAGGAGACCCACGTCGGCCTGGTGATCACGGGCCGGCGCCGGCCCGAGCACTGGGAGAGCGAGGTGGAGCCGTACGACCTCTGGGACCTCAAGGGGCTGGCCGAGGAGCTGGCCACCGAGGTCTGCGACGACGAGCTGGTGCCGGTGGAGGGGCGGCTCGTCCGGGACCTGGGGACCCGCCTGGCGGCCGACGCCTGGCTGGGCCAGCGCGCCTTCGGCCTGCTGGAGGACGGCGTGCCCCTGGGCGTGGCGGGCAGCGTGCGGCCGGACGCGGTGGACGCGCCGCCCTGGGCCGACCCGGTCTGGGCCATGGAGTTCCGGCTCGAGGCCGTGGAGGCGGACCGCCTTCCCCGCTACCGGGCGCTGTCGGAGTTCCCGCCGGTCCGGCGCGACCTGGCGGTCTCGGTGCCCGACGACGAGGCTGCGGCCGACCTGGAGGGGACGGCACGGGAGGCGGCGGGGGAGCTGCTGGACCGGCTTCGGCTGTTCGACGTCTACCGGGGCGAGGGGATCGGGGAGGGGCGGAGGAGCCTGGCGTTCCGGTTCGAGTTCCGGGCGCCCGACCGGACCCTCGAGGAGGACGAGGTGGAGGGAGCCATGGAGCGGATCGTCCACCGACTGGAGGAGGACCACGATGCCCGGGTCCGGAGCGAGTGACGGGGCGGACCCGGCCCCGGAGGGCCGGGCCGGGATCGAGGCCGAGCTCGCCGAGCTCGAGTCGGCCGTGGGCCGGCTGGCGGAGGCCTACCGCGACCTCCGGGAGCGGGTCGAGGACGCGGAGGCGTCCCGGCGCCGGCTGGGGGAGGCGCTGGAGGGCGCCGACCTGGAGGAGATGACCCCCGGGGAGGCGGCGGCCCGCTTCGAGGAGCTCACCGAGGAGAACCGCGATCTCCGGGAGCGCCTCGAGGAGGGCCGGGAACGGGCGGAGCGCATCAGGAGCCGGCTCATCATGATGGAGGACGAGCTGTGAGCGACGACGGGAACGGGCCGGTCCGGGTCGAGATCTTCGGCGAGGAGTACACGATCCGCTCGGAGACCGACGAGGAGCACACGCGGAAGTGCGCCCGGCACGTCGACGAGGCGATCCGGGAGGCCCACCTCCAGTCGCACGTGAGCGAGCCCCACAAGGCGGCGATCCTCGCGGCGATGGAGATCACCGACGAGCTGATGCGGACCCGGGCGGAGCGGGACGAGCTCCGGGAGGGCGTCGAGGCGAGGATCCGGACGCTGCGCGAGGAGGTCGAGGCCGTCCTCGACGCCTGACGAGGGGCCGTCGCCCCTGCTTGCGCGGCCCGCGCGGGGGCGGCAACTTGCCTGATCGACGGGTCCCGACCGGCGGGCGGCCGATCCCGGCCCGGGGCGGCGAGACCCGCGGAGGCCGCCCCGCCACCGGGGGCACGGAAGGACGACGCCGGCGAGGCCCGAGCGCCCGCCGGCGTTTCGCGTGTCGGCCGCCGCGGAGGTCGGGCGGAAGGGCGGGGCGGGACCCGAGCCTGGAACGGCCCCACGGGGCCTCTCGATAGATGCCGTCGGAGCTCTTCATGGACATTTCCACGATCGTCGCCGCGGCGGCCATGGCCGTGCTCGGCTTCGCCGCCGGCCACGTCTGGCACCGGCGACGGGTACGCGCCCGCCGAGACGAGGAAGGTGCCCGGGCCGAAGACCTCCTCGAGGAGGCCCGCCGCGAGGCCGAGAACCTGCGGCGCGAGGCCGAGCTCCAGGGCAAGGAAGAGGCCTACCAGCAGAAGCTGGAGTGGGAGGAGGAGCTCCAGGACCGGCGCGACGAGCTGGCCGAGCGGGAAGAGAAGCTCGAGGCCCGCCTGGACGAGCTGGACGAGCGGCGGGCCCGTCAGGAGGAGCGCATCGATCGGCTCGAGACCCGGGAGGAGGAGCTCCGGGAGCGGGCCGAGGAGGTCGAGGCCCGTGCGGACGAGGCCCGGGAGCGGCTGGAGGAGCTGGCCGGCCTGACCGCCGAAGAGGCCCGCGAGCGGCTGGTCTCCCGGGTGGAGGACGAGGCCCGGGCCGAGGCGGAGCGCCACGTCCGCCAGCTCGAGGAGGAGGCCCGGCGCGACGCCGAGCGGGAGGCCCGGAAGATCATCTCCATGGCCATCGAGAAGCTGGCCGTGGACCACGCCTCCGACGCCACCGTCTCGGTGGTGTCCCTGCCGAGCGACGACATGAAGGGCCGGATCATCGGCCGCGAGGGCCGGAACATCCGGGCCTTCGAGGCGGCCACGGGCGTCGACGTCGTGGTGGACGACACCCCGGAGGCGGTGCTCCTCTCCTGCTTCGACCCCATCCGCCGGGAGGTCGCCCGGGTCGCCATGGAGCGGCTGGTGGCGGACGGCCGGATCCATCCCGGCCGCATCGAGGAGATGGTGGAGGACGCCCGCGAGGACGTGCGCGACTCCATCGGCGAGGCGGCCGAGGAGGTCCTCTACGAGCTGGGCGTCCACGACCTCCACCCCCACCTGGAGGAGCTGCTGGGACGGCTCAAGTATCGCACCAGCTACGGCCAGAACCAGCTCCAGCACGCCCGGGAGGTGGCCCTGCTGGCCGGGAACATGGCCGCCGAGCTCGGTCTGGACGTGCAGATGGCGAAGCGGATGGGCCTGCTGCACGACGTGGGCAAGGCGCTGACCCACGAGCACGAGGGCAGCCACGTGGAGCTGGGCCACGAGGTCTGCGATGAGCACGGCGAGCCCGACCAGGTCCTGAACGCCATCCGGGCCCATCACGACGAGGAGCCGGCTCGCTACCCGGAGACGTTCCTGGTCACGGCCGCCGACGCCATCTCCGGGGCCCGACCCGGGGCGCGCCGGGAGTCCTTCGAGAACTACATCGAGCGGCTCGAGAAGCTCGAGCGCCTGGCGGGCTCCTACGAGGGGGTCGAGAAGGTGTACGCCATCCAGGCGGGGCGGGAGATCCGCATCATGGTGACCCCCGAGGAGGTCGACGACGAGGAGATGTCCCGGCTCAGCGAGGAGACGGCCCGGCGCATCGAGGAGGAGCTGCAGTACCCGGGGCAGATCAAGGTGGTGGTGGTGCGGGAGACCCGGGCGGTGGACTTTGCCCGCTGACCGGGGGATGACGACGCCATGAGGACGACGCCCAGGGAGAGAGCATGAGCGCCGAGCTGATCGACGGGCGAGCCATCGCCGGGGACGTCCGCGCCGAGGTGGCCGAGGAGGTGGAGGAGCTGGCCGACGAGGGCGTCCGTCCCGGCCTCGGGGTGGTCCTCGTGGGCGACGACCCCGCCTCGGCCTCCTACGTCCGCATGAAGACGCGGGCCTGCGAGGAGGTCGGGATCCGGGCCCGGGACCTGGAGCTGCCCGCCGACGCGCCGGAGGAGGCGATCCTGGAGCGGGTCGAGGCCCTGAACGCGGACGAGGAGATCCACGGCATCCTCGTCCAGCTCCCGCTGCCCGACCACGTGGACGAGCGGACCGTGATGGAGCGGGTCGACCCCGCCAAGGACGTCGACGGCTTCCACCCGATGAACGTCGGTCGGATGGCCACCGGCCATCCGGACGCCTTCCGGCCGGCGACCCCGTCGGGCATCCAGGAGATGCTGCGGCGGATCGGCTGGGATCCGGAGGGCCGGCACGCCGTCATCGTCGGCCGCTCGGACATCGTCGGCCGGCCGATGGCCGAGATCCTCCTCCAGAAGGAGCCCTGGGCCAACGCCACGGTCACGGTGGCCCACAGCCGGACCCGGGACCTGGGGGCCGTGACCCGCCGGGCCGAGCTGCTGGTGGTGGCGGTGGGCCGACCCGAGACGGTGACCGGGGACATGGTGCGCGAGGGGGCCGTCGTGATCGACGTGGGCTCCAACCGGGTGGAGGCCCCGGAGACCGAGAAGGGCTACCGGTGGGTGGGGGACGTGGCCTTCGATGAGGTCCGCGAGAAGGCGTCCTGGATCACCCCGGTGCCGGGCGGGGTGGGGCCGATGACCATCGCGATGCTGCTCCGCAACACGCTGGAGGCGGCGCGGCGGCGGGCCGCCCGGGCGGCCTCGCCCGGCCCCTCGTGAGCCCGGGCGAGGGGCAGATCCCGCTGTTCGCGGGAGAGGGGGCCGACGACGATTCGGGCGAGAGCCCGGCGGCACCCGCGGCGACGGAGAGCGACGCGGACCCGGGCGAGACGGTGGAGACGGCGATCCCGGTCTCGCGGCTCAACGCGGCGGCCCGCCGGGTGCTGGAGGAGAGCTTCCCGCCCCTCTGGGTGGCCGGCGAGGTGGCCAACTGGAAGCGGGCCCGGTCGGGCCACCGGTACTTCACCCTCCGGGACGAGGAGGCGCAGGTCTCCTGCGTCATGTGGCGGAGCGACGCCCGCCGCCTCCCCACCGATCCCGAGGACGGGATGGAGGTCTGCGCCCGGGGGGAGGTGTCGCTGTACGAGGTCCGGGGCGACTTCCAGCTCGTGGTCCGGCGCATGGAGGCGCGGGGCGAGGGGCTCTGGCGGCTGGCCTTCGAGAAGCTGAAGCGGAAGCTGGCCGAGGAGGGTCTGCTGGACGACGCCCGGAAGCGTCCGCTCCCCCGGGTCCCGGAGCGGGTGGGGGTGGTCACCTCCCGGGCCGGCGCCGCGGTGCGGGACGTGGTCAGCGTGGTCCGGCGACGGGCGCCCTGGACCCGGATCCTGGTCTCCCACACCCGGGTGCAGGGTGAGGAGGCCGCCCCGGAGATCGTGGCGGCCCTCCGCCGGCTCGTCGAGCACGGGGGCGTCGACGTGATCGTGGTCACGCGGGGTGGCGGATCGGTGGAGGACCTCTGGGCGTTCAACGAGGAGCCGGTGGCCCGGGCCGTGGCCGACTGTCCGGTGCCGGTGGTGTCGGCGGTGGGCCACGAGGTGGACGTGACCATCTGCGACCTGGTGGCCGACCGGCGGGCGCCCACCCCCTCGGCGGCCGGCGAGCTGGTCGTGGCCGACGGGGAGGCGCTCCGGGCGGAGCTCCGGCGCCTCGGCGACGCCCTGGTGTCCGGCCTGCGGGATCGGGCCCGGCGTGGGGGGGACCGGGTGGCGCGGGCGGCCGAGCGGCTGATGTCGGCCGTCGACAGGCGGCTGGAGCGGGGCCGCTCGCGACTGGAGCGCCTGTCGGGGCGCCTGGACGCGCTGAGCCCCCTCTCGACGCTGGGCCGGGGCTACGCCGTCCCGCTGGGGCCCGACGGGGAGGTGCTCCGGCGGGCGGGGGACTTCGCGCCCGGCGGACGGTTCCGCCTCCGGGTCGTCGACGGCCGGGTGACGTGCGAGACGCTGGAGATCGACCCCATCGAGGAGGAAGGGTGAGCGAGGACGCCGGCGGAGGGGAGGAGATCGGCTTCGAGGAGGCCGTCGAGGAGCTCGAGCGCATCGTCCGGCGCCTGGACCGGGACGAGATGCCGCTGGACGAGGCCATGGAGCTGTTCGAGGACGGGGTGGGCCACCTGCGCCGCGCCAGCGCCACCCTGGACGAGGCCCGGGGACGGGTGGAGGAGCTGGTGGAGGACGCCGCCGGGGAGCTGGACGTGGTGGACTTCGACGTCCCGGACGATGACCCCGACGGCTGAGGCCGTCCCGGGCGACCGGTCGGCGGCCGGGCCGGCGCCCCGCCTCCGGGGCCGCGTCGAGCGATCCCTCCACCGGGTGGTGGAGCAGGAGCTGGCGGGCCTCTCCGGCCGGACCCCGCGGGCGGTCCGGGACGCCGTCCTCAGCCCGGGCAAGCGGATCCGGCCCCTGCTCCTGCTGGGCGCGCACCGGTCGGTGGCGGGCGAGATCCCCGACGCCGCGGTCGAGCTGGCCTGCAGCGTGGAGCTGGTCCACGCCTACTCGCTCGTCCACGACGACCTCCCCTGCATGGACGACGACGTGCTCCGGCGGGGACGCCCCACGGTCCACGTCCGCTTCGGGGTCCGGACGGCGGTGCTGGTGGGGGCGTCCCTGATGCCGATGGCCGTGCGCGTGGTGGTCCGCGCCGGGGACCGTCTCGGGCTGGACGGCGCCCGGACCCGTCGCCTGGCCCGTCGGCTGGCGCGGGCCAGCGGCGGCACCGGGATGGTCGGCGGACAGCTCCTGGACCTCCGGGCGGAGGGCCGGCCGGTGGAGGCGGCGGAGCTGGAGCGGATCCACCGGGGCAAGACGGCGGCGCTCATGGAGGCGGCGGTCCGCATGGGGGCGGTCTCGGCCGGGGCCGACGGGGACCGCGTGGAGCGGGCCGGGCGGTTCGGCGGGAAGCTGGGGCTCGCCTTCCAGGCGGTGGACGACATCCTGGACGAGACGGGGGACGCGCGGGAGCTGGGGAAGTCGGGCGGCAGGGACCGGGCCCTGGGCAAGGCCACCTACCCCTCGGTGATGGGGCTGGAGGCGGCCCGGGAGGCGGCCCGGGAGCTGGCCGCGTCGGCCCGGGAGGAGCTCACGGGGATGGGGGGGGACGACGTGCTCGACGAGATCGTGGACTTCGTGGTCCGGCGGAGGCGGTGACCGTGCGGATCGGCGTGCTGGGCAACCGGTCCTACGACGGCCTGGAGGACGTGCTCGAGCGGGTGCGGCGCCGGGTGGAGGAGCTGGGCGCGGAGCTGGCGCTGGGGGGCGAGGCCGCGTCGGAGCTCGGGCCGGACCTCCCGCCGCTGGAGGAGGCCTGGGACGACATCGACGTCTTGGTCACGCTGGGGGGCGACGGCACGCTCCTCCGGGGCGCCCGCGAGGCGGGCCCCCGGGGCATCCCGGTGCTGGGCTGCAACCTCGGGCGGCTGGGCTTCCTCACCTCCTCCTCGCCCGGGGAGCTGGAGGAGGTCCTGGGGCGGCTGGCGGCGGGGGAGTACCGTGTCGAGGAGCGGCTGACGCTGCGGGTGACGGTGCTGTCCGAGGGACGGGAGCCCGGGGACGGCGGACCCGGCGAGTCCGGGGGCTTCTACGCCCTGAACGACGCCGTCGTCCACAAGAGCGGGTTCGCCCGGCTGATCACCCTCCGTGTCCGGGTGGACGGGGAGGAGGTGGGGCAGTACAGCGCCGACGGCATCGTCCTGGCCACCGCCACCGGCTCCACGGCCTACAGCCTCTCGGCCGGGGGCCCGGTGCTGGTGCCGGACCTGGACGCGCTGGTGGCGACCCCCATCAGCCCCCACACCCTGGCCATCCGGCCCCTGGTGCTGCCGGCGGACGCCGTCCTGGAGGTGGAGGTGCGCCCCCGGAGCGAGCAGCCCGTCCTCACCGTCGACGGCCAGTCGGGCACCTCGCTGGAGCCGGGAGACCGGGTGCGGGCCAGCCGCTCCGGGCAGCCCGTGAAGCTGGTCCAGTTCCCCGGCCGCAGCTTCTTCAGCGTCCTCCGCCGGAAGCTCCACTGGGGCGACGTCCGGCCCCGTCAGCGTTGAGGCGTCCGTGAGGCCCCGGGGAGAGCTTCCGGAGACCGTCCCGTCGGAGGGAGCCGACCGGTGCTGAGAGAGCTGCGCATCCGCAACTTCGCCGTCATCGACGACGTCCGCCTCGACCTGGGGCCGGGGCTGAACGCCCTCACCGGGGAGACCGGCGCCGGGAAGTCCATCGTCGTCGGGGCCCTGTCCCTGCTGCTGGGCGAGCGCGCCTCCACCGAGGACGTGCGGGCGGGCGAGGACCGGGCCCTGGTGGAGGCCGCCTTCGACGTGGCGGGCCGGGAGCCGGTCCTGCGGCGCTGCGAGGAGGCGGGCATCGAGGTGGAGGACGGGTGGCTGGTGCTCCGCCGCGAGGTGCAGCGGGAGGGCCGGAACCGGGCCTGGGCGAACGGGTCTCCCGCCACCGCCGGCCTGGTCTGGGACCTGGGCTCGGAGCTGGTGGAGCTGCACGGCCAGCACGAGCACCAGGTCCTCCTCCGGCCGAGGGAGCAGCGACGGATCCTCGACGCCTTCGCCGGGGCGGGTGAGCTGGCCGCGGATGTGGCACGTGCCCACGACGAGCTGGCGGACGCCCGGGAGGAGCTGGAGGAGCTGAAGCGACGCGCGCGGGAAGCGCGGGAGCGGGCGGACTGGCTGCGCTTCAAGGTGGAGGAGATCGAGGAGGCCGATCTCGAGCCGGGGGAGGAGGACGAGCTCCAGGCCGAGGCCAGGCGCCTGGAGAACTCGGAGGACCTCACCACCCTCTCGGGCCGGCTCCAGGAGGAGATCTACGCCGGCGACGGCTCGATCGTCGAGCGGCTCGGGAGCCTGGGCCGCGACCTCGACCGCCTGGTCGACCTGGACCCCGACGCCGCCGAGCTCCGGGACCTGTTCGCGTCCGCCCGGGCGGAGCTGGAGGAGCTGGGGCGGCGGCTGGCGGCCTACCACGACGACGTGGATCACGACCCGGCGAGGCTGGAGCGCATCCGGGAGCGCCTGGACGAGATCTACCGCCTGGAGCGGAAGTACGGCGAGACGGTCGAGGAGGTGCTGGAGGCCGGCCGCCGGGCGCGCGAGGAGCTGGAGACGCTGGAGACCGCCGACCGGCGACAGGAGGAGCTGTCCGCCCGCGTGGAGGAGCTGCGGGAGGAGCTGATCGAGCGGGCGGAGCGGCTCGGCGAGCGGCGCCGCGAGGCCGCCGGGGAGCTGGAGGAGGCGGTCGAGCCCCTCCTGGAGGAGCTCGGGATGGAGGGAGGACGCTTCGAGGTGGCGCTGGAGCCGCTGGAGCGGCCCGGCCGCCACGGCGCCGAGCGCGTCGAGTTCCGGGTCTCCCTCAACCCGGGCTTCGAGCCGGGGCCCCTGGACCGCATCGCCTCGGGCGGCGAGCTGAGCCGGGTGATGCTGGCGCTGAAGACGGTGCTGGTCCGGGTCGACGACGTCCCCTCGCTGGTGTTCGACGAGATCGACGCCGGCGTCGGGGGGCAGGTGGCCCACCGGGTGGCCGAGAAGCTGGCCGCGGTGGCCCGGGAGCACCAGGTCTTCGTCATCACCCACCTGCCGCAGATCGCCGCCCGGGCCGACGCCCACTGGCGGGTGGAGAAGGAGGCCGCCGACGGCCGGGCCGTCACCCGTGTCCGGCGGATGGAGGGGGAGGGCAGGGTGGAGGAGGTGGCCCGCATGCTCGGGGGCGACCCGCAGAGCGGGCTCTCACGGGACCACGCCCGCGAGCTGCTGGAGGGGGCCGCCGCGGCCGGCTGAGAGCGCGCCGCCCGCGCGGCGGCCCGGGGAGATCAGAACAGGTGGATCGGGATCCGAAGGTGGAACGTCACGAGGCTGGCCGCGGGGACCTCGCCCCCGGAGCCCGAGAGGGCCGTCTGCCAGACCATCCCCAGCTCGGGCACGCCGCCGCGGGGCTCGTCCGGCTCAGGCGGATCGGGGCGGTAGAAGGCGCCCAGGCCGAGGCGGTGCCGGGTCCCGGAGCTCTCCAGCTCCAGGGCCGAGGCGTCGCCGTCGCCCTCCAGCACCCGGTAGCGGTCGTCCCCCTTCCGCCAGAACCGGTATTCGCCGCCGACCGAGAAGAACCGGTTCAGCACGAGGCGGGGCGCGAGCCGGAGGCGGACGTAGTCGCCGAGGTCACGCTCCAGGTCCCGGGCCGCCGAGGCGGGGGCGAAGGGCCGGTCCGGGGAGCGGACCCGGAGCGTCACCCGATCGGGCCGCTGGATCCCGTACCGGGCCACGGCGTCCAGGGTGAGGAGGCCGTTCCAGCGCAGGTCCTGGTAGACGCTCACCTCCAGGTCCCGCTGTCCGTCACCCGGCGGCAGCCCCACCAGGTCGGCGGGGTCCACGAAGGGGCTCGCCGCGCCGCTCCGGAGGGGAAGCCGGGCCCGCAGCCCCACGGCCGTCCGGAGCTCGAGCCCCTCCCCGCCCCCCTCCTCCTCCGGTCGGAAGCCGTCGTGCACCCGGAACCGGAGGCCCACCTCGGGCTCCCCGGGCAGCCATCCCCGCTGGACCGGGGAGAAGGGATCGCCGGGGAGGAAGTCCAGGAGGCCCTGGCCGGCCTCGGCCGGGAGGTCGAGCTCGGGGATGGAGAGGTCGAAGGACGCGAACCCGTCCCTGAGCTCCCCGTAGTGCGCCAGGAGCTGGCCGCCGGCCGAAGTGCCCGCGAGCGGGATCAGGGCGGCCTGCTCGACCCGCCCCCGGAGGGCGTCGGCGAACGCCCCGCTCTCCTCCAGGAGCGCGCGGGCCCGCTCCGCCCGGTCCCCGGAGAGCTGGCCGTCGTCCAGCCGCGCCTGGAGGTCGCTGCGGGCGGCGGCCACGCTGCCGAAGAAGGCGCCCGGGGAGCCGAAGAGCCCGCCGGCCGAGGCGAGGTTGGCGCCGGAGGGGTCGAAGGAGCCGAAGGGCTCGACTTCGGTGCGGACCAGGGGGACCGAGACGTCGACGGCGAACCCCCAGGGCAGCCCCACCTCCAGCCGCGGGGCCAGGGCCCGGATCTCCGCCGATATCTCCCGCATCTCGAGGGCGCCGAGGGAGGCCTCGTCCGGCTCGAGCGGCTCGAAGCCCAGCGCCCCGGCGTCGGCGTTGAGGCCGTCCAGGAGGAGCTGCGGCCCGGGGGAGATCTGCTCCAGGAGTGGGCCGGTCCAGTCCCGGGCCAGGGGGACCTTGTCGCCGCCGCCGGGGCCCGGGCCGAACTCCCGGTGCCAGGTCTGGAGCACGGGGCCCGCCCGCAGGCGGACCTCGCCGGAGGGAGGCAGGTCGGCGTTCTCGGGGACCGGCGCGATCTGCTGGGCGGCGCCCCCGGCCGGGGCGACGGCGATCGCCAGGAGCGCGGCGCAGGCGGCCGTCGCCGCGAGGGGAGCCGAACCGGGTCGTACACGGGGCTTTCGGCGGTGTCGCGTCCGACGCTCCGAGTCCGTCAGGAGCGGGCTCCCTTGTTCGAGGCGAGGTCGGCGGGGCGGGGCGGAGAGGGCGCCCGGCACGATCGGTCCGGCGGCGAGTATAGGAAGCCGGAACGGGGCCGACAACACCCGGGGAGCGACGCTTCCTTTCCCCGTCCGCCGCGGCCGGTTAGGCTAAGCGGCCGGTCCGACCACGGCGCCGTGGCCGAGTGGCTAGGCAGGGGCCTGCAAAGCCCCCTACTCCGGTTCGAATCCGGACGGCGCCTCTCTCCCGCCTCCCGCCGTCCCCGGCGCCATGCCGGGGTTTACGTACGGCGCTGGACGTTGTCGCGATCGAGCGCGGCGCCTATGCTTGGGAGCGGACCCGGCGCCCCGCGGTCCGCCGCGGCCCGCCGCCGCCCGGGGCATCCGGTCCGGGAACGACTCCTCCCGACCCGTTCGAGGATCCGCCACACGAGGGGCATTCGCGCATGAGACAGCGCCACGTCGTCACCCTGCTCGTCGTCCTGCTGGCCGGAGGCCTGCTGGGCGGCATCTTCTGGCGCCTGCAGGGATCCGGCTCGGAGGAGGGCGGCGGGCCGGCGGTGGCCGACTCCGTGTCGGAGGCCGTGCGATCGGAGGCGGCCCGCTCGGCCTTCGGCACCGGCATGGCCGTGCCGGTGGAGGGCGCCCGCGTCCGCCGGGACACCTTCGTCCTCTGGGTCGAGGCGGAAGGTCGGGCGGAGGCACGGCGAAAGGCGACGGTCCGGGCGGAGGTCGCGGGCCCGGTGGCCGAGCTCCCTGTCCGGGAGGGCGAGCGGGTGGCCGAGGGCGAGCTGCTGGCCCGGATCGACTCCACGTCCTACGCCCTGGACGTCCGGAAGGCGGAGGCCGCCTACCAGCAGGCGCAGGCCGAGTTCCGGACCCGGATGCTGGGGACCGACGGGATGGGCCTCACCGAGGAGGAGCGGGAGGAGCGGCGCCGGCAGGCCCGGGTCCGCAGCGGCGTGGCGCAGGCCGAGGTGGACCTGGAGAAGGCCCGGTACGAGCTGTCGAAGACGCGGATCCGCGCCCCCTTCGCCGGCCGGGTGGCCAACCTCTCGGTGAGCCGCGGGGCCCGCCTCGAGGCCCGCGACTCGGTGGCCACGGTCCTGGACCTCTCCCAGGTGGAGGTGGACGTGGACGTGCTCCAGGAGCAGGTCCCGCACCTGGAGCCCGGCCGCCGGGCGAGGGTCCGCTTCACGGCGCTCCCGGGCGACACCTTCCCGGGCCGGGTGGCCACCATCAACCCGATGGTGGACGAGGAGTCCAACACCGTGCGAATCACGGTCCGCCTCCGGAACCCGGAGGCCCGCGTCCTCCCGGGCATGTACGCCCAGGTCCAGGTGGCCGGCCGGCGTTACCCGGACCGCCTCTTCGTCGACCGCGAGGCGCTGGTGGAGCGCCAGCGCCGCCAGGTGGTCTTCGTCTTCGCCCCCTCCGACAGCGCCCCCGGCGTGGGCCGGGCCAAGTGGACCTACGTGAGCACCGGGCTGGAGAACGACCGGTGGGTGGAGATCGGCCCGGAGGAGGAGGGCGGCGACGTCCCGGCGCCCGGGGAGGTCGTCCTGGTGGAGGGGCACACGACGCTGACCCACGACGCGCGGGTCCGCCTGACCAACGCCGACAGCCTGGAGGTCGCACAGTGAGACGCGCCGGCTCCGCCGCGGCCGCGGTCTTCGCCCTGTCCGTCCTGGCCCTCCCGGTCCGGGCCCAGCAGGAAACAGTCTCGACCGCCGCCTCCCCGCCGCCGGCCGACACCGTCACCCTGCGAGAGGCCCTCTCGACGGCGCTGGGCGGCCACCCGGACGTCCGGAGCGCCCGGGCCGACGCCTCGGCGGAGCGGTCGGCCCGCTGGGCCGACTGGGGGTCGTTCCTCCCCACGGCCGACGTCTCGGCGAGCTTCAGCCGCTCCAGCTTCACGACCTTCTCCTTCATCCAGCCCGAGGGGACCGCCGAGGTGCTGGACGACCCGGTGCAGAACGAGCGCGTGGGGGCCAGCCAATCCCTGAGCCTCCAGTGGAACCTGCTGGAGGGCGGGCGGCGCTTCGCGGAGCTGGCGGCGGGGGGGAAGGACGCGCGGGCGGCCGAGCTCCGGCTGAGCGCCGCCGAGCGCGCGGTGACGGCGGCGGTCAAGGAGGCCTACTTCGAGGCGGTGAAGCAGCGCCGGCTCCTGGACATCGCCCGCCGCCAGCTCCGAAGCCGCCGACAGGAGCTGGAGCGTGCCCGAGAGCGATTCCGGATCGCCGCGATCGACCGCACCGACCTCCTGGGGGCGGAGGGCCAGGTCCGGGACGCCGAGCTGTCCCTGCTGGAGGCCCGGGACCAGGCGCGGCGGGCGCGGCGGGCCCTGGCCGTCCAGATGGGCTCGCCCGGACGCCTGGGCGAGCGGTTCGCCCTGGTCGAGCCCGAGCCAGCGCCGGAGCCGGCCGCGCTGGAGGCCGACTCGGCGGTCGCCCGCGCCCTCGCCTCCCACCCGGAGCTGGAGGCGCTGGAGGCGGAGGTGGGGGCGGCCTCCGACCGGGCGCTGGGCGAGAAGTCGACCTACCTGCCCACGGTCTCCCTCGGCTTCACCACGTCGCGCTCCGAGCAGCTGGGGGCGGAGGGCGAGTTCTTCAACTTCGACCCCCGCAACCGGGGGGAGGGGCTGAGCCTCACGGCCCGGTGGGAGCTGTTCGGCGGCTTCGGCCGGAAGGAGCAGAACGCCCGGCAGAGCGCCACGGTGGACCGGCGCCGGGCGGAGCGCACGCGCCGTCGGATCGAGGTCGAGAGCACCGTGCGCGACCTGGCGGCCGAGGTGCGGCGGAGGGACCAACGGCTGGAGCTCCTGGAGCGGCGGGTCGAGGTGGCCCGGGAGCGGCTGCGGCTCACCGAGGAGAAGTTCCGGGTGGGCTCGGCCGGCTACGTCGAGCTTCAGCAGGCCATCCAGGAGCTCACCGGCGCGGAGCGGGCGGTGGTGCAGGAGCGGTACGAGTACCTGAAGGCGTGGGCCCGGCTGGAGCGCTGGGCCGGCGACCTCCGCCGGGACGGCTGAAGCCGGTGGCGCGGTCACGTCCCGCCGGGGGGCAGGTCCGGTGAGCCTGCCCGACCTCGCCCTCCGCCGGCCGGTGGGCACGGCCATGGCCTGCCTGGCCGTGGCGGTCCTGGGCGTGGTCTCCTTCACCCGGCTCCCGGTGGACCTTCTGCCGGACGTCGCCTTCCCCACGCTCACCGTCTCCACCGTCTACTCGGGCGCGGGCCCGCCCGAGGTGGAGCGCTTCGTCACCGGCCCCGTCGAGGAGCAGCTCAGCCAGGTGGCCGGCGTGCGGACGGTGACGTCCCGCTCGCGGGAGGGGCAGTCGCTGGTCCGGCTCCGCTTCCACTGGGGCACGGACATGGAGTTCGCCGCCCTCCACGTCCGGGAGCGGCTCGACAACCTCACCGACGAGCTTCCGAGGGGCTCGGAGCGGCCGGTCATCCTGAGCGCCGATCCCACCGACGAGCCGATCATGACCCTGGCGGTGACCGGCCGGGACCTGCTGGACCTGCGCGAGCTGTCGGAGGCGGTCTTCGAGCGGCGGCTGGAGCAGCTCGACGGCGTGGCGCTGGCCGCGGCCTCCGGGGGCCCGCGCCGGGAGATCCGGGTGGTGGTGGACCCGGACCTCCTGCAGGCCCGGGGCCTCCGGCTGGAGGACGTGACCCGGGCCCTGGACCGGGCGAACTACAGCGCCCCGGGCGGGATGGTCCGCCGCGGCCGGTTCCGGTACAGCCTCCGGACGCTGGGCCAGTTCGACCGGGTCGAGGAGCTGCGGCGGGTCTCCGTGTCGACCGGCGGCGGGGGCGGGGCAGACGAGGTCCGGCTCGCCGACGTGGCCGAGGTCCGGGAGGGCTTCGCGGAGCGCGAGACGCTGGCCCGCTACGACGGCCAGCCGGCGGTGGGCCTGCAGGTCTACAAGGAGTCGGGGAGCAACACCGTGCGGGTGGCCGAGAGCGTGGAGGCGACCCTGGACCAGCTCCGGGCGGAGTACCCCGACGTGACCGTGACGGTGGCCAGCAGCCAGGCCACCTTCGTCCGCGACGCCATCGCCAACGTGGTCCAGGCGCTGCTGCTGGGCGGCCTGCTGGCCTTCGTGGTCCTCTTCCTCTTCCTCCGCGAGCCCCGCTATCCGCTGGCGGTGGGCACGGCGATCCCCCTGTCGGTGCTAGCGGCGTTCGCCCTCTGCTACGCCTTCGACGTCAGCCTCAACGTCATGTCCCTGGGTGGCCTGGCGCTGGGCGTGGGGATGCTGGTCGACAACTCGATCGTCGTGCTGGAGAACATCTTCCGGCACACGGACGAGGAGGGGGCCTCGCCCCGGGCCGCCGCCTCCGCCGGCACCCGGGAGGTGGCGGCCGCCATCACGGCCTCCACGCTGACCACGGTGGCCGTCTTCGGGCCGGTCCTCTACGTGGAGGGCGTGGCCGGAGCGCTCTTCGGCGACCTGTCGCTGGCCGTGGCCTTCTCCCTGCTGGCCTCGCTGGCGGTCGCGCTCACGCTCCTCCCGGTCCTGGCCCGGAAGGTCGCCGAGGCGGGTCGTGAGGTCGCGGGAGAGGCGGCACCGATGGGGGACGGCGGGGACGGGGACGGCGGGACCGGCCAGGGAGGGGATCCCGACCAGGGCGGGGAAGAGGCCGGCTTCGTGGCCCGTACGGCGGACCGGGTCCGCCGGTGGCTCGGGTCCTTCCGGCGGGCCGCCGGCCACGTCGGCGGCCTCCTGCGGCGCGGCGCCCGCGGCACGGCCCGCTCGGTCCGGGATACCGCCCGGGACGTGGGGCGGGGCCTGGCCGGGCTCACCCGCCCGCTGTTCGACGCCTTCGACCGGCGCTTCCGCGTCTTCGCCGCCTGGTACGAGCGGACGCTGCGGTGGTGCCTGGCCCACCGGACGGCCGTGGTGGCCGCCACGGCGGGCGCCCTGGCGCTGGCCTGGGTCGTGGGTCAGGCGCTGCCCCGGAGCCTCATGCCCCGCGTCGACGAGGGGCGCTTCCGGGTCGAGCTGGAGCTGCCGGTGGGGACGCCCCTGGAGCGGACCGACGGCGCGGCCCGGTCGGTGGAGGCCGTCCTGGCGGAGCTCGACGGCGTGGCCGGCGTCTACACGCGGGTGGGCCGCTCCCGGGGCGCGGAGCTGACGGGCGCGGGCTTCACGGGCCTCCATCAGGCGGCGCTGGAGGTCCGCCTCGACCCGGACGGGCCCTCCACGGCGGAGACGGTCCGGCGCTTCCGGACCGGGATCCGCGACCGGGGGCTGCCGGCCGGGGCGGTGAGCGTGGAGACGGGCCGGGCCACGTCGCTGGGCCGGGCCCTCGCCCTGGGGAGTGCGGACCTGGAGGTCAAGGTCCGGGGGGCGCGGCCGCCGGACTCGCTGGCGGCGGTGGCGGACTCGGTCCGGGCCCGGATCGAGGACCTGCCGGCCCTCCGGGACGTCCGCGTGGACTTCCAGCGGGCGCAGCCGGAGCTGTCGGTGGAGATCCTCCGGGACGAGGTGGGTCGACACGGCCTGACGGTACGCGAGGTGGCCGACGCCATCGAGTCCTTCCTGCGGGGGGCCGAGACCGAGCGGCCCTTCACCCGCTTCGCCGAGAAGGTCCCGATCCGCGTGAGCCTCCCCGTCGCCGAGCGTCGCCGCCTGCCGGAGGTGCTGTCGCTCACCGTCTCCGGCGTTCCCCTCCGCCAGGTCGTGCGGGTCCGGCGGGGCTGGGGGCCGGTGGAGATCCTCCGGGAAGACCAGACCCGCACCGTGGAGGTGCTCGCCGACGTCAGCGGCGGCCTGGGGAGCGCGGTGTCCTCGGTCCGGGAGCGGATCGAGGGGATGGAGCTGCCGGCGCTCACCGCCGTGGAGGTGGGCGGGGCCAACGAGGAGATGCGGGACAGCTTCCGGTCCCTGCTGTTCGCCTTCGGGTTGGCGCTCTTCCTGGTCTACCTGATCCTGGCGGCCCAGTTCGAGTCGCTGGTCCAGCCCGTGGTGATCCTGGCGGCGGTGCCCCTGGCCACCGTCGGGGCGGTGCTGCTTCTCGGGGCGGCCGGGGGCGGCATCAACGTCATGAGCGGGATCGGGCTGGTGATCCTCATCGGGATCGTGGTGAACGACGCCATCATCAAGGTGGACTTCATCAACCAGCGACGCCGGCGGGGCATGGGGAAGCGCAGGGCGATCCTGGAGGCCGGCCGGCTCCGGCTCCGTCCCATCGTGATGACCACCGTCACCACCGTGCTCGGCCTGACCCCCCTGGCCCTGGGCTGGGGGGCGGGCGCGGACCTCCGGGCGCCGCTGGCCGTGGCCGTCATCGGGGGCCTGCTCTCGGCGACCTTCCTGACCCTCCTGGTCGTCCCGGTGGTGTACTCGCTGCTCGTGGATCCCGCCGTGTCCGTGGCGGGCGGCGGGGAGGCCGACGGGCCGTGATCGACCTCTCGGTCCGGAGGCCCGTGGCCACCGCGGCCCTCTACGTGGGCCTGCTGGTCCTGGGCGTCTGGAGCTTCCAGCTGATCCCGGTGGAGCTGCTCCCGGAGGTGGAGAGCCCCCGGCTGACCGTGACGGCGACCTGGCCGGGCTCCTCGCCGGAGGCGATGGAGGCCCAGGTGACGGCCCCGCTGGAGGGGGCGGCCCAGCAGGTCGGGGGGATCCGGGAGATCCGCTCCGTCTCCCGGTCCACGCCCCGGGGCTTCGGGGCCACCGCCGAGATCACGCTGGAGTTCGACCCCGAGACCCGGATGGACTTCGCCCGCCTCCAGCTCCGGGAGCGCTTCGCCGCGCTGCGGGACGAGCTGCCCCCCGGCCTGCGGGGGCCGAGCGTGGAGCCCTACGTCCCCGAGGAGTTCCAGGAGGAGAGCCGGCCGTTCATGACCTGGCGCATGCGGGGGACCTACACCGCCGCGCGGCTGGGCCAGGTGGCCGATCGCGAGCTGAGACCCGAGCTGCTCGCCATGGAGGGCGTCTCGGCGGTCCGCGTCCGGGGCGGCCGCGGGCGCCAGGTGTCGGTGGTGCTGGACGGAGCGCGGATGGAGGCCCTCGGGCTGACGGTGGACTCGATCCGGGCCCGGCTGGACGACCTCTCGGAGCTGCGGGCGGCCGGCGACGTGCTGATCGACGGCCGACGCATGGCGCTGGCCGTGGAGACCCGGGCCGGGAGCGTGGCCGAGGTCCGCGACCTGGTGGTGGCCCGGCGGGGCGAGGGGGCCGTCCGCCTGGGCGAGCTGGCGGAGGTCACCGAGCAGGTGGCCGATCCCTCCTCCCATCACCGGATCGACGGCGAGCCGGCCGTCACGCTGGTCCTGTACCGGCAGGCGGGGAGCAACGCCATCGAGCTGTCCGGCCAGGTCCGGGCCCGCATGGACACGCTCCGGGCCGGGCTGCCGCCGGCGGTGCAGGTGGAGCTGGCCGACGACCAGAGCGAGGACATCCGGGCCCAGCTCACGGACCTCCGCTTCCGGGCCCTGGCCTCGGCGGTGGTGATCTTCCTGGTGCTCACCCTCTTCCTGCGGTCGCTCGGCTCGGTCCTGGTGGTCTTCGCCACCATCGGGTTCAGCGTGCTGGCGGCGGTGAACTTCCTCTATCTCCGGGGCTTCACCCTGAACACCCTGACCCTGGCCGGCCTGGCGTGGGGCTTCGGCCTGGTGGTGGACAACGCCATCGTGGTGCTGGAGAACATCCGGCGCCGCCACGAGGACGGCGAGCCCCTCCGGAGCGCGG
This sequence comes from uncultured Gemmatimonadota bacterium, assembly GCA_964450995.1. Classification (GTDB taxonomy): domain Bacteria; phylum Gemmatimonadota; class Gemmatimonadetes; order Palauibacterales; family Palauibacteraceae; genus CAYVFM01. The sequence goes on along the minus strand of CAYVFM010000003.1, from coordinate 2,501 downwards.
CCGTGGAGGGAGCGCGGCAGGTGGCCCTGCCGGTGGTGGCGGCCACGGCCACCACCGCCGTGGTCATGGTGCCCTTCCTCCTCCTCCAGGGGGAGCTCCGGGCCTGGTACGTGCCGCTGGGCTGGGCGGTGGGCTTCTCGATCCTGGCCAGCCTCTTCGTGGCCTTCACGTTCGTGCCCAGCCTGGCCGCCCGGCTGGCGGGTCGGGGCGGGGAGGGCCGGGCCGCCGCCGGCCGGGAGGGAAACGGAGGCGGCGACGTCCCCGTCGGACGCGGGAGAGAGGCGCCCCTCTACGTCCGGGGCTACCGGGCGGTGCTGGAGGCGGCGCTGGACCACCCGGTGGTCGTGGTCGTGGCCTGCGTCGCCTGCCTGGCCGGGAGCTGGTGGCTCTTCGACCGTCACGTGACCCGGGGCGTGCGCTGGAGCGACTTCTTCGGCCGCGACACCTACATCGCCATCCGCATCGAGTTTCCCCGGGGGGCGGGGCTGGAGCGGACCGACGAGCTGGCCCGTTCCTTCGAGGGGAAGCTGGCGACGCTGCCCGAGGTGGAGCGCTACGAGACGCGCGTCCAGCCCGGCTGGGCCCACATACGGGTGACGTTTCCCCCGGCGCTGGAGACCACCGCCGTGCCGGTGGCCATCAAGGAGCGGATGGTGGCCTACAGCCACGGCTTCTCGGGCGCCGAGGTGCGGGTCTACGGCTACGGGCCGAGCTTCTACGGGGGCGGGGGCTCGCCGCCCAATTATTCGGTGAAGGTGTTCGGGTTCAACTACCTGCAAGTGCAGGAGATAGGACAGTCACTCGCCCGGCGTCTGGAGCGGATGAGCCGCATCCGCGAGGTGGACCCCAACGCCAGCGGGCGCTGGTACGAGCGGGACCGCGCCTTCGAGTACTTCGTCCGGCCGGATCGCGAGGCGCTGGCGGGCACCGGCGTGACGGTCGAGGAGCTGCTGGGCCACGTCTCCGCCAGCGTGCAGGGCGAGCAGGGCGGGGGGCGCATCTACGTGGGGGGCGAGGAGCTTCCGCTGGCGCTCAAGCTCGAGGGGTACCGGGCGTTCAGCTTCCGCGACCTGCGGGACCTGCGCGTCCCTTCGAACGCCGGGGGCGCGGTGCGGGTGGGGAACGTGGCCGACGTCCGCCAGCGGGACGTCCTCTCCCGCATCCTCCGGGAGAACCAGGAGTACCAGCGGACCGTCGCCTGGGAGTTCCGGGGGCCGCGGAAGCTGGGTGACATCGTCCGGGACGCGGTGCTCGAGAGCATGGAGCTGCCCCCGGGCTACCGGATCGAGGCGGAGGACCGGTTCACGCTGAGCGAGGAGGAGCGCCGCCAGGTCTGGATGGCGGTGGGCTTCGCCGTCCTGCTGGTCTTCATGGTCACCGCGGCGATCTTCGAGTCGCTGGCGGCCCCCTTCGTGATCCTGCTCACCCTGCCGCTGGCGATGATCGGGGTCTTCCTGATCTTCTTCTACACCGACGCCACCTTCACCCGGACCGCCTACATCGGCGCCATCATGATGGCCGGGATCGTGGTCAACAACGCGATCCTCGTGGTCTACCACATCGGCGAGCTCCGGGAGAGCCTGCCGACCCGGGAGGCCATCCTCCGGGGCACCCTGGAGCGGGTGCGGCCGATCCTGATGACCACCGCGACCACGGTCCTGGGCCTGCTGCCCCTGATCCTCTTCGCCTCGTCCCAGGACGAGAACGTGTGGAACGCCCTGGTGCTGGCCACCGTGGGGGGGCTCCTCTCGAGCACGGTCTTCGTGCTGACGGCTCTCCCGGTGGCCTACCGCTGGCTGGTGGCGCGGGGCGAGGGCCGGGGCGGGGTGGGATGAGCCGGCGAACGGGGAGATCCGCCGGGTGGTTCGTGCTGGTCCTGGTGCTGGTCCTGGCGGCCGGATGCGGTGAGTCCGCCCGGGAGAACGTCGCGGTGCGGGACAGCGCCGGCGTCCGGATCGTCGAGCACCCGGTCGAGCCGCCGGCCGGGGCCGGCACCCGGCCGCTCCCGGCGCCGGAGCTCGTCCTCGGCACGGCGCTGGGAGAGGGCCCGCAGGCCTTCGACCGGGTGGACGGCGCGATCCGGCTCTCCGACGGAACCGTCGTGGTCGGGGACCGGGGGACTCTCGAGCTCCACTGGTTCGGCCCCGGCGGGGAGCATCGGGCCAGGGCCGGAGGGGAGGGGGGAGGACCCGGGGAGCTGGAGCGGTTGAGGGGACTCGCCCGATGGCAGGGCGACACCGTCGTCGCGCTGGACGGCTCCGGGCCGACCCTCGAGATCTACGCTCCCGACGGGACGTTCGTCCGCTCCGAGCGTCCCCTGCGCGACCCGGAGGGCACGTCTTGGAGCGTCCAGCTGGCGGGCGTCGCCGGGGAGCGAACCCTCGTGCTCCGGGCTGGACGGATCTTCGGACCGCGCCAGGTCCGGGAGCGGGGCTCCGGCGTCTTTCGTGACACGGTGCCCGTCCTCCTGCGTGCCGGCACCGGCGCTCCCCTCGACACCC
>CAYVFM010000002.1:0-46368 GCA_964450995.1 uncultured Gemmatimonadota bacterium | reverse complement strand
TCCTGGACTACATCCTCCAGCCCGACGTCTACCCGGACCTGTACGAGGACTACTATCACAAGGTACGGATCAACTACTACCCGCCCCGGGGCGACGACAAGGAGGGCTGGGACAACATCGACATCTTCGGGTGGATGGGCTATCCGATGCAGATCAAGATCGACTTCCTCTGCAAGGACTCCATCCTGGCGGCTCCGATCGTGCTGGACCTGGCGCTCTTCCTGGACCTGGCGGATCGGGCCGACATGAACGGGATCCAGGAGTGGCTCTCCTTCTACTTCAAGAGCCCGCAGGTGGCCGAGGACCTCTACCCCGAGCACGACCTCTTCATCCAGCACTGGAAGCTGAAGAACACGCTCCGGTGGATGGCGGGGGAGGAGGAGATCACCCACCTGGGGACCGAATATTACGGGGGCTACCAGTAGCCCCGCCCCGGCGGGCCCGCCCGGGTCGGAGCGGCCGCGGTGACGCCTGAGGAGCGCGGCGGGCCGGACGGCCTGTTCCTGGTGTTCGAGGGCGTCGAGGCCTCGGGCAAGAGCACGCAGGCCCGGCGGCTGGCCCGGCGGCTGGAGGCGTCCGGGGTCGAGCACCGGCTGGCGAGGGAGCCCGGCGGCACCGACGCCGGCGAGCGGATCCGGGACGTCGTCCTCGACCCCGGCCTGGAGCTGGACCCCCGGACCGAGCTCCTCCTCATGCTGGCCGCCCGGGCCGAGTTCGTCCGCCGGAGCGTCCGCCCGGCCCTGGAGCGGGGCGAGGTGGTCCTGGCCGACCGCTACGAGCTCTCGACCTTCGCCTACCAGGGGCTCGCTCGGGGGCTCGGCCTGGAGCGCGTCCGGCGGCTGAATCGCTTCGCCACCGACGGCCTCCGGCCCGACCTGACGCTCCTCCTGCTGGTGGAGCCCGACGAGGCGCGCCGGCGCCGGGAAGGGGAGCGGACCGACCGCATGGAGGGCGCCGGGGAGGCCTTCCACGGAGCGGTGGACCGCGCCTACCGGCGCCTCGCCCGGGAGGAGGAGGGCGTGGTGGCCGTGGACGGCTCGGGCCGCCCGGAGGAGGTGGAAGAGCGGATCCTCGGGGAGCTGTCCGCCCGGTGGCCGGAGCTGTTCCCCGGGGCCTGATGCTCCCGGGAAACGTGGAGCCCCGGGAAACATTCGGGGTTCGGACGGGTTCATAGAAGCCGACGCCGGGGCTCCGCCCCGACGACGATCTCCATCCCGCGTTCCGGAGGACCCATGAGGTTGAAGCGCTCCTGGATCCCGGCCCTGGCCGTGGCCCTCATCGCCCTCACCACCGGCGGCTGGCTGCTCCAGCAGGGAGGGGGGGACGCAGAGAGCCCCTACTTCAAGCAGAAGCTGCTGGAGCGGGTCCACCAGATCGTGGCCGAGCGCTACGTCGAGGACATCGAGCCGGGCGAGCTGTACCAGATGGCCATCGACGGGATGCTGCGGGAGCTGGGCGATCCCTACTCCAGCTTCCTGGACCCCCAGGAGGTCGAGCAGCTCCGGCTCAGCACCACCGGCAACTACGGCGGGCTGGGCATCCGAATCGCCTCGCAGGACGGCTGGATCACCGTGGTGGGCGTCCTCCCCAACACGCCGGCCGAGCGGAAGGGGCTCCAGACGGGCGACCGCATCCTCCAGGTGGAGGGCGAGTCGGCCGAGGGGTGGAGTACCACGAAGGCGGTGAACGTCCTCCGGGGCGAGAAGGGCTCCGAGGTGCAGATCACCGTGGCCCGGGTCGGATCGGACAAGCCGCTGGCCTTCACCATCACCCGGGACGCGATCCACGTGGAGGCGGTCACCGCCTTCATGATGGAGGACGGCGTCGGGTACGTGAGGCTCGATCCCTTCAGCGAGAACGCCGACACCGAGCTGGGGGACGCGATCCAGGGCCTGCGCGACCGGGGCGCCCGGTCGCTGGTCCTGGACCTCCGGGGCAACCCCGGCGGCCTCCTGGACCAGGGCGTGGCGGTCTCCGACCTGTTCCTCCCCAGCGGGACCGAGGTCGTCAGCACCCGCTCCCGGGTGGAGAGCGAGAACGAGACCTACACGGCGCCGGACCCGGAGACCTTCGAGGGCCTCCCGCTGGCGGTGCTGGTGAACGGCTACAGCGCCAGCGCCTCCGAGATCGTGGCCGGTGCGCTCCAGGACCAGGATCGGGCGCTGATCCTGGGGACGGCGACCTTCGGCAAGGGGTCGGTGCAGTCCCTCTTCCGGCTCCCGGCGGGCAACTACCTGAAGCTCACCACGGGCCGCTGGTACACGCCCAGCGGACGCTCCATCCAGAAGCCCCACGACACCGAGAGCCAGATCGCGAGGCAGGCCGTGGCCATGGGCGGCTCGCCCATCGCCACGCGGGTCGACACGGCGGGCCGGGAGACGTACCAGACGGCCTCGGGACGCACGGTCTACGGCGGCGGGGGGATCACGCCCGACGTCATCGTCATGCCCGACACGCTGACCAGCCGGGAGCAGCTCCTGCGGTCCAGCCTCTCCGAGCAGGGCGTGGCCCTCTCGGAGGTGGCCTTCCAGTTCGCCGTCGAGTGGAGCAAGGACCACCCGGAGCTGGAGCAGGACTTCGCCGTCACCGAGGAGATGCGGTCCGCCTTCCGCGAGCGGCTGGACGAGGCCGCCGACGGTGAGGTGGACCGCGAGCTCTACCGCGACGCCCGGGGCTACGTGAACTGGCTGCTGGGCCAGGAGGTCGCACGGGCCGCGTTCGGCGAGGAGGTCCGCCTCCAGCGCGTCCAGCGGGCGGACCGGCAGGTGAGCCGGGCCCTGGCGCTCCTCCGGCGGGCCGGGGACACCGGCGAGCTGCTGGCCCTGGCGTCGGAGCGGCCCGAGCCGTCGGCCGCCGCGAGCCCCCCCTCGGGCGGCGCGGACGGCTCCGGCGGCGACTGAACGGCCGATGGCCGGGCCGCCACCCGCCCGGCCCGGTGGATTCTCGCCACGGGGGGAGCCGTTGCGGGGCCCGCGCGGCGTCGACTACCTTAGTCGGCGCTCGACGCGCACGCTCCGCCCGCACGAATCCGGATCCACCGTCATGCGACGATCCCCCTCGCTCGCGGCCCTCCCGCTCCTCGTCCTCCTGCTGGCGGGCTGTGCCAGCGCCGCCGGCCGCGGCGGGGGCGGCCTCTCGGACACCGTCCTGACGCAGGAGGAGCTGGCCGGGGTCAGCCAGGACAACCTCTACGACGTCCTGAAGAACCACCCGTCGCTCGAGATGGTGCGCGGTAGCACCGGCGAGGAGGTGGTGGTCCTGGGCGACCGGGGCTCGGGTCGGGACTTCCTCACCGGCGCGCCCGAGCCCATGATCATGGTGCTGGACGGGGTCCGGATGGAGAGGGGCATCCCCGACATCCTCCGCGACCTGGAGCTGTCGTCGGTCCAGCGAGTGGAGATCCTCCGGCCCGGTCAGGCCGGATCGCGCTACGGGATGGGCAGCCAGCACGGCGTGCTGGTCGTCGAGACGAGACACTAGCCCGGGGCCGCCTTGTCCGAGGCGTGGGACGGATTCGTCGACGGGTTCGTCGACCGGCACCTCGAAGCCCGCCCCCACCAGGCGGTCGCCGAGGGCCTGCACGAGCACGACGGCCGCCTCCCGGACTGGAGCCGCTCCGGCCTGCGGGACGAGCGCGAGAGGCTCCGGGACGCCCGACGCCGGGCCCGCGCCTTCGCTCCTGAGGAGCTGGACGAAAGCAGGCGGTTCGAACGGAGCTATCTCGTCGCCGAGATCGACCGCGAGCTCTTCTGGCTCGAGAAGGCCCGCTGGCCCGACCGGAACCCCATCCATTACGTCCCCGGGCTCAACCCCCAGGTCTACGTCCTGCGGCCCTACGCCCCACCGGCCGAGCGGATGCGGGCGTTCACGCGCTACGCCCGGGCGGTGCCCCGGGCGGTGGACCAGATCCGCACCAACCTGACCCCGCCCCTGCCCGAGACCTATCTCCGGCTGGGGAGGACGGCCTTCGGGGGGCTGGCGGAGTACTACCGGGGCGACGTCCTGGGCGCCTTCGCCGAGGTGGAGGACCGGTCCCTCCGGCGGAGCTTCGAGGAAGCCCTGGAGGAGGCGGCCGGGGCGATGGAGGGGCTGGTGGGCTGGCTCGACGACCAGCGCCCGGCCGAGGACGGCTACGCCCTGGGAGCGGACCTCCTGGAGGAGATGCTCTGGGCCACCGAGCGGGTGGACGTCTCCCTGGACCGGCTCCGGGAGGTGGCCCGGGAGGACCTGGAGCGGAACGAGGCGGCCCTGGAGGAGGCGTGCGCCCGGATGGGGTGTGACGGGGTGGAGGAGGCCATCGGGCGGATGCGGGCCGAGAAGCCCCGGGGGTCGCCGGTGGAGGAGGCCCGCCGCCAGGTGGACCGGCTGGAGCGGTTCGTCCGGGAGCGCGGCCTGGTCAGCATCCCCGAGGGCGGCACGGCCGAGGTGGACGTCTCGCCCCCGTACCTCCGCTGGAACCTGGCCCAGATCGACATCCCGGGTGTCTTCGACGGCGACATGCCGGCCACCTACTTCATCACCCCGCCCGACGAGTCCTGGTCGGACGTGGAGAAGGAGGACTACCTGCCCTCGCGCCACGAGCTCCTCTTCATCTCGCTGCACGAGGTGTGGCCCGGGCACTTCCTCCAGTTCCTCCACGCGCACGCCTGCCCCTCCCGGCTCGGGCGCCACTTCGTGGGCTACGGCTTCGCCGAGGGCTGGGCCCACTACACCGAGGAGCTCTGCTGGGAGGCGGGCCTGGACGACGGTGGGCCCGCCACGGAGGTGGGGATGCTGGTGAGCGCGCTCCAGCGGAACGCCCGGTTCCTGGCGGCGCTGGGCCTGCACACCGGCCGGATGGACGTGGCCGACGCGGAGCGGCTCTTCCGGGAACGGGCCCACCAGGACGCCGGGAGCGCCCGGCAGCAGGCGGCCCGGGGGACGTTCGATCCGGGCTATCTCAACTATACGATGGGCAAGCTCATGATCCGGAAGCTCCGTCGGGACTGGGAGGCCGATCCGTCGACCTCCGGCGAGTGGCGCGACTTCCACGATCGGCTCCTGTCCCTGGGGGGACCGCCGATCCCGCTGGCCCGGCGGGAGATGCTGGGCGAGGCGTCCGGCCCCCTCCTGTGAGCTCCGATCCGGCCGCCCCGCGCCGGGTCCTCCTCTTCGGCAAGGTCCCCCGGCCCGGCGAGACGAAGACACGCCTGGCCCCCGCGCTGGGCGAGGCGGGCGCCGCCCGGCTCTACCGGGCGTTCCTGGACGACACGGTCCGCCTGGCGAGGGCGTCGGGGGCCGACCGGGTCGAGCTGTGGCTCGCCGGCGCGGGGGAGGGGGACGGCGTGCCGGACGGCCTCCCCCGGGACCTCCGGCTCCGGCGCCAGTCCGGGGAGGGGCTCGGGGAGCGTCTGCGACGGGCCTTCGGGGCGGCCTTCCGGGAGGGGGCGACCCGGGCGGTAGCGCTGGGCACCGATCATCCGACCCTGTCCCCCGACCGGCTGGACGAGGCCTTCGACGCGCTGGACGGGGCCGACGTCGTCCTGGGGCCCACGCCCGACGGGGGGTACTACCTGCTGGCGCTCCGGCGGGAGGCCTGGCCCGGGGCGGACGACCTCTTCCGTCGGATCCCCTGGTCCACGCCGGACGTGGCGGCGACGACCCGGGAGCGGGCCCGGGAGGCGGAGCTCGAGCTGGCCGAGATCGAGGCCTGGTACGACGTGGACGAGCCCGCCGACCTGGAGCGTCTGCGTCGGGACGCGGCGCCCGGTTCCGCCACCTCACGGGCCCTGGAGCGCCTCGGGCCCGCCGGCGGGTGAGCCGGGAGGGGACGGCGGCGGCGCCCCGGGAGGGGATCCGCCGGGCGGCGCCGGCGCTGGCCCTGGGCCTCTTCGGAGTCTCGTGGGCCGCCGTGCTGGTCCGGCTCGCGGCCGCGCCCGCGCCGTCGGTGGCGGCCTGGCGGCTGATCTTCTCGGTGGGCCTGCTGCTGCCGCCGCTCTGGCTGTCGGGCGAGTGGCGCCAGCTCCGCCGCCTGGACGCCGCCGACTGGGGGTGGCTCGCCCTGGGCGGGGTCTTCCTGGGGTCGCACCTCACCGTCTGGTTCCTCTCGCTGGAGCTGACCAGCGTGGCCAGCTCCACGGTGCTCGTCACCTCCCATCCGCTCTTCGTGGGCCTCCTGTCGGCCCTCTGGCTCCGGGAGCCGCCCGGCCGGCGGGAGTGGCTCGGCATCGGCCTGGCCGTGGCGGGCGCCGTCGCGGTGGGGTGGGGGGACTTCCGGTCCGGGCCCGACCCGCTGACGGGGGACCTCCTGGCCCTGGCGGGCGCCGTGCTGATGGCCCTCTACTTCACGGTGGGGCGCCGCCTCCGGGCCCGATTGGGCGTCTGGAGCTACGTGGTCCCGGTGTACGCGGTCGCCGCCGCGGTGTCGGCCGGCTTCGCCGCCGCGGCGGGGCTCCCGATGGCCGGCTGGGACGCCCCCACCTGGGGCTGGCTGGTCGCCCTGGCGGTGGGACCGATGCTGATGGGCCACACGAGCTTCAACTGGGCCCTCGAGCACGTCAGGGCCTATGTTGTGAGCGTCGTCGTCCTCCTGGAGCCCCTGGGGGCCACCCTCCTCGCGATGCTGGTGCTCGGACGGGACGAGGTGCCGGGCTGGCACGTCGTGGCCGGCGGCGCCGCCGTGCTGGTCGGCGTCTGGGTCTCCCTGCGCGCCCGGCGCGCCCCGGGAGGACGCGGAGCGGGGGGCGACGGATCGGATCGAGCGGGGCCGTCGGACACGAGCGAGGGAGCGGGATGAAAGGCCGAGGAGAGGTGCGGGTGAGCCGCGGCGGGGAGCTGGAGTCGCGGCACGGGGTCCACGCGGTCCTGGCCGGGCTCGGGGCGGGGGAGGAGCTGAGGTGGGGCGACCCCTCGGTCCCGGCGCACTGGCGCTCCTCCATGAAGCCCTTCCAGGCGCTGCCGGTCGTGGAGGACGGCGCGCTGGACGCCGCCGGCCTGGACGCCCCGGCCCTGGCGCTGATCTGCGCCTCCCACGTCGGGACGCCGCGGCACCTCGACGGCGTCCGGCGGATCCTGGGGGCGGTCGACCTCCATCCGGATCGCCTCACCTGCGGGGCGCACACCCCCTTCTCCAGCGACGCGGCCCGGGACGTCCTCCGGCGCGGGGGCTCCTTCACCGCCCTCCACAACAACTGCTCGGGCAAGCACGCCGGCATGCTGGTCCTGGCCGCCCACCGGGGATGGCCGCTGGAGGGCTACCACCGCCCCGACCATCCCGTCCAGCGCCGGATTCGCGCCGAGCTGGCCCGCTGGCTGGACGTCGATCCCGAGGGGCTGGCATGGGGCACGGACGGCTGCGGGGTCCCCACGCCGCGCCTGGCCCTCCGGCAGATGGCGCGGGCCTTCGCCCGGCTGGTCCGGGCCCGGGGTGCGGCGGCCCGTGTTGTGGATGCGATGACGGGGCACCCGGAGCTTGTCTCCGGCCCGGGTCGGCCCGTGACCCGGATCATGGAGGCCACCGGCGGGCGCCTGCTGGCGAAGGAGGGGGCCGAGGGCGTGCTCTGCCTGGCCGACCGGGAAGGGGGCTGGGGGATGGCGCTCAAGGTGACGGACGGGGCCCGCCGGGCCGCGGCGCCGGCCGCCCTGGAGGCGCTGGCCGGCGCGGACCTGCTCTCCCCGGGCGAGGCCCGGGAGCTGGCGGAGCTCCGGCGGCCGGCGATCCGGAGCACCACGGGCGAGGAGGTCGGCCGCATCGAGGCCCGGATGGTGTCGGCGCGGGCCCCCGTGCCGGGCGGTCCGTGACCGGCGACGATCCGCTCCCGGCCGGTCTCCGGGCCCTGGTCGAGCTGTCGGCGGCCCTGGGCGGTGGCGGGGCCGACGACCGTGACCGGGCGCTGGCCGACGCCGCGGCCCGGGTGGAGGAGGGACGCCTGGAGCGAAGAGCCGTGGAGGAGGCCCTCCTCCAGGCCCACCTCTTCGTGGGCTACCCGGCGGCCCTGACGGCCCTGTCCCGGTGGCGGGAGAGCGGCGCCGGACGGCCGGCGGACAGGGGCGCCCTGGAGGAGGACGGCCCGGGGGAGCCGGCCGACCCGGACCGACCGGGCGTGGAGGAGCGCCGGGAGCGGGGGGAGCGGCTCTGCCGGCGGATCTACGGCGACGCGGCCTACCGGAAGCTGCGGCGGGGCGTCCGCCGCCTGCACCCGGCCATGGACCGGTGGATGGTGGAGGAAGGGTACGGACGGGTGCTCGCCCGCCCCGGCCTGGACGTGCCCGACCGGGAGCTGTGCGTGGTGGCCCTGCTGGCGGCCGCGGACTGGCCGCCCCAGCTCCACTCCCACCTCCGGGGCGCCCTCAGGTCGGGGGCGGAGCCGGAGCAGGTGGCGGCCGCCCTGGAGGCCGGCGTCCGCCGGGCCGATGCGGCCGCCGCGCGACGGGCTCGGGAGCGCTGGCGACGGGTTCGATCGCGGACCGGGAGCGGCGGCTGAGCGCGAACACCGGCTGAGGGCGGGCGCCGGCCCGGGCGAGCGTGTCCAGCGTCCCATGAAGTGTGACATGCCATCCTGTTTGTATACAATTAGTTGAGGGTAAGGAGCGAAGGCTAATGTTCATCGACCACGCCACCATCCGGATCGCCGCCGGCGACGGCGGCGACGGCACCGTGGCTTTCCGCCGGGAGTCGGGCGTGCCCAGGGGCGGGCCGGCCGGCGGCGACGGCGGCCACGGCGGCGACGTGGTGCTGGTGGCGGACCCGAACCTGGACACCCTCCTGGACTTCCGGTACCGCGACGAGTACCGGGCGGAGCGCGGGGGCCACGGGGGAGGGCAGAAGAAGCGGGGTGCGGACGGCGGCGACTGCCGCCTGCCCGTCCCGCCGGGCACGGTGGTGCGCGACGCCGACACCGGGGACCGCCTGGGCGAGCTGCTGGAGGAGGGCCACGAGCTGGTGGTGGCCGAGGGCGGCCGGGGCGGCCGGGGCAACGCCGCCTTCGCCACCTCGACGCGGCAGGCCCCCCGGGAGCGCGAGCTCGGCGAGGACGGCGAGGAGCGCCGCATCGAGCTGGAGCTGAAGCTCATCGCCGACGTGGGGCTGGTGGGGGAGCCCAACGCCGGGAAGTCCACCCTCCTCTCGGCGGTCTCGGCGGCCCACCCGGAGGTGGCCTCCTACCCCTTCACCACGCTGGAGCCCAACCTGGGAGTGGTGGGCGTGGGCGACGGCCGCTCCTTCGTCATGGCGGACATACCGGGCATCATCGAGGGGGCCCACGAGGGGCGCGGCCTCGGGACCCAGTTCCTGCGCCACGTCGAGCGGACGCGGACGCTGGCGCTGATGGTCCCGGTGGACGCGGAGGATCCGGCCGCGGCCTACCGCCTCCTGCGCGAGGAGCTGGCCGGCCACGACGCGGCGCTGGCGGGGCTCCCGCACTGCGTCGTGCTCAGCAAGGCCGACCTGGTGCCGCCGGGCGAGCGTCCGGGGCTGGAGGCGCCCGACGCCTGGGGCGTCTTCGAGGTGTCGGCCGTCACGGGGGAGGGGATCGACGAGCTGAAGGAGGCCCTCTGGCGGCGCGTCCGGGAGGAGAAGGAGCGCGAGCCCGGCGACGGGGAGCGGTTCCCGGAGCTCGAGGAGTGGACGCCCTGAGCCGACGGGCGGAGGCCCGGGCGGCCCTGGCCCTCCTGGAGGTGGAGGGGCTGGGCCCGGGCCGGTTCCGGGCCCTGGTGGACCGGTGGGGCTCGGCCCGGGCCGCGCTCTCGTCGGCGGGCCGGATCCGGCCGGACCGGACGCTGCCGCGCCCCGTGGTGGAGAGGATCCGCCGGGTGCGCCCGGCACCCGCGGAGCGCCTGGAGGAGCTGGAGGGTCGGGGGATGCGGCTCGCGGTCTACGGCGGGCCCGACTACCCGGATCGGCTCGGCCACCTGGCGTTCCCGCCCCCGGTCCTCTGGCTGCAGGGACCCGGGTCGCTGCCGGCCCGGGGCGCCGTCACGGTGGTGGGGACCCGGAAGGCCACCGGCTACGGTCGGCGGATGGCCCGGGACCTGGGCGCTTCCCTGGCCGGGGCCGGCCTGACGGTGGTGAGCGGGATGGCCGCCGGCGTGGACGGGGCGGCCCACCGGGGGGCCCTGGAGGCCGGCGGCGCCACCGTGGGCGTGCTGGGCTCCGGGCTGGACCACGAGTACCCCTCCGCCCATCGGGGCCTCTATCGCCGCATGCGGGAGGAGGGGCTGCTGGCCAGCGAGCACCCGCCGCCGGAGCCGCCGCGGAAGGCCTGGTTCCCGCGGCGCAATCGGATCCTCGCCGCCCTGGCCGAGGCGGTGGTCGTGGTCCAGGCGCCCCGGGGCAGCGGCGCCATCATCACCGCCGACCTGGCCCTGGACCTGGGCCGCGACGTGCTGGCGGTCCCGGGGCCCGTGGGGCCGGCCGCCAGCGAGGGGGTCCACCGGCTGCTGAGAGAAGGGGCCGCGCCGGCCACCTGCGCCGCCGACGTCCTGGCCGCCCTCCGGGGCCCCGACGCCGCGGACGACCGGGAGGGGCCGCCCCGCCCCGATCCGGACCGCCTGGCGTCCCTGGCGGGCCCGGAGGCCCCCCGGGCCCGCTCCCTCTGCCGTTCCCTCCTGGAGGGCCCCCGCGACGGGGACGAGCTGGCCCGGGCCGCCGGCCTCGGCGCCGCCGAGACGGCGTCGGTGCTGAGCCGGCTCGAGCTGGAGGGCGCGGTTCGGAGCCTCCCGGGGGGACGCTGGGAGCTGGTGCCGGAGGAGGAGGGCTGAGGCCTGCCGTCCGGGGAACGCGAGCGCCGCGGCCGGCGTAGACGTGGACCGGAGCGGTGCCGCCATCTCAGCGATCACGGGGAGCGATGGGCCAGGACTACTACGAAACGCTCGGCGTCTCGCGGGACGCCTCGCAGGACGAGATCAAGAAGGCGTACCGCGAGCTCGCGATGGAGCATCACCCGGATCGCAGCGACGATCCGGACGCCGAGCAGAAGTTCAAGCGCGTCACCGAGGCCTACGAGGTCCTCCGGGACCCGGAGACCCGCCGACGGTACGACCGGTTCGGCGAGGCCGGGGTCGGAGGCCGGGGCGGGGGCCGCGGCGGCGGGGGCGGCGCGGGCTTCCGCGACTTCTCCGACGCCTTCGAGGTCTTCATGCGCGAGTTCGGCGGCATGGGGGGCGGCGGCCTGGGCGACATCTTCGGCGGCCGCGGACGCGGCTCGTCGGGTCGGCAGGGCGGCCGGCGCCGGGGACGCGACCAGGAGGTCGAGCTCGCGATCACCCTGGAGGAGGCCGCCCGCGGCGTCGAGAAGAGCGTGGAGCTGGAGGTCCTCGAGTCCTGCGAGGCCTGCGGCGGCGACGGCGCCGCCGAGGGCACGTCCCCCGAGCGCTGCTCCACCTGCGAGGGGGCCGGCGAGGTCCGGCGCGTCCAGCGCTCCATGCTGGGCCAGATGGTCAGCGTCCGGCCCTGCCCGGACTGCGGCGGCGAGGGACGGACGATCCGGGAGCGCTGTCCGGAGTGCCGGGGCGAGGGCAGGGTCCGCCAGCGCAAGCGGCTCAAGGTCGAGGTCCCGGCCGGCGTCTCCTCGGAGGACTACCTCAAGCTCAGCCACCGTGGCAACGTGGGGCCGCAGGACGGCCCCCGGGGTCACGTGCTGGTCTCGGTCGAAGTGGAGGAGGACCCGCGCTTCGAGCGGCGCGGCGACGACCTGCTCTGCGACGTTCCGGTGACGTTCTCCCAGGCGGCGCTGGGCACCGAGGTGGAGGTGCCGACGATCTTCGGCACCGAGACCGTGGAGGTCCCGGCCGGCATCCAGAGCGGGCAGGTGCTCCGGATGCGGGGGGAGGGGATGCCGCGGCTCCGGGGCCAGGGGCGCGGCGACCAGCTCGCCCGGATCCGGGTCTGGACCCCGGAGGACCTGGACGAGGACCAGCGGGCGGCCCTGCGAGCCCTGGCCGAGGTGGAGGACGAGCCCCCGGAGCCCGCCGACCGCGAGCCGGGCTTCTGGGAGCGGGTGCGGCAGGCCTTCACCGGCTGAGCCGGTGCGGCCGGCCCGCCGGGCGGGCGATCCCGGCGACGACCCGCGGCCCCGGGCTCAGGGCGCGGGCACGACCTGGAGGGCCTCCCCTCCGGGCATGACGAGGATCAGGACCACCAGGATCGCCAGCATCAGGGTCCACAGGCCCATGGCGATCCTGGTCGCGCGCCGGGCCTTCTCGGCCTCCCACCACCGGCCCGGCTGGACGCCCTGGGCGAGGAAAGTCACGACCCCCGCCAGGTTCACGCAGATCAGGTTCACCGCGGTGAGCACGACCGCGCCGGCCGCGGCTCCCAGGTGGCCGGCCCCGATCAGGAGACCCGCGGCCACCAGCGGCGGCACCAGGGCCACGGCCACCATCACGCCCACGATCGCCGTCGGCAGGCCCGTGGTGAAGGCCAGGGTGCCGGCGCTCCCGGCCGCCAGGGCCACCGCCACGTGGCCCAGGCCCGGCGAGCTGCGGGCGGCGATCTGTGGCATCCCGGGGTCCACCGACACCACCAGGCCGAGGCCGGCGGAGAGGAGGAAGGCCACCACGAGACCGGTCGTCCCGGCCCGCAGCCCCCGGCCCGCCAGGTCCCGGTCGGCGAGGGTCGCCGCCAGCGACAGGGCCACCAGGGGCGGCAGGAGGGGGGCGATGACCATGGCGCCGATGACCACCGCCACGTCGTCGGCCAGGAGGCCGAAGGCGCAGACCACCGTCGAGAGCGCCGTCATCACCAGGAACGTGGCGTCGGCCTCGGCACCCTCGGCCAGCTTGGCCCGGAGCTCCTCGCGGCTGATCCGGTCCGGCAGGTTCTCCTCGTCCCCGCTCGTCCCGGCCGGGCCGTCCTCCTCCTCGAGCTCCTCGGGGCGGGGCAGGGTGGCCTCGGCGGGGATGAGGGTCACCCGGTAACCCTCCCGGTCGCCGAAGCGGTGGTCGAGCTCGTCCAGGAGGGGCTCGGTGTCGGCCGCGTCCATCAGGAGGCCGATCCGGCGCCGGCCCTCCAGGAGCTCCTCGGCCCACCGGTCGTGGACGCGAAAGCTCCCCTCCAGGTCCAGGCCGCTCTCCTCCCAGGCCTCCTCCGGGAGGATCAGCTCGACGATGCGCAGCGCCAAGAGTGTGCTCCCGCCCTAGCCCGCGGGGCCGGCCGCGCCGGCGGCCGGGGCGGCGGCCTCCTCGGCCGAGCGGAGGGCCTCGTGGAGCCGCCGGATCCCGTCCCCGGGGTCGTCCAGCTCCAGCCGGAGGACCCGGCGGCCCCGGCGCTCCAGGGCCCGCTGGTCGCCCAGGGCCTGGGCCCGGTGCAGGCGGCCCAGGCCGTGGTCCGCCCCCGGGACGTCGGCGCCGGCCGGCGTCCCGGCCTCGGTGAGCAGGAGGAAGACCCCGCCCTCCGGGCCGCCCTTGTGGAGCTGGCCGGTGGCGTGGAGGTAGGCGGGGCCGCGGCTCACCGTCACCGGCGCGCCCGTTCGGGTCCAGAGGGACCGGCGCAGCGCCTCCAGGGCCTCCGAGCGGGCGGCGTCCAGCGGGAAGAAGGCCAGCAGCGCCAGCCACCCTCCCTCCGGCACCGCGTCGGCCACCCGGTGCAGGAGCCCGGCACCGTCGGCCGGCAGCCAGGAGGTGTCACCGAACAGCCGGACGCCCTCGTCCACCCGCCGGCCGTCGCCCCCGGAGAGGGGGGCGTCGCCGCCGTCGGAGAGCAGGGCCCGGGTCTCCTCCTTGGCCGCCTCGACGTCGGGCTGGTCGAAGGGGTCGACCTCCAGGACGGCCCCGGCGGTGGCCGTCGCCAGCGCCCACCGGTGGAACTCGCCGGCCAGGTGGAGGGGTGTGGGCAGCTCGATGCGGACCACGGGGTGGCCGCCCTCCTCCAGCTCGTCCAGGGCGTCGACCAGGCCCCGGTCCTCCTCCTCCGCCAGGGAGAGGTGGACGAAGAGCCGATCGTCCCCGTAGGCCGCGGGGACCACCGGCGTCTCGCCGGCCACCGGCACCAGCCCGCGACCGTCCTTGCCCAGGCTCTCCGCCAGGAGCTGCTCCAGCCAGGGCCGGAACGCCTCCAGGCGGTCGGACGTGAAGAGGGTGACCTTGTCCCGCCCCCGTCGGCCGGCCATGCCCAGCAGGGCGCCCAGCCGGACCCCGGGGTGGCGGGCGGCGGGCAGGGCGGGGTCGCAGGCCCGGGCCATGTCCGCGGCCCGGTCCAGCAGGTCGCCGGGGCCGGCGCCGATCAGCGCCGCCGGCGCGAGCCCGAAGAGCGTCAGCGCCGAGTAGCGCCCCCCCACGTCCTTCGGGTTCAGCAGCAGCTCCCGGAAGCCCCGCTCCCGAGCCTCCTCGGCCAGCGGCGTGCCGTCGTCGGTGACGGCCACGAACCGGTCGGCGGGGTCGCCCCCCGTCGCCGCCTCGGCCAGCCGCCAGAAGTGGCGGTACAGGCCCATCGTCTCGGCGGTCTCGCCGGACTTGCTGGCCACGACGAAGAGCGTCTTCGCCGGGTCCACCGCCTCCTCCACCCGGGCCACGGCCTCGGGATGGGGGTCGTCCAGGACGGTGAGCACGGGGTGGTCGGGCGCCGAGCCCAGGACCCCGTGGATCGCCCGGGCGCCCCCGACGGCGCCGCCGGTGCCCAGGAGGACGACGTCCTCGACGCCCTCCTCGCGGACCGAGGCGGCCAGCTCGACCAGGCCGGAGAGGCGGTCCCGGAACCGCTCGCCGGCGTCCAGCCAGCCGAGCCGCCGCCGGACCGACGCGGTGTCGCCCTCCCGGCCGACCCACAGGGACGCGTCCCGGGCGTGGAGCCGGCGGACGAAGCGGCGCTCGTCCAGGGCGTCCAGGGCGTCGTCGCGGTGCCCCTCCAGCTCCCCCGGGGCGTCCTCCACCCGGGCGAGCTCGGAGCCGACCAGCTCCCGCCGCCGCTCGGCCAGGGTCGCCATGAGGCGGTCGTAGGGGGCGATGAACTTCTCGACCCCCTCGTGGAGGAGCTGGGCCGTGACGTGGTCGAAGTCGATCCCGACCTCCTCCAGCGCGGCCATCGTGCGCTCGGCCTCCTCGAAGCCGTCCTCCACGGTCTCTTCGACGCGGCCGTGGTCGGCGAAGGCGTCGATGGTCCGCTCCGGCAGGGTGTTGACCGTGTGCTCGCCGATCAGCGGCTCCACGTAGCGGACGTCGCGATAGAGGGGGTTCTTGGTGCTGGTGGAGGCCCAGAGCATCCGCTGGGGCCGCGCGCCCGCCCCGGCCAGCGCCTCCCAGCGCTCGCCGGAGAAGAGATCCCGGAAGCGGCGGTAGGCAAGCTTCGCGTTGGCCACGGCGGCCTCGCCCATCAGCGCCTCGGGCGCCGGCCCGTCGTGCTCCCGGCCCGGGAGCACGCGGTGGCCCAGGACGCGATCCAGGAGGACGTCGATGCGGCTCAGGAAGAAGCTGGCCACCGAGGCCACGTCGTCCACCGACGCGCCCTCCTCCCGTCGCCGCTCCAGGGCCCTGAGATAGGCCCGGGCCACCGCCTCGTAGGCGTCCACCGAGAAGAGAAGCGTGACGTTCACGTTCACGCCCTCGTAGAGCAGCTCCTCGATGGCGGGCACCCCGGCCGGGGTGCCCGGGATCTTGATCAGCAGGTTCGGGCGGTCCACGGCCCGGAAGAGCCGCCGCCCCTCCTCGATCGAGCCCCGGGTGTCGTGGGCCAGGTGGGGCGAGACCTCGAGGCTCACGAAGCCGTCGCGGCCGCCGGACTCGTCGTGGACCGGGCGGAGGACATCGCAGGCGTCGCGGATGTCCTCCACCGCGATGCGCTCGAAGGTCTCCTCCAGCCCCCGGCCCTCGCGGGCGAGCCGCTCGATCTGCTCGTCGTAGCCGCCGCCCCCGGAGATGGCCTTGCTGAAGATGGCGGGGTTGGACGTCACCCCCCGCAGCCCCTCCTCCCGGACGCGGCGCTCCAGCTCGCCGTTCCGGATCATCTCGCGGGTGAGGTTGTCCAGCCAGTAGCTCTGGCCGTGCTCCAGCAGCTCGAGGAGAGGGTTCATCTCCGTTCGTCCCCCGGTTCGGTGTGATCTCGGGCCGGCGTCGCCGCGCCGCCCGGGCGGGCCGACCGGGCGCGGCGCGCCCGGCCGTGGGCTACTACGGCTGCGGGCCGGCCTCGGGTCCGTCCGCTCCGTCGTCCCCGTCGCCCCCGGCGTAGTCGCGCTCGATGGCCTCGACCTTCCCGAGCCGGCGGCGGTGCCGCTCCTCGCCGGTGAACTCGGCGCCCATGAAGGCCCGGAGGACCTCCCGGGCCAGCTCGATCCCCACCACCCGCTCGCCCAGGCAGAGCACGTTCATGTCGTCGTGCTCCACCGCCTGGCGGGCCGAGTAGCAGTCGTGGCACGTGCCGGCCCGGATCCCGGGCACCTTGTTGGCGGCCATCGTGACGCCCACGGCGCTGCCGCAGACCACCAGCCCCCGGTCGGCCCGCCCCTCGCGGACCGCTTCCGCCACCGCCCGGGCGTAGTCCGGGTAGTCCACCGAGGCGTCGCTGTCGGTGCCCAGGTCCAGCACCTCGTGGCCCGCGTCCCGGAGGTCGTCGGCCAGCAGCTCCTTGTAGCGGTAGCCGGCGTGGTCGGCCCCGACGGCGACGCGCACGGCTCAGCCCTCCAGGAGGGTCCGGGCCCTCCCGGCGACGTCCTCGCCGGTGAAGCCCAGCCGCCGGAAGTTCTCCCCGGCCGGGGCGCTGGCGCCGAACCGGTCGAGGCCGACGACGTCGCCCTCGGGCCCGACCCAGGCGTCCCAGCCCAGGGTGGCCCCGGCCTCCACGGCGAGCCGCGCCCCGGTCTCCGGCGGCAGGACCGCGTCCCGGTAGGCCCGGGGCTGGTCCCGGAACCGCTCCCAGCCGGGCATGCTCACCACCCGGACGCGGAGGCCGTCGGTCTCGAGCGCCTCCTGGGCGTCCAGGCAGTGCTGGACCTCCGATCCGGTCCCGATGAGGACCAGGTCCGGGGGCTCGATCCCGTCCGCCGCGGCCGGGTCGGCGCCCGGGCGGGCCAGCTCCGCCAGGGCCCCGGCGCCGCGCTCCGGGGAGAGGACGTAGGCCCCGCGGTGCAGTCCGACGGCCGGGGCCAGGGGGCGCTCGGCGCCGTCCGAGCGATCGAGGACCGGCACCTTCTGTCGGGTGAGCACGAGCATCGTGGGCCCGTCCCGCCGGCGCAGGGCCGCCCGCCACGCCTCCACGGCCTCGGCCGCGTCGGCCGGCCGCAGGACGTGCATGTTCGGCATGGCCCGGAACGAGGCCAGGTGCTCCACCGGCTGGTGGGTGGGGCCGTCCTCGCCCAGGCCGATGGAGTCGTGGGTGAGCACGTAGATCGCGGGCAGCTCCATCATCGCCGCCAGCCGGAGGGAGGGGCGGGCGTAGTCGGTGAAGATGAAGAAGGTGGCCGCGAAGGGCCGGACGCCGCCGTGCAGGGCCATCCCCGAGGTGGCGCCGGCCATCCCGTGCTCCCGAACGCCCCACCGCAGGTTCCGCCCCTCCGGCGTGTCGTCCTGGAAGATCCCGGAGACCTCCATGTGTGTCTTGTTCGACCCCGTGAGGTCGGCGCTCCCCCCCATCAGCCAGGGGATCCGCGGCGCCAGGGCGTCCAGGGCCAGGCCGGAGGCCTTCCGCGTGGCCAGGGGCCCGTCGTCGGGGCCGAAGTCCGGGAGCCCCTCGTCCCAGCCTTCGGGCAGGTCGCCGGCCAGGGCCTCCTCGAAGGACCGGGCCGCCTCGGGGTGCTCGTCCCGGTAGGCCGCCAGCCGATCCTCCCAGTCCTCCCGCAGGCGCCGGCCCCGCTCGACGGCCTCTCGCATGTGCTCGCGGGCGCGGTCGGGGACCAGGAACCGCTCGTCCTCCGGCCAGCCGTAGAAGCGCTTCGTCGCGCGGACCTCCTCCTCGCCCAGGGGCGCGCCGTGGGCCGCGGCCGTGTCCTGCTTCTCCGGGGCCCCGTAGCCGATGTGCGAGCGGACGATCACCAGCGACGGACGGTCCTCCTCGTCCCGGGCCGCCCGGAGAGCGCCGTCCAGGGCGTCCAGGTCCTCCGCCCGGTCGCCCACGTCGATCACGTGCCAGCCGTAAGCCTCGAAGCGGGCGGCCACGTCCTCGCTGTAGGCCAGGTCGGTGGATCCGTCGATGGTGATGTGGTTGTCGTCGTAGATCCAGGTGAGCTTGCCGAGCCCCAGGTGGCCGGCCAGGGACGCGGCCTCGTGCGAGGCCCCCTCCATCAGGTCGCCGTCGGAGCAGATGGCCCACGTCCGGTGGTCCACGATCTCGTGGCCCGGCCGGTTGAAGCGGGCCGCCAGGTGCTTCTCGGCCATGGCCATCCCCACGGTGTTCATCACGCCCTGGCCCAGGGGGCCGGTGGTCGTCTCCACGCCCGGCGTCAGGAAGTTCTCCGGGTGGCCCGGCGTCCGGCTGCCCCACTGGCGGAAGTCCCGGATCTCGTCGAGGCCGAGGTCGTAGCCGGTGAGGTGGAGCACCGCGTAGAGCAGCATCGAGGCGTGCCCCGCCGAGAGGACGAACCGGTCGCGGTCGAACCACTCCGGGTCGCGGGGATCGTGGCGCAGGAGGTGCCGGTAGAGGAGGTAGGCCACGGGCGCCAGCGCCATCGGCGTGCCCGGGTGGCCGGAGTCGGCCTCCTGGACGGCGTCCATGGCCAGCGTCCGGATGGTGTGGATGGAGATCTCCTCGACGGACATGGCGTCCAGGCGGTCGCCGGCCGCGTCGGAGGTCGTCGCCTCGGCGGTGGTCTCGCTCATGCGGTACCGGGGGATGGGATGGTCGTCTCGACGGCGCGGCGCCGACCGACGCGCCGGGGTCGGGGCGGTCGGGTGTCCGGGTCCGGTCCGCGGCGGCGGACCGTCGGTCCCGGCCCCGCTTCCAATCCTGCCACGAGCCGGCCCGAGGCGAAAGAGGGGCCGGCCGCAGATCGGGGGCGACGATGACCAGGCGATGGCTCGTGCTCGAGGTGGAGCTGGCCGGTCCCGGGGAGCCCGGCGGCGGAGCGGCGCCCGGCTCCGCCGACCCGGTCCACGCCCTCGCCCGGGAGCTGGTGGAGCTGGGCGCCGGCGCGGTCCGGGAATCCGACGGCGCGCTCCACACCCACCTGCCCGAGCCCGACGACCCGGAGGCCTGCCTGCTGGCGACGCGCCGGCGGCTGGAGGAGGCAGCGCCCGGCGCCGTGGCGTCGGTGTCCTGGGGCTGGGAGCCCGATCGGGACTGGGGCGAGGCGTGGCGGGAGGGGCTGGAGCCGAGGCGCGTGGGACGCCGTCTGGTCGTGGCGCCGAGCTGGACCGACCCGTCGCTGGAGCCCGACGACCTCCTCCTCTCGCTGGATCCCGGGATGGCCTTCGGGACCGGCGAGCACGGCAGCACCCGGGGCGTCCTCCGCCTGCTGGAGGGGGCCGTCACGGACGGCGACCTCGTGCTGGACCTGGGGACGGGGAGCGGCATCCTGGCGGTGGCCGCCGTCCGGCTCGGGGCGGACCGGGTGGTGGCGGTGGACGTCGACGCCGACGCCCTGGAGGTGGCCCGGGAGAACCTGGAGCGGAACGGCGTCGGCGACCGCGTGGAGTTGCTCCGGACCCGGGCCGACGCCTCGCGGCTGGCCCTCCTGGAGCCGATGCGCTTCGACGTCCTGGCGGCCAACATCCTGGCCCGGGTGCTGGTGCCCCTGCTGACGCCCCTGGGTCGGCTCGCCGCGCCCGGGGGCGAACTGCTGCTGGGCGGGATCCTGGAGCGGGAGGCGTCGGAGGTGCGGGAGGCGGCGGCCGGGACCGGCTGGCGGCCGGCCAAGGAGGTCGTGGACGAGGGCTGGTGGTCCGTCCGGCTCGAGCGCGCCGACCCCGGGAGCCGACCGGGCTGAGCCGGCGGTCGTCACCCGGGGGCGCCCAGCACCCGGTTGACGGCGTCCAGGACGGCGGCGGCCGCCGCACGGTCGGGATCCCCCTCGACGGGCACGGCGCCCACCAGGGGCCGCTTCCCGTCCCGGCCGCTCCGGAGGCCGGCCAGCACCAGGTCGGCGTCGAAGGCCCGCACCCGCTTCATCCCCACCAGCCGGAGTTCGGCGGTCTCGGGCAGGGCGCGGCTGACCGCCTCCAGGGTGGCCGAGCCGGCCAGCCGGAGCTGCACCGCTCCGGTGCCGACGCCTTCGGCCTCGCCCCGGTGCCGCTCCTCGTCGTCGGCCAGCTCCACCACGATCCGGACCGCGGAATCGGCGCTGTGCTCGGCCCGGACCTCGGCCAGCCGGAGCCGACCGCCGGGCAGTCGGTCCGTCCCGGCGGAGTGGTCGGGGGCCTCCTGCTTCGGCTCGTCGCTCACGCCGGCGCCTCCCGCGGGCGGTGGGGAAGAAGGGTCGCCGGCAAGATAGCCCCGGCCCCCGGCATCCCCAAGGCCGGCCGCCGGGTCGGGGCGGCTGGCGGTCCGCCGGCGCCGCCGCCTACCTTGGCCGGGCCATGTCGACCCCCACCTTCCACGTCGAGGACCCCGGCCCCGATCCGGTGGGCCGGCGGATCGAGCTGGACGACGCCGAGAGCCGGCACGCCGCCACCCTGCGGGTCCGCCCGGGCGACACCGTTCGGATCACCGACGGTCGCGGCCGGCTCTGGCGGGCCCGCGTCGAGGAGGCCGAGGAGGCGGCGGCCTGCACCCCGCTCGAGGCCCTGGAGCCGCCTCCCGATCTGCCGGTGGAGGTGGCCTTCGGGGTGGGGGCGAAGGACCGGACGCTCTGGCTGGTGGAGAAGGCGGTGGAGCTGGGCGCCGCCGGCCTCCAGCCGGTGGCGTGCCGGCGCTCGGCGTCGGTGGCCGACGCGGCCCGGTCCACGGGCTTCTGGAGGAAGGCCCGCCGCCGGGCGGTGAGCGCGCTGAAGCAGTGCGGCGGGGCCCGTCTCCCGGAGGTGGGGCCGGTGCGCGACTTGCACGACTACCTGGGCCGGGAGCGGAGGGCCGCGCCGGGCGGCCGGGTGGCGGACGCCGGACCGGACTTCCTCCTGGACCGGCACGCCGGGATCGGCCTCCGGGAGGCCCTCGACGGGTGGGAGGGCCGACGTCCCGCCCGCTTCCTGGTGGGGCCCGAGGGCGGGCTGGCCGACGACGAGCGCGGGGCCTGCCGGGAGGCGGGCTTCCGCCCGGTCCGGCTGGGACCGAGGATCCTCCGCTTCGAGACGGCCGCGGTGGCCGCCCTGTCGGCGGCCGCGGCCCGCTTCTGGTCGACGGGCGACGCGGCCGTGGACACGAGCGACGCGACCCGGGAGGGGACCGATGGGTGACGACTGCCTCTTCTGCCGGATCGAGTCCGGCGAGATCGAGTCCGACGTGGTGGCCGAGGGCGACCGCTGGCTCGCCTTCCGCGACGCCAACCCCCAGGCCCCCACGCACGTGCTGGTCATCCCCCGGCGCCACGTGGAGAGCCTGGACGACCTGGACGAGGGTCGCGAGGAGCTGGCCGGCGAGCTGCTGCTGGCGGCCCGCGACGTGGCCCGCCGGGAAGGGCTGGAGGAGGACGGCTGGCGCCTGGTGGCGAACACCGGCCGCGGGGCGGGCCAGTCGGTCTTCCACCTCCACCTGCACGTCCTGGGCGGGCGCTCGCTGGGCTGGCCCCCCGGCTGATGGGAGGGGCGTCCGACGCCGACGGCCCCCGCCCTGCGGGGAGCGCCGCGGAGCGCTCCCGGCGGGCCGGCCGCGAGCACGCCCTGGAGGTCATCGAGTACCGGCGGGTCCTGGAGCTGGTGGCCGACCGCGCCACCAGCGAGCTGGGCGCCGAGCGCATCCACCGGCTCCGCCCCGCCTCCGACCCCGACGCCGTCCGACAGGGGCTGGACGCGGCCGAGGAGATGCTGGCCTTCGTGCGGGAGGCCGAGGCCTGGGGGCCGCCCCGGATCCCCGATCTCCGACCGGTCCTGGATCGGCTGGGCGTCGAGGGCTCGGTGCTGGACGAGAATGGCCTGACCGGGATCGCCCGCCTCCTGGCCAGCGGCCGGGCCGCCCGCCGCGACCTGCCGACGGGCGACGGCGACGCCCCCCGGCTCTCGGCCCTGTCCGACCGGCTGCTCCGGGAGCCCGACCTCCAGGAGCGGCTCGAGCGCTCGTTCGACGACGCCGGCGAGGTGGCCGACGCGGCCTCGAAGAAGCTCCGCCGGGTCCGCTCCGAGCTGCGCGACGCCCGCCAGGGTCTCGTGGACCTGCTCCGGCGCTTCAGCCGCGACCTGCGGGACCGGGTCCGGGTGCCCGACGCCTCGGTCACGGTGCGCTCCGGCCGCTACTGCATCCCGGTCCGCCGGGAGGGCCGATCGGAGGTGGGGGGCATCGTCCACGACGAGTCGGCCAGCGGCCAGACCCTCTTCGTGGAGCCCCCGCCGGCCATCGAGCCCATGAACCGGGTGAAGGAGCTGGAGGCGGAGGAGAGCCGGGAGGTCCAGCGGATCCTCCGGGAGCTGACCGACGCCGCCCGCCCCCTCCAGCCGGAGCTGCGGGCCAGCCTGGAGGCGCTGGCGGAGCTGGACGCCCTCTTCGCCCGCGCCCGCTGGGCCCGGGCCGCGGACGGGTCCCGCCCGAGGATGGGGGCGCCCGGGGAGCGGGGCGTCGTCCGGATCACCGACGCCTGCCACCCGCTGCTCCTGGCCGGCGACGAGGAGGCGGTCCCCTTCGACCTGGAGCTGGCCCCGGACGAGCGGGTGCTGCTGGTGAGCGGCCCCAACGCCGGGGGGAAGACGGTGCTGCTGAAGACGGTGGGGCTCCTCTCGGCGCTGGCCCAGAGCGGCGTCCTCCCGCCGGTGGGCCCGGACACCCGCCTCCCCCTCTTCGACGACTTCTACGCCATCATCGGCGACGAGCAGTCGATCGACGCCTCCCTCTCCACCTTCAGCGCCCAGGTGGAGACCCTGCGGGCCATCCTGGAGGAGGCCGACCGGGGCTCGCTGGTGCTGCTGGACGAGGTGGGCAGCCACACCGACCCGGCCGAGGGCGCGGCGCTGGCCTCGGCCGTCCTCCTCCGGCTGGCCGGGCAGGCCGGCCTGACGCTGGCCACGACCCACCTGGGCGCCCTGAAGGCGCTGGCCGGCGAGGACGACCGGATCGTCAACGCCTCGCTCCAGTTCGACGCCGGGCGGCTCCGACCCACCTACCGCCTCCGCCGCGACCGCCCGGGCCGCAGCTACGCGTTCGAGATCGCCGAGCGGCTCGGGATGCCGGCCGACGTCCTGGAGGAGGCCCGCTCGCGGATGGAGGCGTCCGGCCGGCGGATGGAGGAGGTCCTGGCCGAGCTGGAGGAGAAGGAGGAGCGGCTGTCCCGCCTCACCGGCGAGGCTGAGGAGCGGGCCGAGCGGCTGGAGCGCCGGGAGCGGGAGCTGGAGGAGCGGGCCGCCGAGCTGGACCGCCGCGAGGACCGGGTGGAGCGGGCGGCCCGGGAGCGGGCGGAGGAGTACCTGCTCGACGCCCGCCGGGAGGTGGAGGAGGCCGTCGAGCGGCTGGAGCGCCGGTACGAGGAGGCCGCCGGCCGGGAAGAGGCCGAGGCGGCCGCGTCGGAGGCCCGCTCGCAGGTGGAGGCCGCCGTCCGGGAGAGCCGCGAGGCGATGCCCGACCCCGACGGCGAGCCGTCCGAGCCCCCGGAGCCGGCCGACGTCGAGCCCGGCGACCGGGTCCGGATCCGGTCGCTGGACCGCGAGGGCCGGGTGAAGGAGCTGCGGGGGGACGAGGTGGTGGTGGAGGCCGGGGGCGTCCGGATCACCCTGCCGGCCACCGACCTGGAGGCCCTGGAGGCGTCGGCGGAGGGGAGCGGCCCGCGCCGGCCGGAGCCCTCGCCCGGGGCCGGGACCCGGCCGCCGGTGGAGCCGAAGTCGGAGGTCCATCTCAGGGGCCTCCGGGTGGACGAGGTGGAGTCGGAGCTGATCCCCTATCTGGACGCCGCCGTCGTGGCGGACCTTCCCCGATTCCGGATCGTACACGGAAAGGGGACCGGAGCGCTCCGGGAGAAGGTCCAGCAGATCCTCTCGTCCGATCCCAGGGTGGCGCGCTGGCGCTCGGCCGAGGTCGGCGAGGGGGGACGGGGCGTGACCGTGGTGGAGTTCGAGTGAGCCCGTGGCCCGATCGAGGGAGGACGACATGGTGAGCCCGCACGGGAGGACCGGAGCCACGTGGTGAGGGACGCGGTCGTCGAGGAGATCCGCTCCCGCGCCGACCTGGTGGACATCTGCGGCGAGTTCATGTCCCTCAAGCGGGTCGGCAAGACCGTCCGCGGCCCGTGCCCCCTCCACGGCGGCGACGACCCGAACTTCTCGATCGACCCCGAGCGGCAGATCTTCAAGTGCTTCGTCTGCGGCGAGGGCGGGGACGTCTTCAGCTTCGTGATGAAGCACCTGGGCCACGACTTCCCCGACGCGGTCCGATGGATCGGCGAGCGGGTCGGCGTCCAGGTCCCCGAGCGCGGAGAGGAGCGCGGCGAGGACCCCCACGCCCCTCTCCGCGAGGCGGCCGCCTTCGCGGCCGAGTGGTTCGCCGACAACCTGGCCGACCCCGACGTCGGCGGCCGGGCCCGGGACTACCTGGAGGGCCGGGGGATCGACCCCGCCGACCGCGAGGACCACGGCCTGGGCTACGCCCCCGATTCCTGGCGGGCCCTCCGCGAGGCCGCCCACGACCACGGCCTCGAGGACGATCAGCTCCTGGGGGCCGGCCTCCTCTCCACCAGCGAGCGGGCCGACGAGCCCTACGACCGCTTCCGCGACCGCCTGACTTTCGCCATCCGGGACCTCCGGGGCCGCGCCGTCGGCTTCGGGGGACGGGACCTGAGCGGCGACGACGAGGCCCCGAAGTACATCAACTCGCCCGACTCGCCGATCTTCACCAAGGGCCGGACGCTGTACGGCCTGGAGCGGGCGCGGCACGCCATCCGGAAGCACGAGCGGGCCCTGGTGGTGGAGGGCTACATGGACGCCATCGCCCTCCACGACCACGGCCTCCAGAACACGGTGGCCCCGCTGGGCACGGCCCTCACCGCCGAGCAGGCGGAGACGCTGGTGCGCTACGCCCGGAGCGTCTTCCTCCTCTACGACAGCGACGAGCCGGGCCTCCGGGCCACCTTCAAGGCCGCCGACCGCGTGCTCGAGGCCGGCGGGCACCCGATGGTGGTGACGCTGCCGGAGGGCGAGGACCCAGATTCGCTGGTGCGAAAGGAAGGAGTGGGGACGCTCCGGGGGTACCTGGAGGACGCCGTCGACGCCCTGGAGCGGAAGCTGCAGATTCTCGATCGGAAGGGTTACCTGGAGTCGATCGAGGGCCGACGCCGCGCGGTGGACGGCCTGCTCAGCACCCTCCGGGCGGTCGCCGACCCCTCCCTCCGCGACCTCTACCTGGACCGGACGGCCGAGCGCCTGGGCGTCCGGCGGGAGACGATCGTCAAGGAGGTGGCGAAGTCCGATCGCCGGCGCCGACGGGGGCCCCGCCGGACGGGGGGCGGTCCGGGCGCGCCGGGCGGGCCCCCGGGGCCGGGGCCGGGTCGGCCCGGGCGCCGACCCGGGACGGGGAAGGGCGCCGGCGACCGGTCGGCCGAGCGGACGCTCCTCCTGCTCTTCCTGCGGGAACCCTCCATGCTGGACCGGGCCCTGCAGGAAGGGCTGGAGGCGGACCGCTTCCGGGGCGACGACCGCGCCGCGGTCTTCCGCTGGCTGCGGAAGGCCCGGGAGGGGGACGCCGAGGGGTGGCCGCCGGAGGACCCGCCGGCGGAGCACCGGGAGCTGGTGGAGGAGCTCCGGGCGGACCCGACGGAGCTGGTGCGCTCGGACGCGATCTTCGAGCAGGCGCTGCGGCGGCTGGTCTACCGGCCCCAGCTCGAGCGGCTGGACGAGATCGACCGGGAGCTGGAGCTGGCCGACGAGGAGCAGGGCCGGGAGCTGATCGTGGAGAAGCAGGAGCTGGTGCGCGAGCTGAGGAACGCCGAGGTACCGGTCAGCTTCCTGCGGCGCTACACATAGATGACACGCGAACCATGACGGGGGAGGAGCGCAGATGAGCGCGAGCGACACCGTGGAGACCTTGCTGAGCCTCCAGGACATCGACCGGGAGATCCAGAAGCGGAAGTCCGCCATCCGGTCGCTGACGCCGGAGGTGGAGGAGGCCGAGGCCCGGATGGAGGAGGTGCGCTCGGCCCTGAAGGAGGCCCGGGCCGAGCTGGAGGAGGCCCAGGCGGAGCAACGCGCCGACCAGCGCTCGGTGGAGGCGGGCCGCGAGACGCTCAAGCGGCTCAAGGAGCGGGCCGAGCAGGTGCAGGACATGAAGCAGCACCAGGCGGTCCGGTCGGAGATCGAGACGGCCCGCCGGAACCTGAACGACGCCGAGGAGTCGGCCCTGCAGAGCATGGAGCGCGTCGAGGCGGCCCGGAAGCGGGTGGGCGAGCTGGAGGAGGAGCTGGAGGAGGCCGAGGCGGTCTACCGCGAGCGGCGGGACGAGGTCGAGGAGCGCCGCAGCGAGCTGGAGGAGGAGCTGGCGGAGCACCGTGACCTCCGGGAGGACCGGACCGGCGTGCTCGACGACGACCTGGTCCGGCTCTACGAGGAAGTCCGGAAGGGGAGGACCGACGAGGTGCTGGCCCCCCTCAACGGCGACCACTGCGGACACTGCTTCACCATGATTCCGCCCCAGCGCCGCAACGAGATCCGGAACGGCGACTCCCTCTACCGCTGCGAGGGCTGCGGCGTGATCCTGCACCCGCCCGGCGCCGCCGGGGACTGAGCCGCCGGGTGGCGACCTCCACGGCCCGGGCCCGCTGGATCGAGCCCGCCCCGGTCCCCCGCGGGGCGGTGGACGAGCTGCGGCGGACGCTGGGCCTCCCTCCCGAGGTCTGC
This sequence comes from uncultured Gemmatimonadota bacterium, assembly GCA_964450995.1. Taxonomy (GTDB): domain Bacteria; phylum Gemmatimonadota; class Gemmatimonadetes; order Palauibacterales; family Palauibacteraceae; genus CAYVFM01. The sequence continues at coordinate 19,575 of CAYVFM010000002.1, read as the reverse complement.
GAGCTCCTGGTCCGGCGCGGCCACGAGGACCCCGACGAGGCCCGGCGCTTCCTCCGCCCCTCCTTCGACCAGCTCCACGACCCCCTGGCCCTCCCCGACGCAGGGGCGGCGGTGGACCGGATGGCGGCGGCCGCGGCCGCCGGCGCCACGGTGCTGGTCCACGGCGACTACGACGTGGACGGCCTCTCGGCGGCGGCCCTGCTGGCCCGGACCCTGGACGAGCTGGGAGCCGACGCCCGGGCCTTCGTGCCGCATCGCACCCGCGACGGCTACGACTTCGGCGAGGCCGGCCTCGAGCGGGCCCGGGAGGTCGGGGCCGAGCTGGTCGTGACGGCGGACTGCGGCGTGTCGGCCGTCGAGGCGGTGGAGCGGGCCTTGGCGGCGGGGATGGACGTGGTGATCACCGACCATCACCGGCCGCCCGAGCGGCTCCCGGACGCCACGGCCGTGGTGAACCCCCGGCGGGCGGACGCCGGCTATCCCTTCCGGGACCTCTCCGGCGTCGGGGTGGCCTGGAAGCTCCTGCGGGCCCTCTGGGGCCGGGTCGGCCGGGATCCGGCCGAGCTCAACCGACACCTGGACCTGGTGGCCCTGGGCACCGTGGGCGACGTGGTCCCCCTGGTGGACGAGAACCGGGTGCTGGTCCGGGGAGGGCTCCGGGTCCTCGCCAAGACCCGGAAGCCGGGCCTCCGGGCCCTGATGGAGGAGGCCGGCGTCGAGGGGGAGCCGGACGCCGAGGCGATCGCCTACCGGCTGGCGCCCCGCCTCAACGCGGTGGGCCGGATCGGGGAGGCCGGCGCCGGCCTGCGGCTGCTCACGACCCGGGATCCCGAGGAGGCCGGCCGGCTCGCACGTCGCCTGGAGCAGCGGAACCGGGAGCGCCGCGAAGAGGACCGCCGGGTGGAGACCGAGGCGGAGCGGGCTCTGGACGAGCGCTTCGACCCGGAGACCGACCGCTCGGTCGTGCTCTGGGGCGAGGGCTGGCACCCCGGGGTGCTGGGCATCGTGGCTTCCCGGATCGCCGAGCGCCTGCACCGGCCGGCGGTGGTGGTGGGGCTGGAGGGCGAGCGAGGGCGGGGCTCGGGGCGCTCGCCCGGCGGCTTCCACCTCCACCGGGCCCTGGAGGCGTGCGCGCCGCTCCTGGAGCGGTACGGCGGCCACCGGGCGGCGGCCGGGCTGGAGATCCGGCGTGAGAACCTGGAGGCGTTCGCCGGGCGGCTGGAGGCGCTGGCCCGGGAGGAGCTGGGGCCGGAGGACCTGGCCCCCGAGCTCCGCCTGGACCTGGCCCTCCAGCCGGGGCGGGCCGATGCGGAGACCTGCCGGGCGCTCGGCCACCTGGCTCCCTTCGGCCGGGGCAACGAGCGTCCTCTCCTCCTGGCCCGGGGCGTGGCGATCCGCGGCCCCTCCCGGGTGGGCGGGGACGGGAACCACCTCAAGGCCGAGCTCGCCGACCCGGAGGGCGGCCGCCTCGGCGCCATCGGTTTCGGCCTCGGCCACCGGGCCGGCGAGGTGTCCGGGGGCGGCGCCTGGGACGTGGCCTACGAGCTGGTGGAGGACCGGTGGCGGGGCCGCCGGCGCCTGCAGGCCCGGCTCCGCGACCTGCGGCCGGCCGCCGGGTGAGGGGCGGCGCGCCGTGCGGCTGAGGATCATCGCCGGGACCCTGGGCGGCCGGATGATCGACGCGCCGCCGGGCCGGGACACGCGCCCCACCCGCGAGAAGGTGCGCGAGGCGTGGTTCAGCGCCCTGGGCGACGCGGTGGCCGGCGCGCGGACCGCGGACCTCTTCGCCGGCTCCGGCGCCCTGGGGCTCGAGGCGTTGTCGCGCGGGGCGGCGTCCGTAGATTTCGTCGAGTCCCACCCGCGGGCCGCCGACGTGGTGCGCGACAACGTCCGGGCGCTCGAGGTGGCCGACCGGGCCCGGGTGATCCGGGGCGGGGCCGAGCGCTTCCTGGAGGACCTCGACGACGACGAGGCCTACGACCTGGTCCTGGCGGACCCGCCCTACGGCGAGGGCTGGCCGCGGCGGCTGGCCGACCGGCTCCGCCGCCGACCCTTCGCCCGGCTCCTCTGCGTGGAGCACGAGCCGGGGGCCCTCGACGGCGCGGCGGGCGTCCTCTGGGAGCGGACCTACGGCGACAGCGCGTTGACTTTCCTGCGCCCTCCCGACCCGGACGGCGGGCGGGCCGACGATACCGGCGACGAGGAGGCGACGTGAGCGACGACGCGAAGGTGGCGGTGTACCCGGGCTCTTTCGACCCGCTGACCTTCGGCCACGCCGACATCGTGGACCGGGCCCTCCGGCTGACGGACCGGCTCATCGTGGCGGTGGCCGAGACCTCCACCCAGCGGAAGGACGAGATGTTCGCCGTCCCGGAGCGTGTGGAGCTGATCCGCTCGGTCTACCCGGACGAGGACCGGCTCGAGGTCACCTCCTTCTCGGGGCTCCTGGTCGACTTCGCCCGGGACCGGGGCGCGCGGATCCTCGTCCGGGGCCTCCGGGCGGTGAGCGACTTCGAGTACGAGTTCCAGATGGCCCAGATGAACCGGTCGCTCTGGCCCGAGGTGGAGACGATCTTCATGGCGCCCGACAACCGCTACACCTTCCTGAGCGCGTCGCTGGTCCGGGAGGTGGCCCGGCTCGAGGGGGATGTCTCGGAGTACGTGCCCGCGCCCGTCCTGGACCGGATGGCCGAGCGGCTGGGCCCGTCGGTCCGGGGCTCGTGAGCTTCGTCGAGTCCCTGCGAGCCCGGGCCCGGGAGCGCCCCCGCCGGATCGGCTTTCCCGAGGCCGGCGAGGAGCGGACCGTCCGGGCGATGGCCCGGCTGGCAGAGGAGGGGCTCGCCCGCCCGGTGGCGGTGGCCGATCCCGCCGGGCTCGAGGGACTCCGCCGGGCGCTGGAGGACCCGGAGGTGCTGGACCCGGCCGACCCGGAGGTCCGGGGGGCCGCCTCGGCGGGCGGCGCCGACCCCGGAGGCGACCCGCTCCGGACGGCCGCGGGGCTGGTGGCCGCCGGCCGGCTGGACGGGGCCGTGGCCGGGACCCGGGTCCCCACCGCCGACGTGGTCCGGGCCGGGCTCCAGATGGTGGGCCTGGCCCCGGGCTTCGAGGTGCTCTCCAGCACCTTCTACCTGTACGGGATGGCCCGGGACCCTTCCTCGGCCGGGGTGCTGAGCTTCACCGACGCCGCCGTGGTGCCCGACCCGGACGCCGCCCAGCTCGCCCAGATCGCCCGGGCGGCCGCCTCGGCGCGGCGGAGGATCGTGGGCGACGAGCCGCGGCTGGCCTTCCTCTCCTACGCCACCCGCGGGTCGGCGGACGGGGACTCGGTCCGGAAGGTGCGCCGGGCGGTGGAGCTGTTCCGGGAGGCCGAGCCCGGGGTGCCCGCGGACGGCGAGCTGCAGGTCGACGCGGCCCTGGTGGAGGCGGTGGGCCGGCGGAAGGCGCCGGGCTCGCCGGTGGCCGGCCGCGCGAACGTGCTGGTGTTCCCGGACCTCGACGCGGGGAACATCGGGTACAAGCTGGTGGAGAGGCTGGCCGGCGCCGGCGCGCTGGGCCCCGTTCTGCAGGGCCTGCGGCGCCCGCTGAACGACCTCTCGCGGGGCGCCGGGGTGGAGGACATCGTGCTGACCGCCTGCGTCACGGGGCTGGCGGCGGAGTGACCGCAAAGGGAAGGTGAGGAGGAGCCATGGCCTACGAGATCGAGCGCGAGGGCGACGTCACCGTGGTCTCGGTGCAGGGGGAGCTGGTGGTGGGCAACCGCCGCGAGCTTAAGGACGCCGTGCTGGGACGGCTGGACGAGGGGGACCGGAAGTTCCTCGTGGACTTCGCGGAGGCGAGCTATATCGACTCCTCGGGCCTGGGGGTGCTGGTCAGCCTGTCCAAGAAGATCCGGGAGAAGGAGGGCGAGCTTCGCCTCTCCGGGCTCGACGAGGACCTCCGCACCCTCTTCGAGCTGACCAAGCTGGACACCCTCTTCCGGATCGCCGACGACCGGGCCGAGGCCCTGGCCGACTTCTGAGCGTCACGCCGGCCGGCGCCGTCCATCCGACGGGAGGTGTGTCCTGTCCCGCGTCCTGATCTGCTCGGAGCGCCGGGAAGTGTGCGAGGTCCTGGTCCGCGAGTTCGACCGGCTGGAGGCCACGGCCGCCACCGCCACCTCCCGCGAGGAGTGGCCCGCCGAGGCGCCCTCGCTGGTGGTGGTGGACCTGGCCGACGGCTCGCCGCCGGTCCGGGACGCTTGCCTGAACTGGGGCGACGAGGCCGAGCTGTGGGCGCTGGCCGACGGCGACACGGCCGAGCGGCTCGTCCCGGCCCTGGCCGCGGGCTGCGCCGATTATCTCTTCTTCCCGGTCAACCCGGACGAGCTCCGCCTCCGATGGCAGAAGCACCTGGCCGGCCGCGGTCCGCGGGCCGAGTCCGTCGGCGACCTCCGCGGCAGCCTGGAGCTGGAATTCCCCTCGCGCGTCCGACACGTCCAGCCGGCGGTGGAGGAGGTCGTGGGGCGCTGCGAGCGGCTCGCCGTGGGCGGTGCCCGGGCCCACCTGAACCTGAAGGTGGCGGTGGGCGAGGCGGTCTCGAACGCCATCCTCTACGGCAACGGCGAGGATGCCGACAAGCGCGTCCACGTCCGGGCCGAGTTCGACGACGGACGGGTCCGGGTCGTCGTCAGCGACGAGGGCGCGGGCTTCGACCCGGACGCCGTGGCCGACCCGACCCGACCCGAGAACCGCGACCGGTCCTCGGGCCGGGGGCTCTTCCTGCTCCGGAGCCTCATGGACGAGGTGAGCTGGAACGAGCGCGGCAACCGGGTGACCCTGGTCCTCCACCTGTGAGGCGGGCTTGAGGAGCGCGGCGGGTCGGGCCGGCGAGGCGGAGACGGAGGATGCGGGGGGAGCCGACGACCCGGCCCGACTGCTGGTCCGCCTGGCCCGGGCGATGGGGGTGCGGCTCAGGCTGCGGTTGGAGGGGCCGGACGGGGAGGTCCGGACGCTCCACGACGACCTCCCCGACGGCGGCGACCCGGTCGAGCGGACGGTGCCTCTCTCCCGGGAGCGGACGGCCCGCCTGGAGGCGGCCGAGGACGGCGCCGGAGGGGAGGGGGCCGCCCTCCTGGCCGAGGTGGCCGGCCGCCTGCTGCGGCAGGAGGAGGAGAACCGGCTCTTCGCCCGGGAGCTGGCCGAGCGCTACGAGGAGATGTCGCTCCTCACCTCCATCGGCGAGACGCTGGCCTCGGTGCTGGAGCTGGACCGGGCGGCCGACCGGCTGCTGGAGGAGCTGGTGGAGGTCACCGGAGCCGCCCGCGCCACCCTCTGGCTCCACGAGCCGGGGGAGGGCGACCTCCGCCTGCTGGCCTCCCGGGGCGTCTCCGATCCGGCGGTCCGGAGGATCGAGCCGGAGGACGCCGACTCGCTGGTCGCCGGGGTCTTCCGCCGGCAGGAGGCCCGGCTGGTGGATCCGGCGGCGGAGGAGGGCTGGCCCGGCTACGGAGACGCCGCGGTGCTGGCGGTCCCGGTGAGCTACGCTCCGGGCGACGGGGACCGCCGCCGGGTGGGGGTGCTGGCCCTGGTGGGACGGGCCGGGGGCGGGCGGTTCTCCGCCGGTGACCGGGAGCTGGTCTCCGCCGTGGCCAGCCAGGCGGCGGCCGCCGTCGAGAACCGCAGGCTGGTGCAGGACAGCCTCCGCCGCGAGAGGCTGTCGGCGGAGCTGGAGCTCGCCCACGACCTCCAGCTCGCCCTGCTGCCCGACCCCGCGTCGGTGGGAGACCTGGCCGAGGCGGCGGCCCGCTGCGAGCCGGCGAGCTCGGTGGGAGGCGACTTCTACCACCTCATCCGCCTGCCCGAGCGACGGCTGGGCGTGCTGATCGGCGACGTCAGCTCCCACGGCATCTCGGCCGCCCTGGTGATGGCCCGGGCGCTGAGCGCGGCCGGCATCGTGGCCCGGGAGGAGGAGGGGGCGGCGGCGGTCCTTTCGCGGCTGGAGCGGGAGCTGGGCGAGGGGCTCGACGCCGCCGAGATGTACCTGACCCTCTTCTACGCCGTGCTGGACGTCCCCTCCGGGCGGATCCAGTACGCCAGCGCCGGTCATCCCCATGCCTTCCTGCTGGGCGGCGAGAAGCCCCGGCGGCTGTTCGCCACCGATCCGCCGCTGGGGCTCCGGCCGCCCGGCCGCCGGTACGGCGAGCTCGAGGCCGACGCGGGAGATCCGCCGGGAATGCTCCTGCTCTTCACCGACGGCCTCTTCGAGCCCGCCGCCGGGAGCCGATCGGCGGCGGAGGGCCGCCTGGTGGAGGCGGCGGCCGGCGCCGCCGACGCGGGGGCCCGGGCCGCGGTGGAGGCGGTCTTCCGGGCCTCCGACGCCCTGGAGGGGGGCGGGAGCGATGACCGGACGGCGCTCGCGGTGCGGCCGCGGGGCGGTCCCCGGTGACGCGGCCGAAGCGCTCGCTCAGCCAGAACTTCCTGGTCGACCCCAACCTCCAGCAGAAGGTGGTCGCGGCCCTGGAGGCGCCGCCGGGCGAGCCGGTGCTGGAGATCGGGCCCGGCCACGGCGAGCTGAGCCGGCACCTGGTGGGCGTCGCCGATCCCCTGGTGCTGGTGGAGAAGGACGACCGGCTCTTCGCGGAGCTGGAGGAGCGGTGGGGCGGGCGGTCCGACGTGTCGCTGGTCCACGGCGACGCCCTGGAGGTGGACCTGGCCGCGCGGCTGCCGGTGGACCGCCCCTACCGCGTGCTGTCGAACCTGCCCTACGCCATCACCTCGCCCCTGCTGTTCCGGGTGCTCGCCCTGGACCCGCCCCCGGTCCGGATCGTGGTGACGGTCCAGAAGGAGGTGGCCGACCGGCTCGCCGCCGATCCCGGCGGCGGGGACTACGGCGCCCCCACGGTGGGCGTGCGGTCCCGCGCGGAGGTGCGGCGCGCCTTCGACGTGAGCCGGAACGCCTTCCGCCCCTCGCCGGACGTCGAGTCCACCACCGTGGTCCTGGAGCCCGATCCGGCACGGATCCGGGCCCTGCCGGGCGGCGCGCTGCGGCGGCTCACTCGGGCCGCCTTCAGCCGCCGCCGGAAGCAGCTCCAGAAGATCCTCCGGTCGGCCCCGGAGTTCGGGCTCGACCGGGCGACGGCCGAGGCGCTCCTGCGGTCGGTGGGGGCCGAGCCGCGCCATCGCCCCGAGCGCCTCTCACCCGAGCAGTTCGTGGAGCTGGCCCGACGGCTGGAGGACGAGGTGTCCGGGGAGGGGACGGGCGGCGGCTGAGCGACCGGGCGGCCGGGAGCGGGAGCGGCCGTGGCGTCCGCGGCTGGTTGAGCGGGGCGGGCGCTTCGGGTATGTTCTTGTGAACCTTTTCACAAGAAGCCCATGAGCCAGCCCCGGATCTCCGACTCCACCGTCCGCCGCCTCTCGGTCTACCTTCGCCTCCTCCGCGAGCTGGAGCGCGAGGAGCGGGAGATCGTGTCCAGCAAGGAGCTGGCGACCCGCAGCGGCACGACCCCGGCCCAGGTCCGCAAGGACCTCAGCCTCTTCGGCAGCTTCGGCAAGCGCGGCCGCGGCTACGCCGTCCCGGCCCTGGCCTCGACCCTGGAGGGGATCCTGGGCCTGGAGCGCCGGTGGCGGGTGGCGCTGGTGGGCGTGGGCCGGATCGGGAGCGCCCTGCTGGGCTACCGGGACCTGGAGGATCGGGGCTTCGACGTGGTGACCGCCCTGGACGTCGATCCCGGCAAGGTCGGCCACGAGGTGGACGGCCACCGGATCGAGCCGATGGATCGTCTGGAGGCGGTCGTGGCCGACCGGGACGTGGAGATGGGCATCGTCGCGGTGCCGCCCGACGCCGCCCAGGAGGTGGCCGACCGCCTGGCCGACGCCGGCGTCCGGGCCCTGCTCAACTTCGCCCCGGTGAAGCTCGACGTGGGCGAGGACGTGGTGGTCCGGAGCATGGACGTGGCCCTGGAGATGGAGGGGCTCAGCTTCGCCCTCTCCCACGATGGGGAGGGGGACGGATGACCGCCGGCGAGGGCATTCGGATCACCAGCGAGGTGGGCGAGCTGGAGGCCGTCCTCTGCCATCCGCCGGGCCCCGAGCTGACGGTCGTGACGCCGGCCAACCGGGACGAGTACCTCTTCGACGACCTCCTGGACCGGGAGCGGGCCCGCCAGGAGCACGCCCGCTTCACGGCCGTGCTCGAGCGCTTCACCCGGGTGCTGGAGATCCGGGATCTGCTGGAGGAGGTGCTGGAGATGCCGGAGGCCCGGGACTCGATGCTCTCCCGGGCCGACCCCGCCTTCCGCGACCGGGCCCGCGACGCCCCGGCCGAGGTCCTGGCCCGGCTCTTCGTGGAGGGCGAGGAGAGCGCCGGGGGCGCCCTGTCGGAGCTGCTGAACGAGGCCGGCTACTCCCTGCCGCCTCTCCCCAACCTCTTCTTCACCCGCGATGCCGCGGCGGTGGTCGGCGACCAGGTGGTGATCGCCTCGATGCGCCACGCGGTGCGCTGGACCGAGAAGCTGATCATGCGGACCCTGTTCCGGCACCACCCGGCGCTGGCGAACCGGGGCTTCCTCTACGACGGCACGGAGGAGCGCCGGATGAACACCAGCCTGGAGGGCGGCGACATCCACGTCCTCCGGGAGGACCTCGTCCTGGTGGGCCTCTCGGAGCGGACCACCGCCTCGGGCATCGACGTGCTGGGCGAGCGCCTGCTGGCCGGCTCGCCGATCCGCGACGTCCTGGTGGTGCTGCTGCCCGCCCACCGCGCCTCCATCCACCTGGACATGATCTTCACCGCCGTGGACCGGGATCTCTGCTGCGTCTACCCGCCCTATTTCCTGGGGCCCACCCGCCTGCCGGTCCTCCACCTGAGCGACGGATCGGACCGGCTCCGGGAGCGGGACGACCTCTTCTCTGCGCTGGAGGACCTGGACCTGCCGATGGAGCCGGTCCGCTGCGGCGGCGAGCGCCGGACGATGCAGCAGCGGGAGCAGTGGGGCAGCGGCTGCAACCTCTTCGCGGTGGGCCCGGGCCGCGTGCTGGCCTACGGCCGCAACGAGCACACGCTGGAGGCCCTCGAGCGGGAGGGCGGCCTCCGGACGGTCGAGGCGGCGGAGTTCCTCACCGGCGAGGACCGCCCGGACGACGACGAGCGCTTCGCCGTGGCCTTCGAGGGAACCGAGCTGGTGAGGGGCGGCGGCGGGCCCCGCTGCATGACCCTGCCCGTGGCCCGGCGGCCGCCGGGGGCGTCGTGAGCCGGGAGACGGGCGGCGGTGACGAGGGGCTCCGCTTCACCGACGCCTCCGGCCTGACGGCCCGGGCGGTGGAGCTGGTCCGCACCTCGCCCCGGAGCAGCGGGGAGCTGGCCCGCCGCGTCCTGGGTGTGCGGAGCGCCCCGGACGAGATGGCCGAGCGGCTGGTCCGGGAGCTGCTCGAGGGTCACCCGCGGCTCGAGGCCGACGGGGACGGCCTGTGGCGGCTTCGGGGCGGGGCGCGGGAGGGGGACGACCGGCTGGACGAGCTGGATTTCGTGGTGGTGGACGTCGAGACCACCGGCTCCTCGCCCTCCGAGGGCGACCGCGTCACCGAGATCGCCGCCGTGGAGGTCACCGGCGGCCGGGTGGGCGAGTCCTTCAGCACCCTGGTGAACCCCCGGCGGCCGATTCCCGATTGGATCCAGCGCATGACCGGCATCACCCCGGAGATGGTGGAGGACGCCCCGTCCTTCGAGGAGGTGGCCGGCGAGGTGCGGGCCCGGCTGGAGGGCCGCGTGTTCGTGGCCCACAACGTGCCCTTCGACTGGCAGTTCGTCTCGGCGGAGATGCGCCGGGCCGCCTCCGTCCTCCCCGAGGGCCCGCGGCTCTGCACCCTGCGGCTCGCCCGCCGCGCGCTGCCGGACCTGCCGCGGAAGGGGCTGGACGCGGTGACCCGCCACTTCGGGGTCGAGATCGAGGACCGCCACCGGGCCGAGGGGGACGCCGCGGCCACGGCGCGCGTGCTGCTGCACCTCCTGGAGGAGGCCGACCGCAGGGGCGTGCGCCGATGGGAGCAGATGGATCGCTGGCTCTCGGGCGGGGCCGCGCCCGCCGACCGGGACTGAGGAGGCGAAGCGATGCTGGTGTACGAGAAGGGGGACCTGATGGTGGCCACCGTCGAGGCGGGCCGGATCCGCCTGGACGGCGGCGCCATGTTCGGCGTGGTGCCGAAGCCGCTCTGGGAGCGGCGGATCGAGCCGGACGACCGCAACCGGATCCCGCTGGCGATGCGCTGCCTGCTGGTCCGGAAGGGGTCGAGGACGATCCTCGTGGACGCCGGCCTGGGCAACAAGGAGGCGGACGACGAGAAGTTCCGCTCCATCTACGGGGTCGAGAACGAGGGCGACCCCACCCGGCTGGAGGACGGCCTTCGCGCGTGGGGCGTGGAGCCGGAGGACGTGGACACGGTGGTCTGCACCCACCTCCACTTCGACCACGTCGGCGGCTGCACCGTCCGGGACGAGGACGGCGAGGTCCGTCCCGCCTTCCCGAACGCCCGGCACGTCGTCCGGCGGGACGAGTGGGAGCTGGCCCACCGGGAGAACGAGCGGATCCGCGCCAGCTACCGCCGCCGGGACCTGGACCCGCTGGAGGAGGCCGGCGTCCTGGATCTGGTGGAGGGCGACCGCGAGGTGGCGCCGGGCGTCCGGACGGTCCACACCCCGGGGCACACCCCCCACCACCAGTCGGTGCGGATCGACGCCGGCCCGGACACGCTCCTCTACCTGGCGGACCTCGTGCCCACGCGGGCGCACGTCCCGCTGCCATGGATCATGGGCTACGACCTCGAGCCCCTGGTCACTCTGGAGACGAAGCGCGAGCTGCTGGGCCGGGCCGGCCGGGAGGAATGGGTGCTGATCTTCGAGCACGACCCGGAGGTGGCGTACGGCTGGGCCCGGCCGAGCGAGGGCGAGGGCTGCGAGCTGGCCAGCCCCCGGGAGGAGGAGGGCCCGCCCGAGCCCGACACGGACGACATCACCGAGACCACCGGAGACACGAGATGAGCGACAAGGACCGGACCCCCGTCATCGTCGGCGCCGCGCGTCTGCCCACCGGCCGCTTCCTGGGCGCCCTCTCCCCCCTGGAGGCGACCGAGCTGGGCGCGAGGGCCGTGGAGGGCGCCCTGGACCGCTCGGGCATCGACCCGGACGACCTCCAGGACGCGATCATCGGCAACGTGGTGCAGGCGGGTGTGGGCCAGGCCCCCGCCCGCCAGGCCGCGATCCGGGGCGGCGTCCCCGCCACCGTACCGGCGGTGACCGTGAACAAGGTGTGCGGCTCGGGCCTGAAGTCGGTGATGCTGGCCGCCCAGGCGATCCGGGCCGGCGACTACCGCGCCGCCGTCGCCGGTGGGATGGAGTCGATGTCCAACGCCCCCTACCTGCTCCGGGGGCACCGGGAGGGCGTGAAATTCGGCGACCGGGAGCTGGTGGACGGGGTCATCCACGACGGCCTCTGGTGCTCCTTCGGGGAGTGCCACATGGGCGGCCACGCGGAGTACACGGCGAAGAAGGCCGGCATCGGCCGTGAGGCCCAGGACCGGTTCGCCCTGGAGAGCCATCGAAGGGCGGTCCGGGCCATCGACGAGGGGCTCTTCGACGACGAGCTGGTCCCCGTGGAGGTACCGGGCCGGAAGGGCTCGACCACCGTGGAGGTGGACGAGACGCCCCGGCGGGACACCTCGATGGAGCGGCTCGCGAGCCTGCGGCCGGCCTTCGGGGCCGACGCGCCGGACGACGTCGAGGAGCTCACCGTCACGGCGGGCAACGCCCCGGGCCTCAACGACGGGGCGGCCGCGCTGGTGGTGACCTCGGAGGCGTACGCCGAGGCGCACGGTCTGGACATCCTGGCGACGATCTCGGAATATTCGGTCGGCGCGACGCCGCCGGAGGACCTCTTTTACGCGCCCGTGGACGCGGTGCGCAGGCTGATGGAGAAGGAGGGGACGACGGTGGACGACTACGGCCTCGTGGAGATGAACGAGGCCTTCGCCGTGCAGGTCCTGGCGGACGTCCAGGAGCTGGGCATCGACACCGGCCGGCTGAACGTCCGGGGCGGGGCCGTCGCCCTGGGCCATCCCATCGGTGCCTCCGGGGCCCGCATCCTGGTGACCCTGCTGTACGCCATGCGGGACCGGGACGTGGAGAAGGGACTCGCCACCCTCTGCCTGGGGGGCGGCAACGCCGTGGCACTCAGCGTGGAGCGACGATGATGCGAGACACCGCCGACGACACCGCCGCAGCCTCCCCTCTCCGCTCGCGCCTGGCCGCGCCGGCCGAGGCGCTGAGCCCGGCCGCCCGAAAGGCGGTGGGCGTGGGCGCGTTCGCCCTGCTCACGGCCCTGGGGGCGCGGATCGCGGTCCCCCTGCCCGGCACGCCGGTCCCCTTCACCTTCCAGGTGGTGGCCGTCCTGCTGGCCGGGTGGATGCTCGGGCCGCGGCTGGGCGCCGCCAGCCAGGCGGCCTACCTGGCCGCCGGCGCCGCGGGCCTGCCGGTCTTCGCGGCCGGCGGGGGCCTGGCCTACCTGCTGGGCCCCACCGGCGGCTACCTGCTGGCCTATCCCGCGGCCGCCGCCCTGGTGGGGCTGGCCTGCACCCGCGAGTCGGGCTGGGTCCGGCAGGCGGCCGGCCTGGCGGGCGGGGTCGCCGTCATCCACGCCGGCGGGGTCGGGTGGCTGGCCGCGGTGGCGGGCCACGAGGCCGCGGTGACGGCCGGCGTCCTCCCCTTCCTGGGGGTGGACGGCATCAAGGTCCTCCTGGTCCTGCTCCTGGGCCGGCGGATCGGGGGGAAGGCCCGGGCATTCTTCGGCTGACCGGGGCCCCGCCCGCGTCCGCCGCCCCCCGGGGCGCCCGGGGCCGGTGAGCGTCTTCTCCACCTCCTCGGGCCGGCTCCGGGCGGCCTGGCGGATCGCGCTGTTCTACCTGACCGTCCTGGCCCTCCTGGTCGTCCTGGGCGCCCTCTCCGCCGTCGTCGGCGTGCCCCGCGGGGGCGCGGTCGTGGTGTTCTCGTCCGTGGCCCTTCTGGTCGCCTCGCTGGCGGCGAGCTGGTGGTTCGCCGAGAAAGTGGAGGGCTTCCCCGTCGCCGCCCTCGGCCTCCCCCTGGATCGGGTGGCGCCGGGCGAGCTGGGACAGGGCTTCCTGGTGGGCGGCGTCCTCATCGGCCTGGCCGTGGTGGCGCTGGCCGCGACCGGGTCGGTGAGCTGGCACCTGGAGCCGGGCGGGATCCGGCCCGCGGCGCTGGCCGGAACGCTCGGAGCGTTCACCCTGTTCCTCTTCGCGGCGGCGTGGGCCGAGGAGCTTCTCTTCCGCGGCTACCCCTTCCAGGTGGCGGCCGAGAAGCTCGGCGGGGCCTGGGCGGTGGCCCTGACGTCGCTCCTGTTCGCGGCCGTCCACGGCGCCAACCCGGGGCTGGGCGAGGCGCTGGCCGACGGGGTGACGCTGGCCGAGGTCTTGCCCCTCCTGAACCTGGCCCTGGCGGGCGTGGTGCTCGGCCTGGCCTACTGGCGCACCTACAGCCTCTGGTTCGCCACCGGCGTGCACCTGGGCTGGAACTGGGTGATGGGCTTCGCCGCCGATCTGCCGGTGAGCGGGCTGGAGGCGGAGACCTCGGGGCTGGGGCTCTTCGACACCCCCGGCTGGGAGGCGACGGTCGAGGGGGCAAGGCTCTGGACCGGGGGCGCCTTCGGCCCGGAGGGAGGGCTGGCCGTGACGGCGGCGTCGCTGGTCGCCGTCGCCTGGCTGGCCACCACCGACCGCCTGGAGCGCAGCCTCCGGGTGCGGGCCCTCGACCCGCTGGCCGACCGCGGGGCGGGCGCCCCGCGGGACGGAGCCGGGGCGGACGAGCCGGACGGGAGCGAGACCGGGGAGAGGAGCGAAGGTTGAGCGAGGGGAGCGAGGCGCCGCCGTTCGAGCGGGCCGGCGTCGTGGGCGCGGGCACGATGGGCAACGGCATCGCCCACGTCCTCGCCCTCGCCGGGCTCGAGACCGCCCTGGTGGACGTGGACCCGGACGCCCTGGAGGCCGCCCGGTCCACGATCCGGCGGAACCTGGAGCGCCAGGTGAAGAAGGGAGGCGTCGGGGAGGCCGACGCGGAGGCGGCCCTGGAGCGCCTCGCCACCGCCACCGACACGGCGGCCGTGGCCGACGCCGACGTCGTGGTCGAGGCCGTGCCCGAGCGGGCGGAGCTCAAGGAGGACGTCTTCGAGGAGCTGTCGCGGAGGTGCCGCCCCGGGACGATCCTGGCCACCAACACCAGCTCCATCTCCATCACCGAGATCGCCGCCCACGTCGACCGGCCGGAGCGGGTCATCGGGATGCATTTCATGAACCCGGTGCCCGTGATGGAGCTGGTGGAGGTGATCCGGGGGCTGGAGACCGACGATCGCACCACCCGGCGGACGATGGAGCTGGCCCGGGAGCTGGGGAAGACGCCGGTGGAGGTGAACGACTACCCGGGGTTCGTCTCCAACCGCGTGCTGATGCCGATGATCAACGAGGCGGTCTTCGCCCTCATGGAGGGCGTCGCCGACCGGGAGGCCATCGACACGGTCATGGAGCTGGGGATGAACCACCCGATGGGCCCTCTCCGCCTGGCCGACCTGATCGGGCTGGACACCTGCCTCCACATCCTCGAGGTCCTGCACCGGGACCTGGGCGACGACAAGTACCGGCCCTGCCCGCTGCTGAGGAAGCACGTGGCCGCCGGGCGGCTGGGTCGCAAGACCGGCCGCGGATTCTACGACTACGAGGACTGAGCGGTGAGGACCGATCCGAGCCGGTACGCCCCGCGGGCGGTCCCGATGCCCCCCACCGACCGGTGACCCGCATGCTCGAGGCTCACCAGGGAAGCGGCGTCTCCGACGAGGGGCGGCAGGTCTGCGAGCTGGCGCACCAGTTCGCCGAGGAGGAGATCCGCCCCGGAGCGGAGGAGCGCGACCGGCACGAGTCGGAGTTCGATCGCGAGATCGTGGACCGCCTGGGCGAGCTGGGCTTCCTGGGGATGCTGATCCCGGAGGCGTGGGGCGGGCTGGGCCTGGACGAGCTGACCTACCTGATGGCCCTGGAGGAGATCGCCTGGGGCGACCCCTCGGTGGCGGTCTCCGTCTCCGTCCACAACTCCCTGCCCGCGCAGATCCTCCTGGACCACGGAGACGAGGAGCAGAAGGAGCGCTGGCTCGGGCCCATGGCCCGGGGCGAGGTGCTGGGGGCCTTCTCCCTGTCGGAGGCCGGCTCGGGCAGCGACGCCGCCAGCCTGAAGTCGCAGGCCGAGCGGGTCGACGGGGGCTGGGTGCTGAACGGCGAGAAGATGTGGGTCACCAACGGCGCCTCGGCGGACCTGGTCCTCACCTTCGCCCGCACCGACGAGCCCGGCGACCGGCGGGGGAAGGACGGCATCGGCGCCTTCCTCGTCCCCACCGATCGCGAGGGGTGGCGGCCCGCCAGGAAGGAGCGGAAGATGGGGCTCCGTGGCTCGGAGACGGTGGCGGTCCAGATGGACGACCTGCGGCTCGGCGACGAACTCCTGGTGGGGGACCCGGCGGAGGGGTACCGGTACGGGCTGGTGGCCCTGGAGGGCGGCAGGCTGGGGATCGCCGCCCAGGCCGTGGGGATCGCCCGGGCGGCGCTGGAGCACGCCGTGGCCTATGCCGACGAGCGGGAGCAGTTCGGCAGGCCCGTCCGCGAGTTCCAGGGGCTGGCTTTCAAGCTGGCCGACATGTCCCGGCGGGTGGAGCGCGCCCGGGCCTTGCTTCACCGCGCGGCGCGGGTCTACATGCAGGACGATACCAACAGCCTGCGCCTCTCGAGCGCCGCCAAGGTGGAAGCCAGCGAGGCCGCCGTGAGCGTGACGCGCGACGCAGTCCAGGTCTTCGGCGGCTACGGCTACGCCCGCGAGTACCCCGTGGAACGGCTCTTCCGGGACGCCAAGGTCACCGAGATCTACGAAGGCGCGAACGAGATCCACCGGGTCGTCATCGCCCGGGAGCTGTACCGTTGACGAGCCCGGCCTCGTCCGCGCCCGACCCGCCCGTGAGCACCGAGACGCGACCGAGCACGCGATCATCCGACACAGGGAAGGACCCGTGAGACATCCCGGCATCGAAGTCCCCGAGACCGCCATGCAGGACCGCGACGGCTCGGACGGCCTCTTCGACCTCCTGGAGGAGCACGGCCACGAGCAGGTCGTCTTCACCCAGGAGCCGTCGGAGGGCTACCGGGGCATCATCGCCATCCACGACACCACCCTCGGGCCGGCCCTCGGCGGGACACGGTTCTGGAGCTACGATTCCGACTACGACGCCCTGGTGGACGTCCTGCGGCTGGCCCGCGGGATGACCTACAAGGCCGCCGTCGCCGGGCTGAACCTGGGCGGCGGGAAGTCGGTCATCATCGGGGACAACGACCGCACCGACCGCGAGATGATCATGCGGGCCCACGGCCGCGCGGTGGAGAGCCTGGGCGGGCGCTACATCACCGCCGAGGACGTCGGCACCTCCGTGGAGGACATGGACTTCGTCCACATGGAGACCGACAGCGTGGTGGGCATCGCCGGCCGCTCGGGTGACCCGTCCCCGGTCACCGCCTACGGCGTCTACCGGGGCATCAAGGCCTGCGCGATGCGCGAGTACGGCGACGACGACCTCACGGGCCGGACCGTCTCGGTCCAGGGCACCGGCCACGTCGGCTACTACCTCTGCGAGCACCTCCACCGCGAGGGCGCGAACCTGGTGGTGACCGACATCGACGAGGAGAAGGTCCAGCGGGTGGTGGACGAGTTCGACGCCGAGCCGGTGGGAACCGAGGAGATCTACGACGTCGACGCCGACGTCTTCGCCCCCTGCGCGCTGGGCGCCATCGTCAACGACGACACCATCCCCCGGCTGAAGGTGGACATCGTCGCCGGGGCCGCCAACAACCAGCTCGGCGACGACACCCACGACCACAAGCTCGAGGAGCGGGGCATCCTCTACGCCCCCGACTACGTCATCAACGCCGGCGGGCTCATCAACGTCTACTCGGAGCTGGCGGACTGGAGCCTGGAGCGCTCGAAGCGGAAGGCCGGGGAGATCTATCACACCCTGCTGGAGGTGTTCGAGATGGCGGATTCCGAGGAAGGGATGACCAGCGCCGAGGCCGCCGACCGGGTGGCCGAGCGCCGGGTCCGGCGGGTGGCGAGCCTCCACCGCTCGATGGTGTGACCCCCGGCGACGGCGACGACCGGTCCCCCCTGGTGGGGCCCGGCTGGCAGGACCGGCCCCTCTCCGAGGTCGACCCCGAGGTCCACGAGGCGGTCCTGGGCGAGGTGGATCGCCAGCGGACCGGCCTCGAGCTGATCGCCAGCGAGAACTTCTGCTCGGCGGCCTGCCTGGAGGCCATGGGCACGCCGCTGACCAACAAGTACGCCGAGGGCCTGCCCGGCAAGCGCTACTACGGCGGCTGCGAGCACGTGGACGTGGCCGAGGAGCTGGCGCGGGAGCGGGCCTGCGAGCTGTTCGGCGCCGACCACGCCAACGTGCAGCCCCACAGCGGGGCGCAGGCCAACATGGCCGCCTACGCCGCCCTGATGGAGCCCGGCGACACGCTGCTGGGGATGAACCTCTCCCACGGCGGCCACCTCACCCACGGGGCCGGCGTCAACTTCAGCGGCCAGCTCTACGACGTCGTCGACTACGGCGTCCGGGAGGAGGACGGGCGGCTGGACGTGGACCGGCTCGCCGACCGGGCTCGGGAGGCCGAGCCCGAGGTGATCGTGGCCGGCTGGAGCGCCTACCCGAGGGAGCTGCCCTTCGACGTCTTCGCCGAGGTCGCCGACGACGTGGGCGCCCGGCTCGTGGTGGACATGGCGCACTTCGCCGGCCTGGTGGCCGCCGGCGTCCACCCGTCGCCGGTGCCCTGGGCCGACGTGGTGACCACCACCACCCACAAGACCCTCAGGGGGCCCCGCGGCGGGCTGATCCTCTGCACCGAGGAGCTGGCCGGGGCCGTGGACAAGGCCGTCTTCCCGCGCACCCAGGGCGGCCCGATGATGCACGTCATCGCCTCCAAGGCCGTCTGCCTGCGGGAGGCCGGCACGGAGGGCTTCGCCGCCTACGCCCGGCGCGTCGTGGAGAACGCCCGGGCCCTGGGCGAGGCGCTCTCGGAGCGGGGCTGGCACCCGGTCACCGGCGGCACCGACACCCACCTGCTGCTGGTGGACCTCCGGGAGACCGATCCCGACCTCACCGGCCAGCAGGCGGAGGAATGGCTGGAGGACGCCGACATCACGCTCAACAAGAACACGGTGCCCGGCGAGACCCGCTCGCCCTTCGTGACCTCGGGGGTCCGGATCGGAACCCCCGCCGTCACCACCCGCGGGATGGGGCCCGACGAGATGGTGCGGATCGCCGCCTGGATCGACCGGGTCCTCCGGTCGGGCGGGGACGAGGGCGTGATCGGCGAGGTGAAGACCGACGTGCGGGAGATGACCGGGGCCTTCCCGCTCTACCGGCGCCTCCCGTGCCCGGACGAGGGCTGACGGGGGCGGCCTGACCGACGCCGGACCGGACGCCGCCGGCCCCGGCGACGGGGACATCCCGACCGTCCGGGTCCCCACCGGCCGCGGCCACGGCGAGCTGCGCCGGGAGGGCTCCCGCTTCCTGGCCCTCTGCCTCCCGGCCGCCGACATCGACCGCGCGCTCGAGGCCCGCGAGCGCCTCCGCCGCGAGCACCACGACGCCACGCACCACGTCTTCGCCTGGCGCGGCCTCGACGAGGACCGGGTCCGCTTCGACGACGACGGCGAGCCGGCCGGCACCGCCGGCCGGCCCTGCCTCGGGGCCCTGGAGTCCGCCGGGCTCCGGCGGACCGCCGTGGTGGTGGTCCGCTGGTTCGGCGGGACGAAGCTCGGGACCGGGGGGCTGGCCCGGGCCTACGGCGACGCGGCCCGGGAGGCGGCCGACGGCACGCCCGTCCGCCGGGCCGTGCGGGGCCGCCGGATCCGGGTGGTCCACGGCTACGACGACAGCGGGGCGGTGGCCGCGGTCCTGGAGAGGAGCGGGGCGGTGCGCCTGGACGCCGACTGGGGCGAGGCCGTGACCCTCGAGCTGGGGGTGCCCGCGGAGGGGCTGGAGGCGCTCCGTCGCGGCCTCCGGGACGCCACGGGCGGCCGGGCCGAAGTGGAGGTGCGGGAGGCTCCCGTCCTGGTGCCCGTCCGGGGTTGACGCCCCGATTTCGGGCCGTCTATGTTGCCGTCGGCCGACCCCCGGGGCCCGGGCCGACGACGCCGGCCGCAACCCGCGGCGGGCGAACGGCTTCCGGGCCCCGCGGTGGTTCGACAGGCGACCCGATCACGGAACCGAGACGATGCGAGAACTGCTCGCCCAGCTCCGTCGCCGGAACCCCCGCTACACGGAGTCGGCCTACGTCTTCCTCCTCAGCGCGCTGAAGCGCTGCATGGACGGGCTGGACCGCCCGCGCCACGTCTCGGGCGCCGAGCTGGCGGACGCCGTCCGCCGGCTGGCCCTGGAGCGCTACGGCCCCCTGGCCCGCACGGTGCTGGAGCACTGGGGCATCCACTCCACCTCCGACCTGGGCG
>CAYVFM010000001.1:11840-47759 GCA_964450995.1 uncultured Gemmatimonadota bacterium | reverse complement strand
CCTGTGTTCATCCCCGGCAGGCTCCTCGGGATCGAATGCGGGCGGCGATCGCCTCCTCGAGAATCGGGACGCCGGAGGGCGTCAGGCGGGCGCCTCAGTCGTTGCCGTCGGGTGACGAGTCCCTTCTCACCAGTAGGACCGGATCGACTGTCTCGTAGACCACCCGGGTGGCCCGCCGACCTCCGTTGAACTCGAAGCGCAGCGGGGCCCGGAGCATGCCCGGGACCAGGATCCGATCGGGGGACAGGGCGACCACGTCCATCGGAGGGCTGTTCCCGAAGCGGAGGGTCAACCCCTCGGTCCCTGCCTCCACGGTCAGGACGCCGTCGGAGTCCTCCACCCGGACGTAGGTGCCCGCGTACCGGTCGTAGCTCGCCGGGTCCAGGTCGATGCCCCGCGGAGGCTCCCCGTCGTTCAGCTCCCCCAGCCCGTGCTCCTGGCCGCAGACCGGACAGGAGGTCGGCTCCCCATGGTTGTTCACCTGGTGGGCGAAGGGGGGGCGGGTCTGCAGGTAGGCGTGGATGTCTCGCAGATCGGCGTCGCTCAGCTTCCGAAACGCGACCCAGGGCATCAGCGGGTCCAGCGTCCCGCCTTTTCCGGTACGGATGATCCTGATGAACGTCTCGGTGTCGTAGGACATGCCGGTGGGGTGCGGCGTGATGTTGGTGCTGAAAGCGGACCGCTCGCCCCGCTCGATCAGGTTGCCTCCGGCCAGCTCGGGAGCGTTTCGCGGGCCGCTCCAGGCCGTGTGGCAGCCCACGCAGTCGCCGAGCGTGACCAGCGCGTGTCCCCGCTCGAGCGAGTCGAGGCTCGCCAGGTCGATCGGGTCCACCGTGGCGGGGGTCCCGGACTCGGCCTGTTCCCGCTCCTCCGGGGACAGACGGGTCGAGGGCAGGGGGTTGTCGACCGGCTCCAGGGACCGGAGGTAGGCGACCACCGCCTCCACGTCGTCGTCGGCCAGGCGCCGAAACTTGCCGTAGTACATCAGCGGGTGGAGCGCCCGTCCGTCGTGGCCGATCCCCCGGCGGATGGCCCGGACCAGCTGCTCGTCGGTCCACCGGCCGATCCCGGTCTCCGGATGAGGCGTCAGGTTCGGCGCGACGATGCGGTACGGGCCCTCCTCCCGAATCACGCGACCCGCGCCCCTGCGCCCCTCGACGGGCGGCGCACCGGCCTTCTCCCAGTCTCGCTCCGAGTGGCAGATCATGCACTGGAGGAGCCCTTCGGCCAGGTAGCGGCCCCGCTCTACGGCGGCGCTGTCGTAGGTCGATTCCTGCGGGCCGCGCTCGCCGCCGACTCCGCCCGATTCGGCGCAGGCGACGAGGGCGAGTACGGCGAGCAGGAGGAGGGAGGTGACGGCCGGGCGTCGCCCGGGCCCGCCAGGGGGAGAATCGAGCATCGGGGGCCTCCGGATGGAGAAGACGGGCGAAGCGCGCTCGGCATCCCGTCGCCGGCCGCGGAGCTCCGCCCGTCGCGAGGCCGTCTGTCGTGTTTACGTATCCAAAGATAATGGATCCGGCCGGGGGGCGCAGTGGAGACGGCGCCCTCACGGGCTCGTGAGTTCGAATCCACCCCCTCCGCTTGTTCCCTCCAGCGATCGGAATTCCGATCCGTCTGCCGTGATGGCCTGAGACTCCCCATCGGCGCTCCGTCGGCAACCCACCGAGCCGAGGCCGCGCTCGTCCTCCTGCAGCGGCGACTCGGCGAGAGGCCCGTGTACGGCGTCTCCGACTTCCTCCAGCCTTCCCGGCGCGACAGCGAGCCGAACGTTCAGCCGAGGAAGGCACCATGACCCCTGTCCGCACGTCCATCTCTTCCTGCCCGACTCCCCTCCTCGCCCTGGCCCTAGCGCTCCCGGCCCTGGCGACGGGCCCGACGCCGGTCGAGGCCCAGGAGCCGCAACCCGGCG
The DNA here is from genome assembly GCA_964450995.1 of uncultured Gemmatimonadota bacterium. Taxonomy (GTDB): domain Bacteria; phylum Gemmatimonadota; class Gemmatimonadetes; order Palauibacterales; family Palauibacteraceae; genus CAYVFM01. The sequence goes on along the minus strand of CAYVFM010000001.1, from coordinate 45,850 downwards.
AGAACGTCAGGATCAGCGAGGCGGAGCCCGGGCGGGCGCACTACGAGGTCCGGGTGGCCGCCCATCCCTCCGACCCGGACGTGCTCCTGGCGGCGGGTATGGTCTGGGACGACTCGATCGAGCGCTACGACGTGCTCGCCTACCGGACGTCGGACGGCGGCGCGAGCTGGTCGCCGGCCCTTGAGGTCGAGGGGATGACGAGCGATCCGACCCTGGCCTTCGGCCCGGACGGGTGGGCCTACCTGACGACGATCGGAGGCGGACCGAAGCAGCTGCGCCGATCCCCCGACGGGGGAGAGAGCTGGGCGGAGCCGATCGCCATGGAGACCGGCGATCGCCCTTTCCTCGCGGTGAGTGGCGCCGGAACGGAGCACGAAGGCCGGGTCTACGTCCACTACTCCTCGCGCTCGGAGCCGCTCGACAGCCGGCGAGGACGGCCGGCGGTCGGGGTGGCACGGGCCGACGACCACGGCTCGGAGCCGCTGTCTTCCCGTAATCTGCACGTCGACGGCGACCGCTACGTCCTCGGCGTCGGGGAGTCGACGGTGCTGTCCGACGGCACGCTCGTCCTCCTCTATCCCGAGCGGCTCGACGAATCCGAGATCGAATTCCACGAGGGGGCGACGCAGGAGGACCCCCGGCTCGGGGACGATCCGAACGCCCGCCTGCGGGCGCTGGTCTCGCCGAACGGTGGCGAGGACTTCCGCCCCGCGGTCACGGTGGGTGACTGGTACCACCGCTTCGGGCGCGGCCGGACGGCCACGATACCCGCCCTGGCGGCGGACACCAGCGACGGACCGTTCCGGGACCGCCTGTACGCGGCGTGGACCGACTTCCGCTCGGGCGAGGGCCGGATCCTCCTCGCCCGCTCCGAGGACCGGGGACGGAGCTGGTCGGAGCCGGTGGTCGTGAGCCGCGGCGGGCCGGCCTTCCGGCCGATGCTGGCCGTGAACGGCGACGGCGTGCTGGGCGTGGCCTGGTACGACCGGCGTTCGAGCGAGTCGGGGCTCGGGTGGGACGTCCGGTTCGCGGCCTCGGTCGACGGGGGGGAGACGTTCGGGCCCACCGTGCGGGTCTCGGAGGAGCCGTTCCGGTACGCCTGGGACGGCGGTCTCATCACGATGGGCGTGGGCGGCGGCGGGGAGGAGCGGAACACCGCCGACGTCAGCCTCCACGGCTTCAACGACATGGGCGGCCACACCGCGGGGATGGCGGCCGACGCCGCCGGACGCTTCCATCCCGTGTGGGTGGACAACCGGACGGGCGTGCCGCAGATGTGGACCGCGCCCGTCGAGGTCGACGCGGAGGCCGTCCGCCACGGGGATCTCGCCCTGTCGGAGCTGCGGGACCTCACCTCGAGGACGGAGCTTCGGGTGGAGGGGACCGGCTACCGGGGGGCGCCCGGAACGGTGGAGTTCGACGTCCGGCTCGTGAACGGCTCCGAGGACACGATCCGGGGGCCGGCGTTCCTGCGGGTGCTCGACCTCTGGTCGGAGTACGGGGAGGTGGAGGTGGAAGGCGCCGCCAACGGGCGGGAAGGCCCCGGCGCGGTCATCCCCCTGACGGACGCGCTGCCCGACGGCGGCCTGGAGCCGGGCGCCGGGACTTCGCCCGTCGAGATCCGGGCCCGGGTCGTCCCGACCGAGGAGCCGGGTCCCATGGATCCACCGCCCCCGGGACGCAGGACGGGCCCGGGCTACGGGCTGCTCAACCTCGACCTCGAGGCCTTGGGACGCGTAAGAGAGGGAGGCGACCGCTGATCCTGCGCACCTCCGACCCGCGGGCAACGTGAGAGAGCCGTCGACGCGCCTCTTCTGGACCGCCTACGCCCTGGCCTGGTCCGTGTTCGCCACCGGCTACGGGGTCATCGCCCTCCTGCAGGGCGGTGATCCGGGCGCGGGGCTGAGGGTCGGGCTGGCGTTCGTGATCCCGGCGTCGGCGCTGGGGGTGGGCGTCGTGCACCTGGCCCGCCGCTGGACGTGGCCCCCGGAGCGTCCCTGGATCTTCGTCCTGCGCCACCTGGCGGCGGCCGCCGCCTTCTCGGTGCTGTGGACGGTGGGGGCCTCCGTCGTCCGACAGGGGGTCCAGGCTATGCGGGGCGCGGCCGAGCCGTTCGACCTGCTGAGCGGCTTCCAGAGCCTCCTGCCCCTGGTGCACCTCCTGTTCGGCTTCCTGGTCTACGGGATGATCGCGGCGGTCGTGTACCTGGAGCGGACGCTCCGGGGCCTGCAGCGGGAGCGGGAGCGGGCGGCGCGGGCCGAGGCGCTGCAGGCCCGGGCCCAGTTCCGGGCGCTCCGGGCGCGGCTCGACCCGCACTTCCTCTTCAACGCCCTGCACTCGGTGCTGTCCCTCATCCGCCGCGCCCCGGAGCGTGCCGAGCGCGCGGTCGAGGGCCTGGGGGACCTGCTCCGGTACGCGCTCGGCCGGGGCGCCGAGCGGGGAGAGGACCTGGTCACGCTCGAGCGCGAGCTGGAGATGGTCCGGACCTACCTGGAGCTGGAGGAGATCCGTCTCGGCGACCGGCTGCGGGTGGAGGAGGCCGTTCCCCCGGAGACACGGAGCGTCCTGATTCCGCCCCTCACCGTGCAGCCGCTGGTGGAGAACGCCGTCCAGCACGGGGTGGGCGAGTCGCGTGAGGGGGGGACGGTGCGGCTCGCCGCCCGCCTCACGTCCGGCGACGGGAAGCGACGGCTGGAGGTGACGATTCGCGACGACGGCCCCGGGGCGGACCCGGGGGAGCTGCGGTCGCCCCCCGAGGGCTCCGGGCTCTCCCTCGTGCGCCGCCGCCTGGAGCTCCTCTACGGCGAGGACGCGCGCCTCGTGCTGGACACGGAGCCGGGGGAGGGCGTCGAGGCCATGCTGCGGATGCCGGCGACCGGGGGGCGACCCGGGAGCTTCGGGGAGAGGAGGGAAGGATGACGAGGACGGTGCTCATCGTCGAGGACGAGCCGGTGGCGGCCGAGACCCTGCGGGAGTACGTGTCCGAGGCCGACGGCTTCGAGGTCGTCGGCGAGGCCCGGACCGGCCCGGAAGCGGTGGAGGCGCTGGACCGGGAGCGGCCGGACGTGCTGCTGCTCGACGTGGAGCTGCCGGAGGTCTCCGGCGTGGAGGTCCTCCTTCGGGCCGATCACGACCCCGCCGTCGTCTTCACCACGGCCTACGACCAGCACGCGGTGACGGCCTTCGAGCTGGGCGCCTTCGACTACCTGGTCAAGCCGTTCGGCCGCGAGCGGTTCCGACGGGCGCTGTCGCGCGTCCGCGAGCGGCTGGACGCCGGAACCGACACGGGGTCGTCCGCGGCGGCCTCGCGCCGGGCGCGAACCGCCCTGTCCGGGAGCGGCCCCCTGGAGCGCCTCTTCGTCCGCTCGGCGGGCTCGATCGTCCCCGTGAGCGTGGACGAGATCGTCCGGCTGGAGGCGAGCGGCGACTACGTCCGGGTCCACCGGGCCGAGGACTCCCACCTGGTGAGCCTCTCCATGACGGAGTTCGAGGAGCGCCTCGACCCCGACCGCTTCCTCCGCGTCCACCGCTCCCACATCGTGAACGTCGATCACGTCGAGCGGGTCGAGGAGCACGATCGCCGCCGCCTGCGCGTGGTGCTCGACGACGGCTCCGGCGTCGTGGCCAGCCGCTCCGGCTCCCGGGCCCTCCGGGAGCAGGCCGTGTGACTTCCCCGCGCCGCGACGGTCGGAAGCCGGGGTGGCCGGATCACCCCCGGCCCTCTTCCGAGCTCCCCCCGGGGGGTGCCAGGTCCTCGAGGACCCCGGGTCGGCCGAACAGGTAGCCCTGGCCGAACACGCAGCCGAGCGCCTCCAGCCTCCGACGCTGTCCCTCGGTCTCGATCCCTTCGGCGACCACCCTCAGCCCCAGCCGGTCGCCCAGCGTGAAGATCGTGTCCACCAGCGCGGCGTCTGAGGAGCTGTCGACGATCCGCTGCACGAAGGTCATGTCGATCTTGAGCTCGTCGACTTCCAGGTCCCGGAGGTAGGTGAGCGTCGAATAGCCGGTCCCGAAATCGTCGATCGAGACCTCGAAGCCGGCCGCCCGGACGGCTTCGACCGTGGCGGGCACCTCCATCAGCGAGGTCTCGGTCACCTCGAGGATGACGTGCTCCGGGCGGCCGCCGGCCTCCTCGACCAGCTGCTCGAGGTATTCCGCCAGGGCCGGATCCCGGAACTGCTGGCCCGAGATGTTGAAGCGGAGCTTGAGCGGCGATTCCGCCCCGCTGGCTTCCTCCCGGGCGGCCAGGTCGCGGCAGCCACGGCGGACGATCGCCTCCTGGAGCCGACCGATCAGCCCGAGCTCCTCGGTCATCGGGATGAACTCCGAGGGACCCAGAAGTCCTTCCTCCGGGTGCTGCCATCGGGCGAGCGCTTCCACGCTCGTCCAGCTGAGGTCGTCCAGCCGGACGATCGGCTGGTAGTGGGGGACGATCTCCCCCCGCTCCAGGGCGTCACGGAGCTCGCCCTCCCGGTGGATCGGGCCCGTGCTCTCTCCCTCCGTGGTCTGATCGTAGAAGCTGAACCCGCCGGGCTTGTCCTTCTTCGCCCAGTGCAGCGCCAGGCTCCCGAAGCGGACCAGCTCCTCCGGGTCGCGGACCTGGACCGTGCGTGGATGGTCCGCGTCGGCGTGCACCACCGCACCCGCGGTCAATTCCACCTGAACCGACTCCCCCTCCACCTCGACGGACTCCCGGGCCGTGGCCTGGATCCGCTCCCAGGCCTCCTTCACCGCGTCCGGCTCCGAGAGCTCCGGCAGGACGACGACGAACTCGTCCCCGCCCCACCGGGCCACCGTGTCCTCCTCGCGGACCGCCGCTTCGAGCCGGCGGGAGAGCTCGGTCAGGACTCGATCGCCCGCGGTGTGGCCGAGCTCGTCGTTGATGCGTTTGAAGTGGTCGACGTCGAGCATGAGCAGGCCGAGCGGCACACCGTGCCGCCGGGAGCGGGCCAGGCCCTGCTCGAGCCGGTCCTGCAGCAGCGAGCGGTTGGCCAGGCCGGTGAGGGGGTCGTGAAACGACTCGTGCCGGAGCCGCTCCTCGAGTCTCTTCCGGTCGGTGATGTCACGGGCGACGCCAGCGACCGGATCCGAGCTTTTCTCGGATTCCTCGACCGGGAATCCCCGATCGTGAATCCAGCGGACCTCGCCGTCGGGACGGACGATCCGGTACTCCATCTCGAAGCTCGCCTCCGGCCCTTCCAGGGCGGCCCTCCGGACCTGATCCCGGTCCTCCGGGTGAATCGCCTCGAGCCACGAGGCCGGACGCCGGTAGAGCTCCTCCACGGGACGGTCCCAGATCTCCTCGAAAGCGGGGCTCACGTACAGCATCTCGCTGCCGTCGGCGGGTCGGAGCCAGTACACCTCGTCGATGCTCCCGGCCATCTGCCGGAACCGCTGCTCACGCTCGCGAACCAGGTGATAGAGCTTCCAGATCACCCCGCCCGCCATGATCAACAGCAGCACGGCCAGACCGATGATCGCTCGCTGGCTCCAGCGGCGAGCGACATCCGACACCCGGTCGACGACGGTGGAGAACCGCCGGCTGCTCGCCGTGATCTCGTCGTTGATCGCCGCGATGCGCGCGAGCGCCCGGTTCAGCTCGGCCGTGTCGGGGGGTGGCGTCACCCATTCGGATCGGACCCGGCGGCCCACGGACTGCAGCTCCGCGAGGAGGCTGTCGCCCTCCGCCCACAGCTCGATCGACCGGGCCACTGGACGCCAGCCGCCGAGCCACCGGTAGGTGCGGATCATCCCGGCGGCTTCCTCCGACTCGAATCCAGCCTCCAGGAAGCTCTGCCGGGCGCGCTCGAGATCGGGGGGGTCGCGCTGCAGCGCCTCCCGCGCCTCTCGAGCCCTGATCGGGACCTGGAGGGCGTCCTGGTAGCGGTCCCAGGACGTCCGATCGCCCGTGCGGATGTACTCCTCAAGGGCGACCGCGGCGTCCTCGCGGGCCTCGGTCCAGAAGTTCTCGCCCTTGACGGTGGAGAAGACCGCGTCTTCGAGCTGGAGGGTCGCCAGGCCCAGCCCGGCCATGAGGAGGATGGCCACCGCGACGCCCGCAAACGCCAGCGTCGACCAGCGACGCAGTCGGTCGGGACCGGCGCGATAAGAGCGCTCGTCCTTCATCGTCGGCCTCCGGCAGGGGACGTAGCGAGTCCGCGACTCCCCGGGACGAACGACGGAGCAGGATCGCGGGGCTCGCTCTTACAGACGAATTGCGAGCAAGAACGAAGCCCGATCGGCCGGGTTCCGGATCGGCCCGGATCGGCTTTGCCGGGCTCGGATCCATTCTGCTATTTTCACTCTTGCTCTTACCCGGGTCGTCGGGTTAGCTTTACAGGTGCTTGAAAAGCCAGTCTGGCGAAACCACCCTCCGCCGTCCCGAGATCGATCCCCACCTCAGCCATGTCATTTCCCGCGAAGGGGAGCCGATGGACCACCGACCTCGTGTGAGTTCGTGAACGCCCACGGGGAAGATCGGCTCCCGACCGGGGTGCCCGGTCTCGACCGGATCCTCCGGGGAGGCCTCCTGCCCGAGCGGGGTTATCTCGTCCGGGGCGGCCCGGGGGCGGGCAAGACGACCCTGGGCCTCCAGTTCCTGGCGCGGGGCGCGGCGGAGGGGGAGGGAGCGCTCTGCGTGTGCCTGACGGAGTCGAGCGGACAGCTCCGCGCGAACGCGGCTTCCGCCGGCGTGGAGCTGGAGGGGGTGGAGTTCCTGGATCTCAGCCCCTCCTCCGGCTTCTTCTCGGAGGGGAAGAGCTACGACGTCTTCTCGTCGTCCGAGGTGGAGCGGGCGCCGGTCACGAAGGCCATCATGGAGAAGGTGGAGGAGCTGGAGCCGCGGCGGCTCCTCTTCGACTCGATGACCCAGTTCCGGTTCCTGACCTCCGACGAGTTCCAGTTCCGGAAGAACGTGCTCTCCTTCCTCCGCTACCTGCTGGAGTACGACACGACCATGCTCTTCACGTCGGAGGGATCGGTCCGGTCCCCCGACGACGACCTCCAGTACTTGGCCGACGGCATCTTTGACCTGACGTACCGCTCGAACAGCCGCTTCCTCGAGGTCACGAAGTTCCGGGGATCGGAGGTGCTGAGCGGGGAGCACGCGTTCCGGTTCACCGACTCGGGGATCCGTGTCTTCCCCCGGATCCAGCCGACGAGGACGGACGGCGCGCCCGGACAGGAGGAGCACGAGCCGTTCGAGACGATCCCCTCCGGCATCTCGGAGGTGAACGAGCTGCTGGGGGGCGGCATCGAGCGAGGCACGGTGACCGTGATCGCGGGACCGTCCGGCGTCGGCAAGACGAGCCTCGCCCTCCAGTTCCTGAAGGAGACGGCGTCCCGCGGGGAGCGCTCGGCCGCCTACATCTTCGAGGAGACGGTCGCGACCCTCAGGGAGCGCGCCCGCGGGATCAACATGCCCGTCGACGAGATGCGGGACGGCGACGCCCTGACCCTCACGCAGGTCGAGCCCCTGGAGATGTCGGCCGACGAGCTGGGTCAGCTGGTGCGGGAGGAGGTGGAGGAGAACGGCACGGAGATGGTCCTCCTCGACAGCGTGTCGGGCTACCGGCAGTCGCTCCACGGGGACGATCTGGTCCGGCGGCTGCACGGGCTCTGCAACTACCTGAGGAACCACGGCGTGACTGTGATCCTCGTGGTGGAGGTGGAGGAAATCACGGGCGGCGTCCGGGTCACGGACATCGGCGTCAGCTACCTGGCCGACACGATCGTCTTCCTCCGCTACTTCGAGCGACGCGCCGAGCTCCGGAAGGCCATCGGGGTGTTGAAGAAGCGGACGGGGGATTTCCAGAAGTACCTCCGGGAGTTCCAGATCACCTCGAACGGGATCGAGGTGAGGGAGCGGCTGGAGGAGATGGAGGGTCTGCTGGGAGGCGGGACCAGGATGGTGGAGCGGCCCGCGACGGTACGACCCCCGGATGAGTGATCGGCCCCTCGTGCTCGCGCTTCTCCTCCACGAGGCGAATCGGGAGCTCGTGGCGGACTGCCTCTCGGAGCACGGCTTCGACGTTCGCACGGCGGAGGACCTCGCCGGGGGTCACCGTAGCCTCGCGGAGGAGAAGCCGGACGGGGCGGTGATCGACCTCTCGGGGCTCTCCGACGAGGTCTGGAAGTTCTGCCAGGAGCTTCGCCAACGCTCGGTTCCTTTCCTGGTCCTGTCGCCCTCGGACGCGCGCGACATCCGGAAGGCCAGCCGGGCTTCCGGAGCGGAAGGCGTCCGGGTCAAGCCGGTGGCCCGGCAGGAGCTGGTGGCTCTCGTCGAGCGGCTGGTGGACGCCCCGGTGGATCGAAGAGCGCCGTGAATCGCCTCCTCTTCCTCACGACCCAGACGGAGAACGCCCGGCTCGTGCGCGACTGGCTGGGCGGCACGTACGGGTTCCAGGTCTCCGAGGAAGTCCCGGCGGCCGCGAACGACTTCGACCTGGTGATCGGGGAGGACGGCACGCTGGTGGAGCAGTCCGCGGCCGTTCGGGAGCTCCGGAGGGAGCAGGCGCCCGTCCTGCTGCCGGTCCTCTTCCTCACCAGCCGGGACTCGGTCGGGCTCCACACCGAGGACCTGTGGGAGGTGGTGGACGACATCCTCCTGAAGCCCGTCGAGAAGCTCGAGATGGGCACCCGGATCAAGGTGCTCCTCCGGACCCGGCGGATGTCCCTCCGGCTCCAGCAGCGCCAGAAGGAGCTGCGGCGACAGCTCGACGACGTGGAGGGGGAGCTGTCCAGCGCCCTCTCGGACATCGAACGGGTGAACCGGGGAGCCCTGGAAGCCCTGGCCGGCACCCTCCACCTTCGGCACGTGGAGACGATGGAGCACTGCCGGCGGGTGGCCCGCCTCTCCCTCCGCCTCGGTCGGGTGCTGAACCTCTCCGAGGAGGAGCTCGGCCACCTGCAGCGGGGCGCCCTGCTCCACGACATCGGGAAGATCGGGATCCCCGACGGCATCCTCCTGAAGCCGCAGTCTCTCAGCGAGCACGAGTGGGGGATCATCAAGACCCATCCGCGCGAGGGCTACAGGCTCCTGGAGGATATCCCCTTCCTGGAGGAGGCGACGAAGATCGTGCTCCACCACCACGAGCGATGGGACGGAACGGGCTACCCGGACGGAATCTCGGGCACCGAGATCCCTCGGAACGCCCGGATCTTCTCCGTGGCGGACGCCCACGACGCCATGGCCGCGGACCGCCCGTACCGCCAGGGGTTGCCGATGCCCAGGGTGCGGGAGGAGATCCGCCGGAACGCGGGGAGCCAGTTCGACCCGGGGGTGGCCGAGGCGTACCTGCAGCTCGAGCCCGGCTGACGTCCCCGCCTGTTGCCCGCGCCGCGCGCCGGTCCTAGTCTGACGGCGTCGGCGGCCGTCGCCGCCAGGCGGCGGGCACCTCGCCTTCCACGGAAGGGGCGCCTCCATGCTCTCCCGTCTCCTCGACTGGCCCCTCCTCCGCCAGATCCGCGAGGGGGCCGACGGCACCGGCCCCGAGGCCTTCTCCCCCGCCACCCGCGAGGTCGTCGACCGCCGCGAGGACGCCGAGGTCTCGCGCTCGGTCTGCCCCTACTGCGGCGTGGGCTGCGGCCAGCTCGTCCACCACCGGGACGGCGAGATCGTGGCCATCGAGGGCGACCCCGAGAGCCCGATCAACCAGGGAACGCTCTGCCCCAAGGGCGCCGCCTCCCACCAGCTCCTCACCAACCCCACCCGCCTGGACACGGTGCGCTACCGGGCCCCCGGGGCCACCGAATGGGAGGAGATCGGCCTGGAGGAGGCCATGGACATGGTCGCCGACCGGGTCTGGGCGTCGCGGAAGCGCACGTGGGTGGAGGAGCGGGACGGGGAGCGGATCGGCCACACCACGGCCATCACGCACCTGGGCGGGGCCACGCTGGACAACGAGGAGAACTACCTCATCAAGAAGCTGTTCACGGCGGGCCTCGGGATGGTGGCGGTCTCCAACCAGGCCCGCATATGACACAGCTCCACGGTGCCCGGTCTGGGCACCTCCTTCGGACGGGGCGGCGCCACCACCGCGCAGCAGGACCTGGCCAACGCTGACTGCGTCCTGATCCAGGGCTCCTCGATGGCCGAGGCCCACCCGGTGGGCTTCCGCTGGGTGATGAAGGCCCGGGAGGAGGGGGCCACCGTCGTCCACGTCGACCCCCGCTACTCCCGCACCAGCGCCATGGCGGACGTCTGGTCGCCGATCCGGGCGGGGGGCGACATCGCCCTCCTGGGCGGCCTCATCCGCCACGTCCTCGAGAACGACCTCCACTTCGAGGAATACGTCCGCCACTACACGAACGCCTCGGTGATCCTGTCCGAGGACTTCGTCGACACCGAGGACCTGGACGGGCTCTTCTCGGGCTGGCGGGAGGAGGCGGGCGCCTACGACGACGCCTCCTGGGCCTACGAGGGCGGCGACCCCGTGCGGCCCCGCCGGGACATGACGCTCCAGCACCCCCGCTGCGTCTTCCAGGTGCTGAAGCGGCACTTCGCCCGCTACACGCCGGAGATGGTGGAGCGGGTGGCCGGCGTCTCCGAGGAGAGCTTCCACCGGATCGCCCGGGCGCTCACCGAGAACTCGGGCCCGGAGCGGACCTCGGCCATCTGCTACGCGGTGGGCTGGACCCAGCACTCCAAGGGGGTGCAGGTGATCCGGACCGCCGCGATCCTCCAGCTCCTGCTGGGCAACATCGGTCGGCCCGGGGGCGGCATCCTCGCGCTGCGCGGACACGCTTCCATCCAGGGCTCCACCGACATCCCCACCCTCTACGACATCCTGCCCGGCTACCTGGACATGCCCCGGGCGGGCGAGGGGGAGGAGACACTGGAGGGCTGGCTGTCGAACCACACGAAGGAGGGCGGCCTCTGGGCGGAGACGCCGGCCTACGTGACGAGCCTGCTGAAGGCCTACTACGGCGAGCGGGCGCGGCCAGAGAACGACTGGGGCTACGGCTGGCTCCCGAAGCTCACCGGCGACCACTCCCACTTCGCCTTCTGGACCGACATGGCGGAGGGGAACGTCGAGGGCTGCTTCGTCATCGGGCAGAACCCGTCGGTGGGGGCCCAGAACGCCCGGCTCCAGCGGAAGGCCCTGGCGGAGCTGGACTGGCTGGTGGTCCGGGACCTCCAGGAGATCGAGCCGGCGACCTTCTGGCGCGACGCCCCGGAGGTGGAGCGGGGCGAGCTGGACCCGGAGGCGATCGACACGGAGGTCTTCCTCTTCCCGGCGGCCGGCCACGCCGAGAAGGCCGGGGCCTTCACCCAGACCCAGCGGATGCTCCAGTGGCGGGAGAAGGCGGTGGATCCGCCGGGGGACGCCCGGAGCGACGCCTGGTTCGTCCACCAGCTCGCGAAGCGGCTGAAGGCGAAGGCCGAGGCGTCGGACGACCCCCGCGACGAGCCGCTCCGGGCGCTGGACTGGTGGTACCCGGAGGACGAGGAGGGCGAGCCGGTGATGGAGGCGGTGCTGGCCGAGATCAACGGCTGGCGCACCGACCCGGGGGCCGCCTCCGACGACCCGGACGCCGTGGAGGACGGCGACGGGCCGCGGGGGGCGGTCCACCGCCGCGACGCCGAGGGGCGTCCCCACCACGGGGCCCAGCTCTCGGGCATCCCGGACCTGCGGGACGACGGCTCCACGGCCTGCGGCTGCTGGATCTACTCGGGCGTCTACGGGCCCGACGGCCTGAACCGTGCGGCCCGGCGGGAGCCGGAGGGCGACCTGGGCCACGGCTGGGGCTTCGTGTGGCCGGGCGACCGGCGGATCCTCTACAACCGCGCCAGCGCCCGCCCCGACGGAAAGCCCTGGAGCGAGGAGAAGAAGCTGGTCTGGTGGGACGAGGAGGCCGGCCGCTGGACGGGGCTCGACGAGCCGGACTTCCCCGCCGACAAGCCGCCGGGCTGGGAGCCCCCCGACGGGGCGACCGGCACGGACGCCCACCCCGGCGACGCCCCCTTCGTCCTCCACGACGACGGGCTCGGGTGGCTCTTCGTCCCCGAGGGCCTGGCGGACGGCCCCCTGCCGACGCACTACGAGCCGCTGGAGTCGCCGGTGGAGAACCCCCTGTACGGCCGGCAGACGAACCCGGCGGTCGACTGGTACCGGCGCGACGACAACCGCTTCGCGGACTCGCCCGACGCCCGCTTCCCCCACGTGCTCACCACCTATCGGCTCACCGAGCACCACACCGGCGGCGGGATGAGCCGGACCCTCCCCTACCTGAACGAGCTCCAGCCCGAGCTGTTCGTGGAGCTGTCCCGTGAGCTGGCCGGCGAGCTGGGCGTCGCGTCGGGGGACTGGGTGACCGTGGTCTCGATGCGGGGGGCGGTGGAGGCCCGGGCGCTCCCGACCCGGCGGATCCGGCCGCTGGAGGTGGACGGCCGGACGATCCACCAGGTGGCGATGCCCTTCCACTGGGGGCACGCCGGCGAGGAGACGGGGGACGCGGTCAACGACCTGGTGGCGCTGTCGGCCGAGCCCAACGTCGGGATCCACGAGGGCAAGGTCGTGATGTGCGACGTGCTGCCCGGCCGCCGGCCGCCGGACCGGGACCTGGTCGCCTGGCTCGAGGAGGTCACGGGGGCGGACGGCGGCCCCGCCACGGGCGGGGGGGAGAGCTGACGATGGCGATCGGCCAGGGGGCGGCGAGCCCCAACCAGGCCCCCCACGACCACGTGGCCGAGGGCCGGACGGTGGGCTTCTTCACCGACCCGACGGTCTGCATCGGCTGCAAGGCCTGCGAGGTGGCCTGCAAGGAGTGGAACCGGGTGCCCGACGACGGCTTCTCGTGGTCGGGGAACTCCTACGACCACACCGGGGCGCTGGGCGCCTCGAGCTGGCGCCACGTGATGTTCGTCGAGCGGGAGGGGCCGGGCGAGGACGACGGGGCGGGGCTGGCGGTGGAGGGCGAGCGGGTGGACGACCGCACCGGCGCGGCGGCCGAGCCGCGGCCGGGCGAGCCCCTGGTGACGGTGGACCCGGAGGACGGGGAGGCCTACCGGTGGCTCTTCGTCTCCGACGTCTGCAAGCACTGCGAGAACGCCGGCTGCCTGGAGGCCTGTCCCACCGGGGCCATCGTCCGGGGGCCGAACGGGGCGGTCTTCGTCCAGGACGACGTCTGCAACGGGTGCGGGTACTGCGTGACCGGCTGCCCCTTCGGGGTGATCGACCGGCGGCCCGAGCCGCTGGAAGGGGCGGGCGGGGCCTTCAAGTGCACCTTCTGCTGGGACCGCCAGGCCCACGGCCACACGCCGGCGTGCGCGAAGGCGTGCCCCACCGAGTCCATCCAGTTCGGGCCGCTGGACGAGCTGAAGGAGCGGGCCGCGGTCCGGGTGGAGGAGGTGCGGGAGCGGGGCTGGGAGGACGCCGCCCTCTACGACCCGACGGAGACCTCGGTGGAGGGGATCCACGCCTTCTTCCTCCTGCCCGGGGACCCGGAGGACTTCGGCTTCCCGCCGGCGCCGGAGGTGCCCACCGTCCACCTCCGGGCCGGGTGGACCTCGGCCCTGCTCACCGCGGCGGCCGTCGTGGCCGGCGTGGCGGCGGCCTTCGCGGGGACCGGCCCGTGAGCGGGCGGACGCCCGATTCCGCCTCCGAGGAGCGGCTGGACGGGCTCCGTGAGGAGGCGGGCCGCCGGGGGAGGGTCGAGGGCCGGGGCGTGGACGTGGCCGGCGGCCCGGTCCCCTCCGGGGCCCCCGCCGGCTGGCGTCCGCCCGACGGAGGGGAGGGCCCCGGCTACCACGGCCTCCCCATCGTCAAGCCGCCGGTGTGGACCTGGGAGGTGCCGGCCTACTTCTTCGTGGGCGGGCTCGCCGGCGTGTCGGCGGTGATGGCGGCGGCGGTGGCCTGGGTCGGCGGCGAGTACGGCCTCCTCCGCGCGGCGCTGGCCACCGCCGCCGGGGGCGGGCTCCTCTCGGCCGTCCTGCTGATCCTGGACCTGGGCCGGCCGGCCCGGTTCCTCCACATGCTCAGGGTCTTCAAGTGGCGCTCGCCGATGTCGGTGGGCGCCTGGACCCTGGCCCTGTTCGGGGCCGCGGCCACGGCGGGGACGCTGCTGGTGGAGGTCGGGGTCCGCGTCGGCTATGTGCCGCCGACCTGGGCCCTGCTCCCCCTGCTCACGGTCGCCGCGCTGGCCGGCGCGGTGCTGGCCACCTACACCGGGGTGCTGGTGGGCGCGACGGCCGTCCCGGCCTGGTTCACCCACCGCGGTGCCCTGCCGTTCCACTTCGGGGTGATCGCCCTGGGGTCGGCCGCCTGCTGGCTGGAGCTGCTGGGGTTCCGGCTCCCGGCGCTGGGCGCGCTGGGCCTGGCGGCCGCCGCCGCGGAGACGGTGATGGGAGCGGTCTTCGAGCTGCACCGACACGGGGCGGCCGACCGGGCCCTGCGGGAGGGCCGCTCGGGCGCGCTCCTGCGGCTCTCGGGCCTGCTGGCCGGGCCGGCCTCGCTGGCTCTCCGGCTGGCGGAGATGGTCCCCGCCGCGGCCGCCGTCTTCCTCGCCGGCGCCGTCCTGAGCCGCTACGCCTGGCTGGCGGCGGGCCGGGCCTCGGGCCTGGACCCGGAGGCCACGCTGGCCGCCCAGCGGCCGGCCGAGACGAGGGGAGGGGCCGCGTGAGCGGTCGCGGGGACGGGCCGTCGGTGGGGCCGTCGGTGAGCGATCGCCGCCGGGCGTGGGTCGTGGAGCGGGGCCGGGGCGGCTCCCGGGCCACCGAGGACGAGGTGGCCGGGGAGTACCCCCTCACGCTGGTGGTGAACGGCCGGGAGATGGCCACCCTGGTCTGCACGCCCACCCACCTGGAGGAGATGGCGCTGGGCTTCCTCACCGCCGAGGGGGTGCTGCGGCGGGACGGTCCGGCCCCGCGGCTCTTCGTCGACCGCGAGCAGGGGGTGGCCGACGTGGAGGCCCCGGGGCGCGAGGGCGACCTGGAGCGGGAGATGTTCGGGAAGCGCTACGTGGGCTCCTGCTGCGGGAAGAGCCGCACCGGCTTCTACATGGCCAACGACGCCCGCACCGCCCGGCGGGTCGAGAGCGGGCTGACCCTCTCCGCGGACGCCTGCTTCGAGCTGATGGGCGAGTTGCAGGGGGCCTCCGAGCTCCACGGCCGCACCGGCGGCGTCCACAATGCGGCGCTGGCCACGGAGGACGGAGGACTCGAGGTGGTGCGGACGGACATCGGCCGCCACAACACGCTGGACAAGCTCTACGGCAACGCGCTCCGGGAGGGGATTGACCTGGAGCGCCGGGTCGTGGTCTTCAGCGGGCGGATCTCGTCGGAGATCCTGCTGAAGGTGAGCAAGATGGGCTGTCCGGTGCTCCTCTCGAAGTGCGCCCCCACCTCGCTGGCGCTGGAGATGGCCGACGAGCTGGGCGTCACCGCGGTGGGTTTCCTCCGGTCCGACCGGATGACGGTCTACACCCACCCGGAGCGGATCCGGGGGGCCTGACCGGGGACCGGGCTCAGCCCGGCTTCAGCTCCGACAGCGCCGCGGCCAGGGCCTCCGCCCGGGGCGCCAGCGCCTCCGCCGCCCCCGCCGGATCCAGGACCTCGGCACCCGGCAGGGCCTCCCGCCAGGCGGCGGCGTGCTCTCCCGGGGCGACCACCGCCCGGATCCTCGGGGCGGGCGGCTCCGGGTCGGGCCCTCCGGCGGCCGTCCAGATCTTCGGCGCCCGGGCCGCCCGGAAGCCCTCGGCCAGCACCAGGCGGATCCGCGGCGGCAACCGTCGGCAGCCCTCCGCCAGCCGGCGGGTCGACGCCGCGGTGACCTCCTCGCCCGGGTCGCCGGGCGCCTCCTCCCGCTCCCGGCGGACGAAGAGGGCCGTCTGGTCGGGGCCGGCCACGGCCAGGGTGCCCGGCCCCGCCGCCCAGAGTCGCGCGCTGTCCTTGCCCGCCGGATGCCAGTCGACGGCGTGGTGGGTGTGCTTGAGGATCCCGACCCGATCCGCCGGCAGGGGGAGCCGGGGCAGGAGGGCGGCGAGGAGGCGGGTCTTGCCGCTGTCCGAGTCGCCCGCCACGCAGAGGACCCGTGGGCCGTCCCCCCCGCCGCTCACCGGTCCCCGCTCCCGGCGGCCGCGGACCCGGCACCGGTGTCCGGTCCCCCGGCCGTACGGCGGGCGATCCGGCGGGCGGCCCGGAGGTCGTCCGGGCGGTTGACGTTGAAGAAGGCCGGGGCCGGGCCGGCCAGCCCGGCGGCGGGCGCTTCCCGCACCTCGTCCAGGCGCGCCAGGAAGTCGTCCATCGACCGGTCCCCCGTCTCGACGCAGCGGCGGGCCGCGGCGGCGCAGCCGGCGGTGTAGGCGGCGGCCAGCGGCTGGCGGCGACCGTCGGCCACGGGGACGACGGCCCGGGCGGCAGCCCCTTCGCCGCCGCCGTGTGCGTCGTCGAGCCGCGCCAGCAGGCCGGCCGCGAGGGAGCCCTCCAGGAACGGGAGGTCGCAGGCGGCCGCGAAGCAGAGGGGCCGCCGGGCCGCCGCGAGCCCGGCCGCCAGGCCGGCCACCGGCCCGAGGCCGGGGGTCCGGTCGCGGACGAGCCGCAGGGCGACGTCGCCGCGCCGGAAGGTCGTCGGGTCGGCGCCGGACGCCTCCCACCCGTACCGGCGGAGCGCCTCGCCGAAGGGTCCGGGCCCCGCGCCGACCACCAGCACGACCTCTCCGCAGGCGCCGAGCCCGGCTTCGAGCACGCGGTCGAGCATTTCCCGGCCGTCGACCTCGAGGAAGGCCTTGGGCCGACCCATCCGCCGGCTCCCGCCGCCGGCCAGGACGACGAGGGCGGAGCGGTCGCGGACCGGGGCGCCGCCGCCGGTCATCCCGCCCCCGCCCGGAAGGCGAAGGAGGGCTCGGTGGCGGGCCGGTCGAGGCGGAAGCCGCGGACGATCTCGCCGGCGGGCCAGGGTCCGTCGCCGGCGGGCATCACGGCCACCGCGCCGGCCCGGCAGATCCCCCCGAGCTTCGCGTCCTCCAGGACCGGATCCAGGGAGCCCTCCAGGGGATCCCCGTCCCCGGAGACCCGGCACCAGAGCAGTCGGGTCATGTCGGCGGCCTTCGGGTAGCCGCCCTCCACCCGGATCCGGACGGGCCGCGGCATCACCCCGCGGCGGCCGGCCAGCCGGAGGAGCATCGGCCGGACCAGGGCGTGGTAGGCGGCGGCCGCGGCGGCGGGCGTCCCGGAGAGCCCGACGACCCGGGCGGGCCGGCCGCCCGGCCCGGCGCCCGGGAGGTCGCCGGCGAGCACCGGCTTGCCGGGCTTGATCGCCACGCCGTGGAAGAGCTCCTCCAGGCCGGCGTCCCGCCAGACGCCCGGGACCAGGTCCCGGGGGCCGACGGAGACGCCGCCCGTGGTCAGCACCACGTCGGGCTCCGACGCCAGGGCCCGGTCCAGCTCCGCCCGGATCGACGCCTCCCGGTCGGGGGCCGAGCCCCGGTGGACCACCTCCGCGCCGGCCGCCCGGACCGCGCTGGCCAGCCAGACGCCGTTGCTGTCGTGGATCCGGCCCGGGGGTCGGGGCCGGCCCGGGGGCACCAGCTCGTCGCCGGTGCTCACGACGGCCGCCCGCGGCCGGCGACGGACCTTCGCCGACGCCGCTCCGCCGGCGGCCAGCGCGGCCACGTGGCGGGCGTCGACCACCTCGCCCGCCGGGAGCACGACGGTCCCGGCGCGGACGTCCTCGCCGGGCGGCGCCACGTTGCTCCCCTTCGCACCTTCGCCCGGCGCCCGCCGCACCTCGACCCGCCCGTCGACCCCGCTCCCGCCGTCCGTCCCGTCCCGGGTCCACTCGTAGGGGACGACGGCGTCGGCCGCGCCGGGGAGCGGCGCGCCGGTGGCGATCTCCCAGGCCTCGCCGGGGGCGGGACCCGCTCCCGGGGGATCGCCTGCCACCGCGCGCCCGGTGACGCGCAGGGCGACGGGCCGGTCGGGATCCGCCGCGGCCACGTCCTCCCGTCGGACCGCGTAGCCGTCCATCATCGCGCGGCGGAAATCGGGCACCGGGTCGGCGGCGGTCAGGTCCCGGGCGGCCACCCGGCCGCCCAGCTCCGCCAGCGGCACCTCCTCCGGCTCGACGGGGGTGGTGGTCGCCTGGAGGCGGTCGAAGGCCTCCTGGACGTCGATCACGCCGGGGTCGCCGGGGCGAGGTCGGCCGCCAGCTCCCGGGTGGCCTCCAGGAAGGCCGACACGTCGTCCCCGGTGGTGAAGAACCCGGGGCTCGCCCGGACCGCGCCCGGGGGGTCCCGGTCCAGGGTCCCGAGCCACCGGTGGGTCCAGGGGGCGCAGTGCAGGCCGGCGCGGACCGCGATGTCGTGGCGCCGGTCGTACAGGAAGGCGGCCTCCGCCGGGTCGGCGCCCGGGAACCCGAAGGCGACCACCGCCAGGCCGTCGTCCCCGGCGCCCGGCGGGCCGTGGACCCGGACGCCCTCCGTGGACCGCAGCCCCTCCACCAGCCGGCGGTGGAGGGCGGATTCTTTCTCCCGGACGGCCTCCAGACCGGTCTCCTCCAGGAACCGCAGCCCCTCCGCCAGCGCCACGAGGCCGGGCGTGTTGGGCGTCCCGGGCTCCAGCCGCTCCGGCATCTCCGGCGGCGGGCGCGCCTCGTGGGAGCGGGTGCCGGTGCCGCCGGCCATCAGGGGCTCGAGGGAGACGTCCGGGGCCACGTAGAGCGCCCCGGTCCCCTGCAGGCCGAACAGTCCCTTGTGGCCGGCCAGCGCCAGCAGGTCGACGCCCCAGCGCTCCACCGGGAGATCGAGCACGCCGGCGGTCTGGGCGGCGTCCACCAGGACGGCCGCGCCCCGTCCGGCCCGGCGACGGACCGCCTCCACGATCTCGCCCACCGGCTGGACCGTGCCCAGGACGTTGGAGGCGTGGGTCACCGCCACCAGCCGGGTGGCCGGCTCCAGCGCCCCGGCCACCTCGCCGGGCCGCACCCGGCCGTCCGGGGCCGGGTCCACGACGGAGAAGCCGATGTCGCGGGTCGCCTCCAGGTGCCGGAGGGGGCGGAGGACGGCGTTGTGCTCCAGCGCCGTGGTCACCACGTGGTCGCCGGGCTCCAGGAGACCCCGGATCGCGAGGTTGAGGGCGTGGGTCGCCCCGGAGGTGAGGACGATCCGGGAGGCGTCGTCGACGCCCAGGAGATCGGCCGTCCGGACCCGGGCCTCGCGGACCGCCCGCCCGGCCCGCCGGGCCGCACGGTGGTTCCCCCGGCCGGGGTTCGCGCCGTTCCCCCCGATCCAGGCCCGGACCCGCTCGACCACGGCCCCGGGCCTGGGCCAGGAGGACGCGGCGTTGTCGAGGTAGATCATCCGGCGGTCTCCCGTTTTCCGGTCGCCCCCTCCCGGACCAGCTCGGCGAACTCGTCGGCCGGCATCGGCCGGGCGAAAAGATAGCCCTGTCCGAAGGGACAGCCGAACTCTCGGAGGAGATCGAGCTGGCGCTCCTCCTCGATCCCCTCGGCGGTGACGTCCAGCCCCATCCGGTCCGCCACGTCGAGGATGCCCTGCACGAGGGCGACCGTCTGGTCCCCGGCGTCCAGGTGGGCGATGAACGAGCGGTCCAGCTTCAGGACGTCGGCCGTGAAGTGGCGCAGGTACTCGAGGCTGGCGTAGCCGGTCCCGAAGTCGTCGATCGCCACCTCCAGGCCCCGCTCCCGGAGAGACGCGAGCCGGTCGGATCCGGTCATCGCCACCGTCTCGGTGATCTCCACCATGAGCGCGGAGAGCGGGACCCCCGCCGCCTCGCAGGCCTCCACCAGGTCGTCGGTGAGCCTGCTCTCCTCGTACTGGCGGGCGGAGAAGTTGACGCTGACCCGGAACCCGTCGTCGACGACGCCCTCGTCCCGCCAGCGCCGGTACTGCCGGAGGGCTTCCTCCAGGACCTTCCGGCCGAGGGGGACGATCAGGCCGCTCTCCTCCGCCAGGGGGATGAACTCGCCGGGGGGCACCAGTCCCCGCACCGGGTGCTCCCAGCGGACCAGCGCCTCGGCCCCGCCGATCTCCCGGGTCGCCAGGTGATAGACCGGCTGGTAGCGGACCACGATCTCGTCCTCGTGGATCGCCCGCTCCAGGGCCGCCTCTCGCTGCAGCCGCTCGGTGACCTGGTGGTCCTGCGCCGGGTCGAAGATGTGGTAGTCCGTGCTCCCCGGCGTCTTGACCCGATACATGGCGGCGTCGGCGAGCCGCACGAGCTCGTCGGGCTCGTCGTAGCCCAGGCCGCTGTGGGCCACGCCCATGGAGGCGCTGAGCGAGAACTGCGTCCCCTCGACGTCGAAGGGCGGCTCGAAGGCCGTCTGGATCCGTTCCACCGCGCCCTCGATGTCGTCGATCGACACGACGTCCTCCAGGAGGACCGCGAACTCGTCGCCCCCCACCCGGGCGACGGTGTCCTCCTCCCGGAGCGTGCCCCGCAGGCGCTCGGTCACGGTCCGAAGCACCCGGTCCCCCGCCGGGTGGCCGAAAGAGTCGTTGATCGTCTTGAACCGGTCCAGGTCGAGGAAGATGACGGCGACTTCCTGCTCCTGCCGCTTCGTGCGCTCCAGCCCGTGCCGGAGCCGGTCCCGGAACAGCGACCGGTTGGGGAGATCGGTGAGCTGGTCGTGCAGGGCCTGGTGCTGGAGCTGCCGCTCGAACGCCTTGCGCTCGGTGACGTCCCGGATGATCCCCTGGTAGCCGACCACCTCCCCGTCCTCCGTCCGGGCCGTGGCGGTGAGCAGGCACTCGCGCACCTCTCCGTCGCCGGTGACGAGCCGAACCTCGAAGTCCCCCACGAACCCCTGCTCGTCCACGATCTCCCGGAAGCGGCGGCGTTCCGCCGGGTCGTGGTAGAACTCCTCGGCGTTCATCTCCAGCAGCTCGTCCCTGGGATGGCCGAACAGCTCCTCGCCGGCCGGGTTGATGTCGAGGATCGACCCTTCGCGGCCGGTGATGAAGATCGTGTCCTTGGAGTCCTCGAAGACGTGGCGGTAGCGCTTCTCGCTGGCGCGGAGGGCCTGCTCGCGCCGCCGGATCACGAGGTGGAGCCAGCGGGCGCAGCCGCCGATGAAGGCGAGCAGGAGGAGCGTCAGGGCCCCCACGACGACGAGGCTCCAGTGCCGAGCGCGCTCGGACACGCGGGAGATCGCCTCGATGAAGGCCTTCTCGGCCGCGTCGAGCTCGTCGTTCAGGGCGTCGAGACGCGCCAGGATCTCCTCGAGCGCGGCGGAGTCGGGGGGCGGCTCGCGCCACTCGTCCCGGAGGCGCCCGGCCACCGAGCGGAGCTCGGCGATGAGGGAATCGCCCCCGGCCCAGATCTCGATCGACCGGCTCATCGGCCCCCAGTCCTCCAGCCACCGGAAGGCCAGGATCATGCGTCCGATCTCGGAGGGGGCCAGCCCGCCCTGCCGGAAGCCCTCCCGGGCCCGCCCGGTCCGCGGGGGGTCGGCCTGGAGGGCGAGGCGGGCTTTCCGGTCGCCCAGCGGGACCTCGAGGGCCTCGCGGTACCGGTCCCAGGAGGCCTCCTCCCCCGTGCGGGCGTAGCGCTGGAGGGCGATGACGGCCTCCTTCTGCCCCTTGCTCCAGAGGCTCTCGCCCTTCACGTAGGCCCGGACGGCGTCGCTCATCGCCGTCATCGCGTAGGCCACGCCGGCGAACAGGAGCAGCGAGACGGCGACGACACCGTAGCCGCCGAGGACCAGGCGTCGGAGCCGGTCGGGATCGATGTGGGGAGCCCTGGCGTCGCCGTTCTCGGTCATCCCGGCCCTCTGCGCGAGTCCGGTCGGATACTGCGGGGTGACCAGTATCCTTTACGCCGGGGCGGGTCGCTCACAAGCTCGGGGGAGTGTGTGTGCGACCGAAGGGTGGCCCCCGCCCGGGCTCAGCCGTCGACGTGCAGGAGGCGGGTGGACGCGCCGATCATCGTGTCCCGGTCGTACCCGAACATCTCCTCCGCCGCCGGGTTGCAGGAGACGATGGAGCGCTCCTCCCGAGGGCGTCGTGGGCGCGGTCGCCGCTCTCGGCTTCGCGACGAGCCGGACGGACTTCTCGACCCTGCTGAAGACACCCCATGATCGATTTCCGGACCGAACGGTGCTCGCTGCGGGCCGTCCCGGTGGCGGCCGCCCTGGCCCTGTCGGTCCTGTGCCCCCTCGCCCCGGCCTCGGCCCAGCAAGCGGGGGCCGACACCGTGGCCGCCGACACCCTGGACCGCCCGTGGCCCGACTCGGTGCGCTTCCAGGTCGACGAGCTCTCGGTGGAGGCGGCCCGCCCCACGGTCACGGCCAGCGGGGCCACCAGCGTCCGGCTCGAGATGGACTCGGTCGAGTCCGTCCCCTCGCCCACCCTGGACGAGGTCCTCCGGGACATGCCGCTGGTCCGGGTCCGGCGGAACTCCCGGGGCCAGGTCCAGCCCTCCCTGCGGGGCATGGAGGAGCGCCAGATCGCGATCCTGGCCGACGGGGTGCCGCTCACCATCGGCTGGGACAACCGCTCCGACCTCTCGGTGATTCCGATGACGGCGGTGAGCCGCATCGACATGGTCCGGGGGCTCTCCTCGGTGCTCGCGGGGCCGAACGCCCTGGGCGGGGTGATCCGGATCGGGCTGGCCCGGGGGGCGATGCCGGACACCCTGCGCCACCGGGTCGATCTCCGCACCTCGGTGGACCAGACCGGCGCCTGGGCCCTCTCGGGCCAGGTGGACCACCTCGCCGACACGGGCGGCGGCCGCCTGTGGGTGAAGTACGGCGGCGGGTACCGGGAGCGGGACGCCCACGCCGCGCCCGGCGGGCTGGACACGCCGGGGGTGGTCGACGACGATCGGATCCTGAACAGCGACCTGACCTACGCCAACGGCTTCGCCGCCCTCCGCTACCGGGCCGACGGGGGCGCCTGGCTGGCCCTCTCCACCGCCGGCTACCGGACCGAGCAGGGCGTCGTGCCCGAGCTCCACCTGCTGGGCGGCAGCGAGCCGGCCCCCCGCTTCTGGCGCTATCCCGACCGCCGCCAGCTCTTCACCTCCGTCTCGGCCGGCACCGGCTGGCGCGAGACGCCGCTCGGGCGGGGGGACCTGGAGGCGTCGGTGGGCCTGGACCTCCGCCACCAGGAGATCGACAGCTTCGCCTCGGCGGCCTTCCGGGACAGCGTGGAGGGGGAGACGGGCGACGACCGCACCGTGAGCCTGCGCCTGCTGGGCGACCACACGCTGGGCCCGGGCACCCTGAGCGCCTCGTTCACCTGGGCGGAGACGTGGCACCAGCAGACCCTCTCCTCCGCGCCCGAGGATCCCGAGGAGTTCGTCCAGCGGCTCTGGAGCGTCGGGGTGGAGACCACCCAGCCCCTGGCCCCCGGGGACGTGGGCGGCTGGATCTCCTCGCCCCGGATCACGGTGGGGGCCAGCTACGACGCCTCCTCCACCCCGGAGACCGGCGAGGCGCCGTCCCGCCCCGGCATCGACGGCTGGGGCCTCCGGGCCAGCGCGGAGGCGGTCCTCTTCGAGGGGGCGGCCCGGGTCCACGGGGGCGTGAGCCGGAAGGTCCGGTTCCCCGCCCTCCGCGAGCTCTTCTCGGGGGCCCTCGGGAAGTTCGAGCCGAACCCGGGCCTGGGCCCGCTGACGCTGAAGGTGGGCGAGCTGGGCGCCACGGTGAGCCCGACCGACCGGCTGGAGGTCCAGGGCACCGTCTTCCAGCAGAGGCTGGAGGGGTCGATCGTCCGGGCGGTCCTGCCCGACGGTCGCTTCCAGCGCCAGAACCGGGGGGAGACCCGGGCCACCGGCTTCGAGCTGGCGGGCAGCTGGCGGAGCGGCGGCTTCACCGTCCGGGGCGACCTGACGCTCCAGGACGTGGAGCTGCTGGACGACGCCGGGGATCCGATCCCCGGCGAGCGCGCCGAGTACCAGCCCGAGGTGGCGGCCAACTTCCACGCCTCCGCGCCGCTGCCCGCGGGCTTCCGCCTCCGGGGCGGGCTGGAGTACCTGGGCAGCCAGTTCGGGGCGAACCCGCGGACCGGGAGCTTCGTCGAGCTGGAGCCCACGGCCTGGGTGACGGCGGGCCTGGAGCGAAGGATCGGCGAGGGGTTCGCCGGCCTGCCGCCGCTGCGGGCCTCGGTGGTGGTGGAGAACGTCGCCGACGAGGTGGTCTTCGACCAGCTCGGCCTGCCCCGGCCCGGCCGGACGGTCCGGCTGCAGCTCGAGCTGCGCTAGCCGCCGGCGGGCCCCGAGGGGGGCACGACCGTGAAGCGGTGGATCATCCCGAGCCGCCCGCCCCCCGCGTCCTCGATGGACCGGACCGGCACGAAGAGCACGCCCCGGCGGGCCACCGGGCGGTCCCGGGCCAGGGCGTAGAAGACCGCCCCCTCCCCCGCCACGTCGCCCTCGATGTAGACCGCCGCCCCCGGCGCGACGGCGGGCAGGCGCCAGACCTCGTGGCCCACCGCCCGGAACTGGTGCATGCGGCGGGAGGCCGCCTCGCCCAGCTCCAGGGCGAACCAGTCCACGCTGCGCCCCGCCAGCAGAGAGCCGCCGCCGTCGAGCCAGTGCTCGCCCAGCCAGGCCGCGGCCAGCTCCCGGGCCCGGTGATCCGCGGCCCGGCTGGCGGACACCCGGTCGGCCTGCGCCCAGGCGTCCGCCCGGTCCACCCCCAGCCATAGCGCCCCGGCGAGCCACGCCGCGCCGGCGACGAGGGCGGCCGCTGACAGGCCCGTCGGCCCCGGGCCGGACCCGGACGCCTTCGCCCGCCCGACGGCGATCCGGCGGGCGACCAGGAGGGGAGCGCCGGCCGCGTAGAGGTAGAGGACCACGAGGGCGGGGGAGAGGAACCGCACGTGGACGATCACGTCGGTGGCCGCGCTCACGGCCCAGTAGCCCAGGACGGGCACGGCCGCCACCGCCAGGAACCAGGCGTGCGCCCGACGCTCGTCCCGGTCGAGCGCCAGCCAGGGCGCGGCCATCAGGCCCGCCAGCCCGGCCGCGAGCAGCCCGCCGTGGAAGTCGGCGGTGGCGTCGGCCGCGACTTTCGGCCAGTAGGCCCCGGCCCGCACCCCCTCCAGCCCCAGGTACGCCTGGTAGCGCTGGAGCGTGTGGAAGGAATACAGGGGGTCGCCCGCCAGCAGGAGATCGAAGGCCGACCAGGCGGCCGGGGGGCCGACCACCGCCAGGGCGTGGCGCCAGCGGAGGCGACCGGGCTCGCGCCAGGCCGTCCAGGCCAGGAGAGCGGCCGCGAGGGCCCAGCTCTCCGGCCGGATCAGGCCCGAGAGGCCGACGACCGCGAAGGCCGCGCCCCGACGGTCCTCCAGCAGGCACCACCCGGCCAGCGCCAGGAGGGTGTAATAGGTGAGGGGCCAGTAGCCGATGAGGAAGGGCCCCGGGAGGACGTAGCCGTTGCCCAGGGCCACCAGGAGGAAGGCCGCCAGCCCGGCCGCGCCCAGCCCGAAGAGCCGGCGGGCCAGGCGCCGGAAGAGGACGGCCAGGAGGGCGAACGCCAGGGCGGCGATCACCCAGTAGACGGTCTCCCCGGACAGGCCCGCCCGCGCCGCCAGGAGCGGCTTGGGCGTGTCCAGGGGCAGCCGGTAGTCGTGGCCGATGACGTTCAGCCACATGAGCCGGTAGATGGCCCGGCTCTTCTGGTGCACCGCCCCCGACAGGAGCGCGGGGACCGCCAGGCAGGCCGACGAGGCCGCCGCCAGGGTGAGCAGGTCCCGCAGCCACCCGGGCGGGTCGGGGAGCCGCTCGCGGAGGCGCGCGCTCAGGCCCTGCCGGTCCCTTCCCCGGCCGCTCGCCACGTCACCGATGTCGCCGACCGGGCCGCCGGGGGGGCGGACCTCAGCGGGAGAAGCGCTCGTCCAGCGGCTCGATCTCCTCGCCGGCGTCCTGGGCGCCCCGCTCCTCGGGGGTCAGGTCGTCCGGCTCGGCCTCCTCCCGCTCCTGCTCGCGGCGGGCCTCCAGCGACCCCGGCGACCGGGCCGACTCGGTGTCGAAGCCCGACACGGCCTCGTCCTCGGTTTCGCCGCCGGCGATCTGCTCGACCTCGACGGCCTTCGGGCCCTCGTCGCTGGCCTCGGGCGTGAACTCCACCCGGTCTCCCTCCCGGAGGATGTCCGTGTCCTCCAGCTCGGTCCGGTGCACGAAGGCGTCCTCGCCGCCCCCGTCCGGCTCGATGAAGCCGTAGCCCTTCTCGGGATCGAACCACTGCACCGTTCCTTCCTGCCGGTCCATCGTCCTCGCCTCCTCGAGCATGACCATTGGTCGAGCGTCGATCATCGGGAGGGTAAGGTCCGGGAGCCCGACGCTCAACGCGGCGACCCCCGGCGGAGGTACGGGGCGGGGTCGTCCAGCAGGTCGGCCAGGGTGCTGTCGGGGAGGGGGAGGGACCCGCTGATCCCCTCCAGGTAGCGGCCGGAGGCGGCCGGCCAGTCGGACCCGTAGACGATCCGGTCCGGCCCCAGCGCACGGACGCCCTCGGCCACCATCCGGTTGATGGCCCGCACCTGCTCCACCAGGGACGAGTCGCCGCGGGCCCGGTGCACGGGGACGGGGCTGGCGGCCATGTCGAAGAAGAGGTTCGCCGTGCGCTCCGGGTGCTCCTCCAGGGCCCGGGCGAAGACGCGGACGGCCGCGGCGTTGTCGGGCCCGTAGCCGCCGTTGCCGGCCAGGTGGGCCACCTGCACGGGGACGCCGGGAGCCGCGGGGAGCACCTCCTGCAGGAAGTTCCGGGCGTCCCGGGCGCCGTAGTCGGAGGCCCGGTTCTGGAGGTGGATCACGACGGGCATCCCGTGCCGGTCGGCGCGGGCGAAGACCTCGGCCAGGCGGTCCAGGTCGGCGCTGTCCCGCAGGCTGACGCTGGAGTTGGCCAGGTGCAGCTTGAGGCCCACCAGCTCGGGGATCCCGGCGCAGCGGTCGATCTCCTCCAGGGCGTAGCCGGACTTCGGGTTCACGCTGCAGAACCCCACCAGGCGGTCCGGGCGGCGGCTCACCTGCTCGGCCACGTAGTCGTTCTCCGCCCGCACCTTCGCGCGCTCGTCGTCGAAGTCGACGTCGGGGATCCCGAAGAAGTAGGCGGTGGAGAGGAGCACGCCGCGACGCACCCCCGCCGAGTCCAGGGCGGCGACCACGTCGTCGGCGCCCCGGGCCCGGGCGGTCTCCGGATCGATCACCTCCTGGCCCAGCGCCTCCTGCGCCCGGAGGAGCGCGTCGACGGCGTCCGGGCTCCAGACGTGCACGTGGTGGTCGGCCGGCGGCCGGGGCAGGGTGTCGCTGGGGCCGGCGGGGACGGCCGCCGTCGGGCCGGGCGCTTGCGCGGCCGTCCCGGCGGCGAGGGGCAGGGCGAACAGCGTGCAGAGGGCGGCGATGCGGCTCCTCACGGGCTCTCCTCCGTGTGCGGTGGTCGCGGGTCGTCCCCTACAGCCGGTCGAAGGCCCGCCCGATCCGCTCCTCGGCCTCCTCGGCCACCGGGTCCAGGGCCTCGTTGCCGGTGAAGCCCATCATCGCCCGGGGCCGCAGGTAGGCCGCCTGCGAGCCGTCGTCGGACTCGGCCACCACCACGTTGCAGGGCAGCAGCAGGCCGACGGCGTCCTCCTCCTGCAGCGCCCGGTGGGCCAGCTCCGGAGCGCAGGCGCCGAGGATCACGTAGCGGCGGAACTCCTCGCCGAGCTTCTCGCGCATCTTCTCGCGCACGTCGATCTCGGTGAGGACCCCGAAGCCCTCCTCGGACAGAGCCCCGGTGACGCGCTCGACGGCCTCCTCGTAGTCGACGCCGGGGAGGTCCTTCACCTTGCCGTATCGGGTGTCTCGCATCGGTCTCCTCCGTCGGTCCGTGTCTCGTCCGTTCCGTCCGCCTCCGGCGGCCGAAGAGCGCAAGAGGCGTGCGCGACGGGCCCCGGTCAGCCGCCCCCCGCCCCGAGCTCGTCCCGGACCGCCCGGGCGGCCTCGACCATGTGCTCGAGCGCGGGCGCCACCTCGTCGTAGGAGCGGGTCTTGAGGCCGCAGTCCGGGTTGACCCAGAGCCGCTCGGCCGGGAGCACGGAGAGCGAGGCCCGGACGTGCTCGGCCATCTCCTCCACCGGGGGGACACGGGGCGAGTGGATGTCCCAGACCCCCGGCCCGATGTCCCGGCCGTAGTCGTAGTCCCGGAAGACCTCCAGCAGCTCCTCGTCCGAGCGGGCGTTCTCGATGAGGAGCACGTCGGCGTCCATCGCCTCGATGTGGTCGATGATGTCGTTGAACTCGGAGTAGCACATGTGGGTCTGGACCTGCGTCTCCGGCCGGACCGCCGAGGTGGCCAGCCGGAAGCACCCCACGGCCCAGGCCAGGTAGGCGTCCCACCCCTCGCGCCTGAGCGGCAGGCCCTCCCGGAGCGCCGGCTCGTCCACCTGGATGACGGGCGCTCCCGCCCGGTCCAGGTCGGCGACCTCGTCGCGGACGGCCAGCGCGAGCTGGAGGCAGGTCGCCCGCCGGGGCTGGTCGTCCCGGACGAACGACCACTGGAGCATCGTCACCGGGCCGGTCAGGACGGCCTTCACCGGGTCGTCGACGGCCCCGTCGGCGTGCTCCCACCAGCGGACGGTGATCGGCTCCGGACGCCGGACGTCGCCGTAGAGGACCGGGGGCTTCACGTACCGGCTCCCGTAGGACTGGACCCACCCGTGCTCGGTGAAGGCGAAGCCCTCCATCCGCTCGGCGAAGTACTCCACCATGTCGTTGCGCTCGAACTCGCCGTGCACCAGCACGTCGACGCCGGCGTCCCGCTGTAGCTCGAGGCAGCGCTCGATCTCCTCCCGGAGGAAGGCCTCGTAGTCGCCCGTCTCCAGCTCCCCCTCGCGATGCTCCCTCCGCTTCGCGCGGACCTCCTCGTGCTGGGGGAAGGAGCCGATGGTCGTGGTGGGCAGCGGGGGCAGGCCGAGCCGCTCGCCCTGGGCCGCCCGCCGCTCGTCGAAGGGCGCCGACCGGCCGGCGTCCTCGAGGGAGAGCCCGTCCAGCCGCCGCCGCACCTCCGGGTTCCGCGCGCGGCCCGATCCGGCGCGGGCGTCCAGGGCCTCGCGGTTGGCCTCCAGCTCGCGCCGCACCGCCTCCCGGCCCTCGTTCACGGCCCGGGTGAGGACGCTCACCTCGGCCAGCTTCTGGCGGGCGAAGGAGAGCCAGGACCGGAGCTCCGCGTCGAGGCCCGTCTCGCGGGAGGCGTCCAGGGGGACGTGCTGCAGCGAGCAGGAGGGCGACACCACCAGCCGCTCGTCGTCCACCTCGTCCCGGATGCGGTCCAGCAGGCGGAGGGCGTCCCCGTAGTCGACGATCCAGACGTTGCGGCCGTCCACCACCCCGGCCGAGAGGTGCTTGTCCGCGGGGAAGCCGTGCTCGGCCAGCAGCTCCAGGTGGCGCTCGCGGCCCCGGACGAAGTCCAGGCCCAGCCCGTCCACCGGGAGGCCGGCGAGGGCAGGGTAGGCCTCGCCCACGTGTCCGAAGTAGGTCTGGAGCATCAGCCGGACGTCCGCCGAGGCGGCCAGCCGCCCGTAGGCCCTCTCCAGCGCGTCCAGCTCCGCTCCCCCCCGGTCCTCGACCAGGCAGGGCTCGTCGAGCTGGACCCAGTCGGCGCCGGCCCCGGCCAGCTCCTCCAGCACCGCGGCGTAGGCCTCCACGGCCGGCTCCAGCAGCTCGTCGAGGGGGTCGAAGCCGGGCTCGGCGGGGTTGGAGAGGAGGAGGAAGCTCACCGGCCCCAGCAGGACCGGGCGGGTCTCGATCCCGTGGTCGGCGGCCTCGCGCCAGGCGTCCACGGGCTTCGAGCCCACGGGCCGGAGGCGGGTGTCCGGCCCCAGCTCGGGGACGATGTAGTGGTAGTTGGTGTCGAACCACTTCGTCATCTCCAGCGCGCCCACGTCCAGCTCCCCGTCCTGGGCGCCCCGGGCCATGGCGAAGTAGGTGTCCAGCCCCACCTCGCCGCCCTCCCACCCGTACCGCTCCGGCACCGCGCCCAGCATCGCCGCGGTGTCCAGCACCTGGTCGTAGAGCGAGAAGTCGTTGGAGGGGACGTGGTCGATGCCCGCGGCCGCCTGGGTCCGCCAGTTGGCCGCCCGGAGCCGGGCGGCGGTCTCGCGCAGCTCGTCCGCGGAGACGTCGCCACGCCAGTGGCCCTCGGTGGCGCGCTTCAGCTCGCGGTCGGGTCCGATGCGGGGGAAGCCGAGGTTCGCGGACGTGGCCATGAGGCTCCGGTGGAGGGGGTGGTTTCGGTCGTGGGCTTCGGTCGGGCGCGGGGACACGGTGGCGGGCGGGGCGGCCGCCTGCAAGCGGCCGCGGGTCGGCGGCGCACCTCCCGGCTTGCGCCCCCGGCGGGCGACGGCTTTCGTGTCGGCGTGAGCGCGCACCGTCCCCTCGCCCGCCCCCGGTCTCCCCTCCGCCCGCTGGCCGCCGTCCTCGTCGCGGCGGTCGTCACGGCCTGCGGCGCCTCCCGCTCCGCCGAGGCCGGCCCCGACGGTGCCGCGGCGGCGGAGGGGTGGACCCAGGTCGGCGTCGCCTCCTGGTACGGTCCCGGCTTCCACGGGAAGCCCACCGCCTCGGGCGACCGATACGACCAGGAGGGGATGACCGCCGCCCACCGGACCCTGCCCCTGGGGACCCGGATCCGGGTCACCGTCACGGCCTCGGGCCGGACCACCGAGCTGACGGTGAACGACCGCGGCCCGTTCGTCGAGGGCCGGGTCCTGGACGTCTCCCGGGCCGCGGCCCGCCGCCTGGGGTTCCTGGAGCGCGGCACGACCCGGGTGCGGATCGAGGTGCTGGCCCTGCCCGAGCGCTGCCACCGGGTCCAGGTCGGCTCGTTCCGGGACCGGGAGAACGCCCGACGACTGCGGGGCCGGCTGAAGGAGGCGGGGGAGCCGGCCCGGCTCGAGGACGGGCCCGACGGCCACACCCGCGTGGTGGCCGGCCCCTACCGGACGGAGAGGCGGGCGAAGCGGGTCCGGGACCGGTGGGGAGGACGGCTCCGGGGCTGCTCCGGCTGAGGGGGGCTCCGGAACTTCGCGATGCCGGGCCTGTTGTTTCTCTAACAGGGACCGGACCGGCGGCGGCGATACGCCGGAGGCCGTTCCCTCCGGCGAGCGCCCGGGCGCGGGTGGCGCGGTCCCGGGGCCGCCGGTAGCTTGCGAGACCCCGCCGGGCGCGTCGGCGCGGCCCCCGCCGCGAGCCGCCGCGGCCGTGCTCCCGACCAGGCACGACGGAGACCTCCCATGTCCCGACTCCGCCCCGCCGCCTCCGCCCTCCTCCTGGCTGCGGCCTGGACGGCACTGGCGCTCCTGCCCGAGGCCGCCGAGGCCCAGTACTTCGGCCGCAACAAGGTCCAGTACCAGGACTTCGACTTCGCGGTGCTCGAGACCGAGCACTTCGACATCTACTACTACGAGGAGGAGAAGGAGGCCGTCCGGGAGGTCGGTCGGATGGCGGAGCGGTGGTACGCGCGGCTCTCGCGGATGCTGGACCACGACCTCCGGGGTCGGCAGCCCATCGTCCTCTACGCGAACCATCCCGACTTCGAGCAGACCAACGCGGTGCCCGGCCAGATCGGCGAGTCCACCGGGGGGCTCACGGAGTTCCTGAAGCGCCGGATCGTGCTGCCGATGGGCGGGTCGCTGTCCGAGACCGACCACGTCATCGGCCACGAGCTCGTCCACGCTTTCCAGTTCGACCTCACCGGCCGGGGCCCGAACTCGGTGGGCCTGGACGTGCCGGCGGCCTCGCGCATGCCGCTCTGGTTCATCGAGGGGATGGCGGAGTACCTCTCGGTCGGCTCCACCGACCCCTTCAAGGGCCAGTGGATGCGGGGCGCCGTGGAGGCCGGGGAGATGCCCGACTGGGGCGAGCTGGGCGACCCGCGGTACTTCCCCTACCACTTCGGCCACTCCCTCTGGTCCTACATCGGGGGCACGTACGGGGACGACAAGGTGGGCAGGCTCCTGAAGGCCGCGGCTGGCGCCGGCAACCTGCGCCGGGCCTTCAGCGAGGTGCTCGGCGTCCCCCCGGACACCCTGATCGCCGGCTGGCACGAGGCCACCCGCGAGGTCCAGCAGCCGGTGCTGGACGCCACCCGGCCGGCGGACTCGCTGGCCCGGGAGCTGGTGAGCGAGGAGAAGAGCGGGACGCGGCAGAACATCGGCCCGTCCCTCTCGCCGGACGGGGAGCTGATGGTCTTCGCGTCCGAGCAGAACCTCTTCTCCATCGAGCTCTTCGTGGCGAACGCCCGGACGGGCGAGGTGCTGCGGAAGCTGACCGAGACGACCCGGGACCCGCACTTCGAGAGCCTGCAGTGGCTCTCCTCGTCCGGCGCCTGGTCGCCCGACGGGCGGCGGTTCGCGCTGGCGGCGGTCACGAAGGGAACGCCCGTGATCTCGGTGTTCGATCCCCGGAACGGAGACAAGCTGCAGGAGATCCGGGTGCCCGAGGTAGGCGAGATCTTCAACCCCACCTGGGGGCCGGAGGGCCGTCGAGTCGCCTTCAGCGCGCAGGTCCGCGGCTACCTGGACCTCTACGTGCTGGACCTGGAGAGCCGCGAGCTCCGGCGGCTCACCGAGGACGAGTACGCGGAGCTCCATCCCACCTGGTCGCCCGACGGCGAGCACATCGCCGTGGCGACGGACCGCTACACGACGCAGCTCCAGCAGCTCCGGCCCGGCGAGTGGCGGCTGGCGCTGGTGGACCCGGCGACCGGCTCCTTCCGGGAGCTGCCGCACCTCCCCTCGGGCAAGCACGTCAACCCCCAGTGGTCGCCGGATTCGGAGGACCTCTACTTCGTCTCCGACCACGGCGGCGTCTCGAACCTGTACCGGCTCCACCTGCCGGACGGATCCTTCCACCGGATCAGCGACCTCCACACCGGCGTCGGGGGCATCACGAGCCTCAGCCCGTCGCTCACGGTGGCGCGGGACGCGGAGACGGCCGTCTTCAGCGTCCACGGCCAGGGCAACTTCGTCTTCGACCTCTACGCCCTGGACGACCCGGAGAAGCTGGCCGGCGAGCCGGTGGGCGAGGAGCTCCCCCTGGCCGGTCTGCGCCCGGCCCTCCTGCCGCCTGGTGACCGGCAGGGGGCCGGCGGCGCGGTGGACCGCCTGCTGGCGGACGCCGACCTCGGGCTGCCGGACCCGCTGACCTTCGAGCGCCGGGACTACCAGTCGTCGCTGTCGCTGGACTTCATCGGCCGGCCCTCCCTGGCGGTGGGGGCCAGCGAGTACGGCGTGGGGGTTAGCGGCGGGGGCTCGGCCTACTTCAGCGACATGCTGGGCAACCACAACCTGGCCACCATCCTGCAGGTCGACGGCAGCCAGGGCGAGATCTTCAAGAGCACGGCGCTCTTCGGCCAGTTCACCGACCGGGGCGACCGCTGGAACTGGGGGCTCCGGGGCGGACAGATCCCCTTCATCCAGCGGCTCCGGTCCATCAACGCCGGCCCGCAGAACTCGGTCATCTTCAGCGAGATCCGGTTCTGGCAGATCAACCGCGAGCTCACGGGCCTTCTGGAATATCCCTTCAACCGTTCTCTCCGGGCCGAGTTCTCGGGGGGCGTCCGCAACGTCGACTTCGCCGCGCGGCTCCGCCAGATCGGCGTGGGTCCCGGGGGGCGCGTGATCTTCGAGGACGAGCGGGACCTGGAGACACCGTCGTCGATCAACTCCGCCACCGCCAGCGCGGCCCTGGTCTACGACAACGCGGTGATGGGCACCACCGCTCCCATGCTGGGTCAGCGCTACCGCCTCGAGGTGTCGCCGACGGTGGGGAACCTCAACTACACGACCGTCGTCGCCGACTACCGCAAGTACTTTCTCCCGGTGATGCCCTTCACCCTGGCGGGCCGGGCGCTGCACGTCGGTCGCTACGGCGGCGGGGCCGACGACGAGCGGCTCAGCGACTTCTTCCTGGGTTTCCCCACCCTGGTGCGGGGCTACGACTTCTCGTTCGGCGACTTCGCCGACTGCGATCTGGTCCAGGCGTTCTGTCCGGATCTCGGCGACCTGCAGGGGAGCCGCATCGGGGTCTTCAACGCCGAGGCCCGGCTCCCGGTGCTGGGCGGCGTGGGGATCCT
>CAYVFM010000001.1:5341-11740 GCA_964450995.1 uncultured Gemmatimonadota bacterium | reverse complement strand
TCGGGGTCTTCAACGCCGAGGCCCGGCTCCCGGTGCTGGGCGGCGTGGGGATCCTCCAGACCAGCGACGTGCCCCCGCTGGACCTGATCGCCTTCTTCGACGCGGGCGTGGCCTGGGACCGGGAGTTGGACCCGACCTTCCTGGGCGGGGAGCGGGAGATCGTGAAGAGCGTGGGCGTGGGCGCCCGGCTCAACCTCTTCGGGCTGGCGATCCTGGAGCTGGACTACGTCAACCCCATCGACCGGGAGAACAGGGACTGGTTCTGGGACTTCGCGGTGAAGCCCGGCTTCTGAGCCGCGGGGCCGGGGCGCGTCGGCCGGTCAGCCCTCGCCGGCAAGCTCCGAGAGCGCGTCCTCGTGGGCCCGCAGGGCCCGGTCGCCGAAGAGCGTGAAGCGGATCCGGCGGACGCTCTCGAGGTCGGGGGCGGCCTCCCAGACCGTCCGCAGGGCGACCTCCGCGGCCTCCTCCATCGGGTAGCCGAAGGCGCCGGTGGAGATGGCCGGGAAGGCCACCGAGGCCAGCCCCTCCTCCTCGGCCAGCCGCAGGGCCTCCCGGTAGCAGCTCGCCAGCAGCTCGTCGGCCGGCTCGTCGTCCCCGTAGACGGGGCCGAGGCAGTGGATGACGTGCGGGTTGGGGAGGTCGTGGCCACCCGTGATCACCGCCTCGCCGGGCTCGATGGGAGCCAGGGGCCGGCACGCCTCCTCCAGCCCGGGCCCGGCCGCCCGGTGGATGGCGCCGGCGACACCCCCGCCGGTCCGCAGCCTGGAGTTGGCCGCGTTGACCACCGCGTCGAAGGACGGCTGGTCGGTGATGTCGCCCTGGACGCACTCGACGACGACGCCGTCTCGCTCGGCTTCCATCGATCGCCTCCCTGCCGGGGTGATCCCGATGCGGACGCTCCGGCCGCCCCCTGCGCTCGCCGGGGGCGGTGGCTAGAATCCGGGGTGCAAGCGATGTTCCGGCCCGACGCCGGAACGGAACCCACGTCAGGGAGGCGCCGATGAAGCTGCTGGTCCGCTGGTTGGTGAACGCTGCGGCGCTCTGGGCGGCGGCGAGCCTCGTGCCCGGGATCGTCGTCACGGGGGGGCTCGGGGCCCTGCTGGTGGCCGCCCTGGTGGTGGGCCTGCTGAACGCCCTGGTCAAGCCGGTGCTGGTGGTGCTCACCCTGCCGCTGACCGTGCTGTCGCTGGGCCTCTTCCTGCTGGTGCTGAACGGCTTCCTGCTCTGGCTGGCCGGCGTGCTGGCGCCCGGCCTCCACCTGGAGGGCTTCCTGGCCGCCGTGCTCGGGGCCCTGGTGATGTCGGTGGTGGGGATGGTGCTGCACTCGATCCTGGGCGGCGACGAGGGCTGACGCGGAGCCGCGGCCGCGGCTGGCCGCGCTGGTACGTTCGTTGAAGCGTTGGAGCGGTCCGGCCGCCCCGCATCCGGCGGGGCGACGATCCCTGGAGCGAGGCGAGAAGGGAGCGGCACGGTGGAGTACTTCGGACGGGAGAACCTGAAGGAGCTGCTGGAGGAGCCCGACGGCACGGCGGTCTCGATCTACCTGCCTACCGCCCGAGTCGGGAGCGAGGTCGAGGGCGACCGCCTCCGGTTCCGGGCCGCGCTGGAGCGCGCCGTGGAGCTGGCGGCGGCCGAGGAGGACGGAGACGCGCCGACCGACGAGCTGGAGGACCTGAAGCCGCTGATCGACGACCGGGAGTTCTGGCGGTACCAGTCCGACGGCCTGGCCGTCTTCGTCGCCCCGGGCCTGCAGAGGATCTACCGGGTGCCCACCGAGTTCCAGGAGCTGGTGGTGGTCGGGCCCACGTTCCACACCCGCCCCCTGATCGACCTGCTCCAGGCGCCGGACCGCTACTGGGTGCTGGGGCTGGGCCGGAACGACCTGCGCCTCTGGGAGGGCACCGCCGAGGGGCTGGCGCCCATGGACCTCAGCGGCCTCCCGAAGAGCCTCCTGGACGCCCTGGGCTTCGAGTTCGAGCGGGACCCGGAGTTCGTGCACCGCCGGAAGGCCGGTCCCAGCCGGGGCCAGCGGGGCCGTGGCGGCCACCAGCCCACCTTCCACGGCCACGGGGTGGGCCACGACGACTCCGAGCCGGAGCTCAGGAGGTACTTCAAGCGGGTCGACAGGGGGCTCGGGGAGTTCCTCTCCGACGAGATCGGCCCCGTGGTGCTGGCCGCCGTCCAGGAGTACCACCCCATCTATCGGGACGTGAGCAGCCTCGACAACCTGGTGGGGAAGGGCGTCGAGGCCTCGGTCACGGACTGGTCGCCGGAGCGGCTCCACGAGGCCGCCTGGCCCATCGCCAGGGAAGCCGCCCTGGACAAGGTGGACGAGGCGCTGGAGCTGTGGGAGCGGGCCTACGGCCAGGGGAAGGGCGAGATGGACGTGGCCAACGTGGCCCGGCTGGCCATCGCCGGCCGGATCCGGCTGCTCCTCACCGAGCGCGACCGGCGGATCTGGGGCACCGTGGACCGTGGGACCGGGGCCGTGGAGGTGCTCCGGGAGGGGGGCGACGACCCGGGGAACCACGCGGTGGAGCTGCTGGACGAGCTGGCGGAGATGGTGCTCCGCCGGGGCGGGAGGGCGCTGGTGCTCTCCCCGGAGCGGATGCCCACCGACACCGGGGTTGCGGCGGTCCTGCGCTGAGCGGCTCCCCTCAGGTGCCCCGGGAGCCCACCCGGGCGGGATCGTAGTAGGGGTTGTCGCCGGCCTCGTGGTCGGTGACGTCCTCCACGCCCTCCACCTCGGGCACCGCCTCGCTCAGGGTGCGCTTGATGCCCTGGGTCAGCGTCACCGAGGCCAGGCCGCACCCCTGGCAGCCCCCGCCCATCCTCAGGTAGACGACGTTGTCGCGGATGTCCACCAGGCTCACCCGGCCGCCGTGCTGGGCCACGCCCGGGTTGATCTGCTCGTCCAGGACCGCCTGGACCCGCTCGGCCAGCTCCCCCTCCGGCGGCTCGTCGTCCGGGCTCCGGGTGTTGGGGTTCTCGATCTTGAACCCGCTCTGCTGGAGGGTGGAGACCCAGTCCACCGTCGCCCCCTCCAGGAACTCGACGCTGTGGGGATCGGCGTAGAGGGTGAAGCCGTCCTGGTCGAAGGCCCGGTCCTCGGACCGGACCTCGTCGGGTTCGATCAGGAGGAGGTCGTACTCGGGCGAGAAGGGGCTGGAGTTCTTCACGGCCACCCGGACGGCCAGCTCGTCCTCGTCCTCCTGCTCGATGAACGCGAGGACGCGCTCCCGGGCCTCTTCGGTGAACTCGATCACGTCGCTGGGCTCCCGTCTTCGATGGGGTTTCCGCGTTGAGGTTGAGACCCCACACGCCGGGCGGTGTTTCAGCCCCCGGCCAGGGCCCGGAGCACCAGGGCCAGGTTGGCGGGCCGCTCCGCCATCCGCCGCATCAGGTACGGGTACCACTCCGAACCGTAGGGCACGTAGATGCGCACCGGGTGGCCCGCCCGGGCGAGATCGCGCTGGAAGTCCCGGCGGACCCCGTACAGCATCTGGAACTCCACCTCGCCGGTCTCCATCCCCAGCTCGTCCACGAGCTCCAGGGCCGCCTCCACCATCCGCTCGTCGTGGGAGGCCACCGCCGTGGGGGCGCCGCCCTCCAGCAGGATCCGGAGGCAGCGCACGTAGTTCGCGTCCACCTCCTCCCGGTCCTGGAAGGCCACGTCGGAGGGCTCGTCGTAGGCCCCCTTGCAGAGCCGGACGGGGGCGTCGAGCCCGGCCAGGCGACGGGCGTCCTCCGCGGTCCGGCGGAGGTAGGACTGGAGCACGGCCCCCACGTGGCCCCGGTGATCCCGGTGGACCGCCTCGAACAGCTCCAGCGTGGCCCCGGTGTGCTTCGAGCTCTCCATGTCGATCCGGACGAAGCTGTCCAGGTCGGACGCCCGGTCCAGCACGCGGCGGAGGTTCTCCTCGCAGAAGCCGCGGTCGATGTCCAGGCCGAGCTGGGTGAGCTTCAGCGAGATCGTCGACCGGGCCTCGTCCTCCTCGATGGCGTCGAGGCTCTCGACGTAGGCGTCGGCCGCCCGCCGGGCGGTGGCCCGGTCGTCGACGCTCTCGCCCAGGTGGTCGAGGGTCACCAGGAGCCCGTCGTCGTTGAGGCGCCGGGCGGCGCGGAGGGCGTCCTCCAGGCGGTCGCCCGCCACGAACCGGCGGGCGACCCGGCGCAGCATCGGGACCCGGAGCAGGAGGTCCTTCAGACCTTCCTGCTCGCTGAGGAAGAGAAGCGCGCGTCGCAGCATCGTCCTCCGGAACGGGGATGGGCGGGGATGGGGCGGAGCGGGCGGCGCGGGGCACGAATGTGCGGACCCGCCGCCGCGCGGTCCAGCGCCCTCAGCCGCCCCCGGTCCCCGCGTCGGACGCGGCCGCCAGCTCCCCCGCGTCGAAGAGGGCGAGGACCGGCGGCCCGGCCTCCTCGATGTGCTCCCGGCCGCCCTCGCCCCGGTCCACCAGGGCGAGCACGGCGACGACCTCGCCGCCGCCCTCCCGCACCGCCTCCACGGCCTCCAGGGCGGAGCCGCCGGTGGTGATCACGTCCTCGGTCACCACCACCCGGCGCCCCTCCTCGAAGCATCCCTCGATGCGGCGCCCGGTGCCGTGCTCCTTGGACCGCTTGCGGACGGAGAAGGCGTGGACCGGACGGCCCCGCCGCCAGCTCTCCCCGGCCAGGGCGTAGGAGATGGGGTCGGCGCCCATGGTGAGCCCGCCCACCAGCTCGGGCTCGAGGCCCGCGCCGTCGAGCGCCGCCCAGCCGACCCGGCCCACCAGGACCTGCCCCTCGGCGTGCATGGTGGTGGTGCGGCAGTCGACGTAGTAGTCGCTGGTCCCGCCGGAGGAGAGCTCGAAGGTGCCGACCCGGAAGGAGCGCTCGGCCAGCAGGTCCCGGAGCCGTCGCCGGTCGTCGCCGGCTCCGCCGACCGGGCCGTCAGCCGGCACGTCGGTAGGGTCCGTCGTCCCCCGCGGGCCGGCAGTCGGAGCAGAGGCCGTAGATCTTGAGCTGGCGCGAGACGGGCTCGAAGTCGTGTGCCTCTGCCAGCTCCTCCTGGAGCGCCTCGAGGCCGTCGTGCTGGAACTCCTCCACGTCTCCGCAGGAGGTGCAGATCAGGTGGTCGTGGCGGGCCGGGCCGACGTTGGCCTCGTAGCGCTTGAACCCCTCGTCGAAGTCGTGCTCGGTGGCCAGGCCCACCTCCACCAGGAGGTTCAGGGTGCGGTAGACGGTGGCCTTGCCCACGTGCTCCCCGCGCTCCCGCAGGCGCTCCTCGATGTCCTCGGCGGAGAGATGGCGGGTGGACTCGAAGAGCACCCGGGCGATGGACTCTCGCTGCTGGGTGACCGGGAGGCCGTGCTCGCGGAGGGAGTCCCGCAGGACGTCCATCATCACGGCCGCGCAACCCAGCGGCGGACGGGTTTCGACCTGGTCGGTCATGGCGCTCCGTGGTCGGGCGTGGAAGGCGCGTCGGCGGGCCCCTCCAAGCTAGGCCGGGCCGGCCCCGCCATCAAGAACGATTCTCGATTGGTGGGCGCACGCCTCAGTGCAGGGCGTCGCGGTCCCCGAAGCCGTCCCGGGCCCGGCGCAGCAGGCGATCGACCGGCGAGCCCGAGCGGGGGAAGAGGACCCGGTCGGACACCCGGTTGAGGGTCCGGCGCAGGGGCACGAAGGACTCGGCGGCGTCCCGGTAGAGGTCGTCCAGGGCGTGCTGGCGTGCGTGGCGGTCGTCGGCGGCCATCCGGTAGCCGGTGCTCCCCATCTCCTCGTAGTAGTCCAGGCCGGGCCCGCCCTTCCTCCGCACCCGGGCGTCGATCCAGTCGGGGAAGAGGCCCGAGAGCCAGAGGGCGAAGTTGCCCAGGTGGGCCCGGAGGAGGAAGGCCCGGCGGCCCTCCGCCCGGACCAGGTCCTCCATGATGTCCACCAGGTAGCCGTACTCGCGGTCGTCGTGGTCGGCGATCCGGCGGGCGCGGCGCCCCATCCCGAACTCCGCCACGACGGCCGTGACGTAGTCGGCGATCTCCCGCCGCTCGATGCCGGCGTCCAGCAGGGCGTGTCGGAGCAGGACGTAGAGGACCAGCCGGAGGGGGGCCACCTCCACCCGGTCGGCGTCCAGCAGCCCCTCCAGCGTCTCGGGGCGGTCGAGCAGCCCGTCCAGCCCCTCTTCCTCCAGCGTCCGCTCCCAGCGCTCCCGGTCCGCCTCGTCCTCCGAGAGGAGGCGCAGGACCCACCGGACCTCCTCGGGGCCGAACGACGCCCGGACGTCGGGGAGGATCATCGGCTCAGCGCCCCCTCCGCTCCCGGACCTCGGCCCGGGCGGCGTTCCCGGTGCGGCGAACGAGGCGGACGGTCACGGGGTTCATCCTTTCACCACGCCGAGGGGCCGGAGCCGGGCCACCGGGCGGC
>CAYVFM010000001.1:0-5241 GCA_964450995.1 uncultured Gemmatimonadota bacterium | reverse complement strand
CACGGGGTTCATCCTTTCACCACGCCGAGGGGCCGGAGCCGGGCCACCGGGCGGCCGATGCCGGCGGCTTCGACCACGTCGATGACGTTCTTCACGTCTTTATACGCCTCGGGCACCTCCTCCGCCACCGTGCTGCGCTTGTCCGAGCGGACGTAGATTCCCTGGTCCCGGAACTCGCGGAAGAGGCTCCGCCCCTCGGTGTCCTTCCGGGACTGCGTCCGGCTCTTCAGCCGCCCCGCCCCGTGGCAGCTCGAGCCGAAGGTCTCGCCGTAGCCCTCCGGCGTCCCCACGGCCACGTAGGAGTACCGACCCATGTCGCCCGGCACGAGGACCGGCTGGCCGGTGCCCCGGTAGCGCGGCGGGAGCTCCTCGTGGCCCGGCGGGAAGGCCCGGGTGGCGCCCTTCCGGTGGACGCAGACGCGGCGCGTCTCGCCGTCCACCTCGTGCTCCTCGAACTTCGCGATGTTGTGGCAGACGTCGTAGACGGTGCGCATGGAGTCGGAGGCCGACTCCCCGAAGAGCTGGCCGAAGACGCTCCGGGCCTTGTGGGCCATCATCTGGCGGTTCGCGAAGGCGTAATTGGCGCCGCACGCCATGGCCCGAAGGTACCGCTGGCCCTCCTCGGAGCGGACGGGCGCGCAGCAGAGCTGCCGGTCGGGGAGGTGGATCCCGTACTTCTCCGCCGCGTCGATCATCGTCTCCAGGTAGTCGTCGCACACCTGGTAGCCCAGACCGCGGGAGCCCGAGTGGATCATGAAGGCGGTCTTGCCGACCTCCAGACCGAAGGCCCGGGCGGCCTCCTCGTCGTAGATCTCCTCGACGGCCTGGACCTCGGCGAAGTGGTTGCCCGAGCCGAGGGTGCCCACCTGGCTCTTGCCCCGGTCCAGGGCCCGGTCGGAGAGGGCCCCGGGGTCGGCCCCCTCCAGGCGTCCGCCCCCCTCGATGGCCTCCAGGTCGTCCGCGCGGCCGTAGCCGCGGTCCACCAGCCAGCCGGCCCCCTCGCCGAGCAGCTCGGTCAGCTCGCCGCGGTCCAGCACCACGTCCGAGCGGCTGGCCCCCACGCCGCTGGGCAGGGCGTGGAAGAGGCCCTCCACCAGGGGCTCGATCCGGGCGGCGGCGGAGCTGGCGTCGAGGTCGGACCGGAGCAGACGGACCCCGCAGTTGATGTCGTAGCCGACCCCGCCGGGGGAGATGACGCCGTCCTCGGCGTCGAAGGCCGCCACGCCGCCGATGGGGAAGCCGTAGCCCCAGTGGATGTCGGGCATCGCGAGGGAGTGCTTCACGATGCCGGGCAGGCAGGCCACGTTGGCCACCTGCTGGAGGGCCTGGTCCTTCTCCAGGTCCCGCATGATCTCGTCGTCCGCGAAGACGAGCCCGTCCACCCGCATGTCCCCGGTGGCCGGGATCTTCCAGCGGACGTCGTCGACGCGTCGGACCTGGATCTCCATCTCGGCGCTCCGTCTCGGGCGGGGGCTCGGTCGGCGGGGCCGGCTCCGGCGCCGACCCGCGCGTCTCCGTTATACGTCCAGCACCACCCGCGCGTGCCAGCTCCCGCCCTCGCGGGCGACCCGGAGCCCGTGGTAGGTGACCCCCTTGATCTCCCGGGCCGGACCGTCCGGGGAGGCCGGCAGCCACCGGACCTCGGCCCGGAGGGAGGCCGGGTCGCCCGTCCGGACCTCCCGGACCTCCGCCTCCGGCACCTGGCCCTCCGCCATGGCCCGGGCCAGCAGCTCCCGGAGCCAGTGGACCAGCAGCCGCTCCAGGTCCGGGCGAGCCAGCCGCACGGGGCCGGCGTCCTCGGCTCCGTCCCGCGCACCGTCCACCCCCAGGGCGCCGACCAGGCCGCGGGCGGCCCCCTCGAAGAGGCCCTCCAGGTCGGGGGCCTCGACTTCGAAGCCGACGTCGGCGGTGTGGGACAGCTCGCGGAGACGGTGGGTCATGGCACGGGGAAGCGGGGGCAAGGCCGGTGCCAG
This sequence comes from uncultured Gemmatimonadota bacterium, assembly GCA_964450995.1. Classification (GTDB taxonomy): domain Bacteria; phylum Gemmatimonadota; class Gemmatimonadetes; order Palauibacterales; family Palauibacteraceae; genus CAYVFM01. Next base: position 3,268 of record CAYVFM010000001.1, on the reverse strand, counting down.
GGTCCGGCGCCGGGCGGGCGGCGCCCCCCTCGCCGGCGTCTCCCTTGCATGACGGGAGGGGCGACGCCCTTTCCAAGCGACACGGAGGTGCCAGGGTGAAGCTCCACAGCGCCACGCCGGAGGACGTCCGCGACGGCGAGGTCACCGACGTCTACTTCCGCCGGACCCGGGAGATCCTGGAGGCCGCGGACCTGAACCCCCACGTCCGGGCCGAGTTCGTGGCGAAGTCGCTTCCGGCCGGCCGCGACTGGGCCGTCTTCACGGGGCTGGACGAGGCCCTGGAGCTGGCCGGCGAGCTGGAGGTCGACGTCCGGGCCGTGCCCGAGGGAACGCTGTTCGGCCCGCTGGAGCCGGTGATGGAGGTCTCCGGCCCCTACCGGGCGTTCTGCGAGTACGAGACCGCCCTCCTGGGGATGATCTGCCAGGCGAGCGGCGTCGCCACGGGGGCGGCGCGGTGCCGGAAGGCGGCCGGCGACCGACCCGTGGTGAGCTTCGGCGCCCGACGCCTCCATCCCACGGTGGCGCCGGTGATCGAGCGGGCCGCCTTCGTGGGCGGCTGCGACGGCGTCGCCACCGTGGCCGGCGCCGACCTGATCGGCGAGGACCCCGTCGGCACCATCCCCCACGCCCTGGTGCTGGTGATCGGCGACACCGTCGAGGCCACCCGCGCCTTCCACGAGGTCATCGACCCGTCGGTCCCCCGGGTCTCGCTCATCGACACCTTCCACGACGAGAAGTTCGAGGCGGTGGCGGTGGCCGAGGAGCTGGGCGACGCGCTCGACTCGGTCCGGCTCGACACCCCCTCCACCCGGAAGGGGGACTTCCGGCGCCTGCTGGAGGAGGTGCGGTGGGAGCTGGACATCCGGGGCCACACGGAGGTGGACCTCTTCGTCAGCGGCGGGATCGACGAGGAGGAGATCCTCCGGCTGAACGGCGTGGCCGACGGCTACGGGGTCGGCGGCGCCATCAGCGCCGCGCCCATCGTCGACTACTCGATGGACATCGTCGAGATCGAGGGCGAGGCCGCCGGCAAGCGCGGCAAGTGGTCCGGGGCGAAGCAGACTTTCCGCTGCGTCGAGTGCGGCTCGCGGCGGATCGGCACCTTCCGCTCCGAGCCGCCCGCCTGCGAGACCTGCGGCGGGGAGACCGAGCGGATGCTGACGCCCGTGATGGAGGGCGGCGAGCGGGTCGAGGCCGCCCCCGGGCCCCGGGCCGTCCGGGAGCGCGTCCTCGAGGGGCTGGAGGCGCTCCCGCCGCTGGAGGTGGGGCCGTGAGCGGCTTCCGATGGCCGGTCCTCGTGCTGGCGGCGCTGGTCCCCGCCGCCTGCGGCGACGCCGGCGCCGGGGGAGCGGAGGCCCCCGGCGACGCGGCCTCCCGGGCCGACCGGCCCGCGGTCCAGGAGAGCGCCGCGGTCGACTCCGGGGCGGCCTCCGACACCGTCTCCGGGGACGCGGGCCGGGGGCGCCCCACCACCGTCCTCCGGGTCGGGGGCCACGAGGTGCGGGCCGAGGTGGCCGACAGCGACGAGGAGCGCCGCCGGGGGCTGATGGGCCGGGACTCCCTGCCCGAGGACCACGGGATGCTCTTCGTCTACCCGGAGCAGCGGACCCTCTCCTTCTGGATGCGCAACACGAGGATCCCCCTGGACATCGCCTTCATCGACCGGAGCGGGGTCATCGTGGACGTCCAGACCATGCAGCCGGAGACCGAGGAGCTGCACCGCTCCCGCCAGCCCGCCCTCTACGCCCTGGAGATGGAGGCGGGCTGGTTCGAGGAGCACGGCGTGGACGTGGGGGACCGGGTCGAGTTCTGAGGCCGGCGACGGCCCCCCTCCACCCGCCGCGACGAGCGAGAGACGACACCGACAGCGAGGACGACCCATGGCCGACACACGCGTCGAGCGCGACTCGATGGGCGAGGTGGAGATCCCCGCCGACCGGCTCTACGGGGCCCAGACCGAGCGGGCCCGCAGGAACTTCCCCATCAGCCGGCTCCGGTTCGACCGTCGCTTCCTGCGGGCGCTGGGCTGGATCAAGGCCTCGGCGGCCGAGGTGAACCGCGAGCTGGGCCTCCTGGACGAGGAGCGGGCCGACGCCATTCGCCGGGCGGCGCTGGAGGTGGCCGAGGGCGAGCTGGACGACCACTTCGTCCTGGACGTCTTCCAGACCGGCTCCGGCACCTCGACGAACATGAACGCCAACGAGGTGATCGCGAACCGCGCCATCCAGCTCCTGGGCGGCGAGGTGGGCAGCCGGGAGCCGGTCCACCCGAACGACCACGTCAACCTGGGCCAGTCCAGCAACGACGTGATCCCCACCGCCTGCCACGTCTCGGCGCTGGTGGCGCTGGAGGAGGAGCTGGTCCCGGCCCTGCGGAGCCTCCGGGACGCCCTCCGGGAGAAGGCCGACGCGTTCGACGACGTCCCCAAGGCGGGCCGGACCCACCTCCAGGACGCCACCCCCGTGCGCCTGGGCCAGGAGGTCTCCGGCTGGGCGAGCCAGGTGGAGCACGGGCTGGAGCGGGTGGCGAAGGTGCGCGACTCGCTGGGGGAGCTGGCCATCGGCGGCACCGCCGTCGGCACCGGGCTCAACACCCATCCGGAGTTCGGGCGGCGGATGGCGGCCCGGCTCAGCGAGCGGGCCGGGGTGGCCTTCGTCGAGGCCGAGAACCACTTCGAGGCCCAGGCCGCCCGCGACGCCATGGTGGAGGCGAGCGGGGCGCTGAAGACGGTGGCCGTGAGCCTGATGAAGATCGCCAACGACGTCCGCTGGCTCTCCTCCGGCCCGCGGACCGGCATCGGCGAGCTGGAGCTGCCCGCCGTCCAGCCGGGCTCGTCCATCATGCCCGGGAAGATCAACCCGGTGATGGCCGAGTCGGTCTGCCAGGTCGCCGCGCAGGTGATCGGCAACGACGCGGCCGTCACCACCGGGGGCCAGCACGGCAACTTCGAGCTGAACGTCATGATCCCGGTGATGGCCCACAACCTCCTCGAGTCGATCGAGATCCTGGCCAACGTGAGCCGCGAGTTCACCGAGCGCTGCGTCCGCGGGATGGAGGCGAACGAGGAGCGCTGCCGCCGGAACGCCGAGTCCACCGCGGCCCTGGCCACGGCCCTGGCGCCGGAGATCGGCTACGACGCCGCCGCCGAGGTGGCGAAGGCCTCGCTGGAGCAGGACCGCACCCTCCGCGAGGTGGTGCTCGAGCGCGGCCTCCTGGACGAGGAGGAGCTGGACCGCATCCTGGACTTCCGGAAGATGACGGAGCCGGG